>JAFGIR010000387.1 GCA_016929515.1 Pirellulales bacterium | reverse complement strand
GTTGGACGGCGCTTTCTAGATGATAGGAGTAGACCCACACGGCGGCGACCGAAGCCACCGCGAGTTGACCGGACAATTTGGCCCGGGCCGAAATGCCGTTGGACGCATGGCGCAGCTTCATCAAATCGTCGACCACCCCGACGAAGCCTAGCCCCACGGTGACAAAAATGGCCACTTGGACCAAAGGATTTTCCAGATCGGCCAGAAGCACCAGCGCGGCGAGCAGACCGGTCACCAGGAACAGACCGCCCATCGTCGGCGTGGCTTCTTTCGATTGGTGCAGACGGCGGATCCGCGGCGAATCGCTCTTGATCGGCTCGCGAAAACGTCGCCGCAGCCAGCCGATCATGCGGGGGCCCAACAGGAGCGACAAGGCAAAGGCGACCGTGGCCGCCACCGCGCCGCGAAACGTGATCTTCTCGAATGCGGCCAGATGAAGCGAGCAGCACGCGTCGGAAAGCCAGCGCAGCAGCCAGACAAACATGGGGAGAACTCGTCAAACACCTGAAACAACAAAATGCTGAACGACCATGGCCCGACGCGACGGTCATTCAGCATGTTTTCGGACGGAAGCGAAAGAGGGCTGGCCGGGGAACCTGCCGGCCGACTTTGTATCCCTGAGCAACCGGAGCGGCGCGTGCGCCGCTCCGGCGCTCAGTCTGAAGTCCCGTCGTGAAGCTCTCGCCGGCAGCGGCTGACCCAGAAGCCGCCATTATCCGGCAAGGTAATGCTCCGACCCAGGAGGAAGGGCCGTGCCCGAATTCCCGCAAACTCGGACACGATCGACGGGACTTTTTAATGGTTTGTCGAGACGGTTGAGTGTCTCCTGTTTTCTTCAAAATTGTCTCAGGCGCTTCGTCGCCGCCGCGGATAGCAGCGAAAGGCCTCGATGACGCGTTCCATGTTCATGCTTCGCGATCCCTTCACCAGCACCACGTCGCCCGGCAGAATGGCCTGACCCAAATAGGGCAGAGCCTCCTCGGGCGTGGCGCAGGGAATGGTCCGCGTCGTGGGCATTCCGGCCGCGCGGGCACCATCGACCACGGGTCGAGCGAATTGGCCGCAGGCAATCAGCAAATCGGCGCCGCAGACGGTCACGACGTCGCGTCCGAGACGAAAATGGTGCCACGTGGATTCGTCGCCCAGTTCGGCCATGTCGCCGCAGACGATGATTCGCCGGCCCGACGTGTCGAAATCGCGCACCAACTCCAACGCCGCGCGCATCGACGCCGGGTTGGCGTTGTACGCGTCGTTGATCACCGTCGCGCCACGCAGATCGAGCACTTCACACCGCATGGGCACGGGGTTGAAGTCGGACAGGGCGTCGGCCATCTCGGGCAGGTCCAAGCCGAGCAACCGGCCGACCGCCACGGCGGCCAAGGCCGCGTTCAGATGGTGGCGTCCCCAGACCGGGATGCGAAACGGGCATCCGGCCACTTGGAATTCGAGTTGCCCGCCGACGCTGGCCACTTCGTCGGCCATCACGTCGTTGCCCGTGCCGCGTCCGACCCAAGCGATCGGCGCTCGACAACGGCCGGCGACTCGTCGGACGAACGGATCGTCGACGAGGACGGCATGACCGTCGGGCGGAAGCGAAGCGAGCAGCTCGGCCTTCGCTTCGGCCACTCCGCGCCGGCTGCCGAATCCGCCGAGATGGGCGTCGCCGACGTGGGTAATCACGCCGATCTTTGGGGCGCACAAGTCGGCCAATGCGGCGATTTCGCCACGGCTGCTCGCGCCCAACTCAAGCACGGCGTAATCGTGATCCGGTTCAACGGCCAGCATGCTCAGCGGCACGCCGAAATAGTTGTTGTAGTTGCGAGGACTGGCGGTTCCCTTCAGATGACGCCGCAAGACAGTGTGGATCATCTGCCGCGTGGTCGTCTTCCCGACGCTGCCGGTCACGGCAATTAGCGTGCCGGTGAAACGGCGGCGTTTCGATTGAGCCCAGTTCCAAAGGGCCGGTTGGGTGTCGTGGACCTCGATGGCCCAGCGGCCCGCGGGCGGCGCCGTCGGCCTGGCGACGATGGCGCCGGCCGCGCCCCGCTCGAATGCTTCGTTGACGTAGTCGTTGCCGTCGTAGCTCGGCCCGCGAAGTGCCCAAAAGAGGTCGCCCTGATTGACGCGCCGGCTATCGGTGGCGATGGGACCCAGCGGTTGGCCGTAGGGTGGCGGGCCGTCGATCGACAATCGGCCGCCGATGGCTTCGCACAGGTCGTGTAAAGTCGGAGAAGTCATCTTCATCATGGAATTCTTGGCCGTTATCTAGATCGCCGCCGGGAGGTTCTCGTAGAGCCAGCCGGTCGCGATTTCGTAATCATCGAAAGGGAGGTTTTCTGTCCCAACAACCTGAGTCTGTTCATGCCCCTTGCCGGCAATCAAAACGCAGTCGCCGGGGCGGGCTTCCGCCAAGGCGGAGTGGATCGCTTCGCGCCGATCGACGATCACCCGTGCCGATGCCGGGGTGTTGAACCCGCTGAGCAACTCGCTGACGATTGCCCGAGGATCCTCCGATCGGGGATTGTCGCTTGTGAGCACGGCCAGGTCGCAGTTCGCCTCGACCGCGCGGCCCATCAGTGGGCGTTTTTCGCGGTCGCGATCGCCGCCGGCGCCGAACACGCAAATCAAACGGCCTTCGACCACGCCGCGCAACGCTCGCAAGCATCCCGAAAGGGCGTCGGGCGTATGGGCATAGTCGACAAACACGCCGAACGGCTGGCCGCACTCGATTCGCTGCAAGCGTCCCGGGATGTACTCGACCGCTTCGAGCCCACGCACCACGCTGGGCAGGTCCAGTCCATGGGCCAATCCGACGGCCGCCGCTTCGAGGCAGTTGTAGACGTGGTGCAGCCCGATCATCCGGGTGCGGACCGGGATTGTGTCGCTTCCGGCGGTCAAGAGAAACGTCTGTTCGCTCAGATAGCGTTCCACGAGCGTGCCGGTGATCTCGGCCGCGCCGTGGACCGCAATCGTCAGCACGGGCCCGTCGATTTTCGACAGGTGGGCGGCCGAGGTCGGATCGTCGGCGTTGAGCACCGCGAGCCCCTCGGGCGAGAGGTAATCGAGCGCCTTCGATTTCGTCAGTCGATAGTCTTCGATCGTCTTGTGATAGTCGAGATGGTCGCGCCGAACGTTGGTCACGCAGACCGTGTCGAGCGCAATGCCCGCCAGTCGCGACTGGGCCAACGCGTGGCTGGAGACCTCCATCACGGCGTGAGTACACTTGTTTTTGACCATCCTCGACAGGTAGTCGGCCAACTGGTCGGCCGGGGGCGTGGTCATCGACGCCTCGTCGCATCGCTGGCCGTCGAAGCAGCCCAGCGTGCCCAGCAGGCCGACCTTAATGCCCGAGTGGGCCAGCATCCGCGCGATCAGGCAACTCGTGGTCGTTTTTCCATTCGTGCCCGTCACGCCGATCGTTTTCAGTTGCCGACTCGGGTTGCCGGCGAGACTCTGGCAGAGTTGCCCGTAGGCGGCCCGCGTGTTCGACACAATGCACACCGGCACGGTAGCCTCAGGCAGGGGGCGTTCGCTGAGGATGGCCGAACAACCGCGATGAATCGCCTCGGCGATGAACCGATGGCCGTCGTGTTGGGTGCCGGCGATGGCCACGAACAGATCGCCCAACTCGACGCGTTGGCTGTCGCAGACGCAGCCGGCCACGCTGATGTCGCGGCAACCAACCAGGTTGGCTTCCGGAAACAGCTTGCGCAAGCTGACTTGGCAGCGGCGATCAGGACGAACCTGCACGGCTAGCGGCCTCCTTGCCTACTACGCCTTGCATTGCCAAAGTCCCACGTTCGAGGAGCGGCCTGTCCGGATTTTCGGACAAGTGCGCCCAAGCGGGTCCAATGGCCACACGGGACATTCTCAAGCAGCGCGACACGCGACGGGACATGTCGGCCGGGTCGTGTCGGTCGAAACCGAACAATGTCGACCGGAATGAGCCTCCTTGCTCATTCTCCGAAAGGGTTTGGGGATTGTCTCGATTTTTGGCCGTGTGTCAAGGCGGAAATTCGTGCCCCCAATGGCCCGGCAAAACAAGCCGAAAACGGGCAGATGGGAAGGATCTCGTTCACCCACCGCTGTCATCCTGAGCGTAGCGAAGGATCTCGTCCACACAACACGAGATCCTTCGCTACGCTCAGGATGACAGTTAACGGCTCAGGCTCTTAGCAGCTTGCCCACAAAAGGAGTAAGCTGCTGGCGTTCAAAGCCATATGGGCGACGATCGACGGGACGATGCGATGGGTTCGCAAATAGAGTGTGCCCAAGACCAACGCGAAAAAGAAAAGCGTGATGGGATCGGGGGAGAACTCCTTGGGGAGGAGGGAGGTCAGCGCGATCTGGATCGAGTAGATTGGCATCGCGATGGTCATGAAACTGACCAGCCCGAGCACGACGTCGGAGAGAAACCGCCTGGGCACCCAGCCCAGGTCGGCCCAGGTTGCCCCGCGCACCCAACGCATCATCGCGACGGCTACTGCCACGGTGAACAAGGTAACCAGGGCGTTGCCCGCCATTAAGAACAGGAGGAAGTTGGTATCGTATTGGCGGACTTCGCCCCGGTAGTGGAGCGAAGCGAAGAGGAACGACGCCGTGAGGACCGGAAGCGTGCCCCAGCGAAACAGTCGCCCCAGGGCAGGCCATCTCGGTCGAAGCCGTCGATCGACCTTTTCAAGCCAACCCTGAAGAAGCAGGCGAAAGAGGAATTCTTCGGTGATCGGGGCGATGACAACCGCCATGACGACACACGCGACGATCACCGGCCAACTGGCTTCGGAAAGAACACGCACGAGCTCGTGGCTTCTTTGCAAATCGCTCGGGTTTTCCACGAGAACCGACCGCGTGGCCTCGGGGCCAAAGACCGCTAGGGCAATTTGGAGCAGGACGAGTCCGCCCATGGTGTGAACGACGAGGATCGCCAGCAAGTCGATTCCACGCCAAGGGACGTCCCGCTGCGGTTCGACCCGGAGCAACGGCTTCCTTTGCTTGATTCGGCCCCCAACGACGACCCAAGCGGTCAACGTGCCCCAGAGGAGTAGACAAACCAAGATGCTCGACGCCAACGGTAGAACGGTGGGGGGTTGTTCCATGAGCAGACGACCGCGTAGGTTTTTCCGGCGGCTACGACCGGAGGATACGAATGGCGGCCAAAATATAGACCAAGCCTGAGTAGACCGTTAGCGCCATGGCCGACCAGATCGAAAGCACCATCAGCCACCAGGACCATGGCGGCGCGTTCGTGTTTGGCTCGGCGTAGGAGAGATAGAACAGGCTGGTTCCGACGGCGATGCACTGCAGGACCATCTTCCATTTGCCCGACCATCGCGCCGAAAAATCGCCCCCTTGCCGTTCGATCACGCTGCGCAACGTGGTGACCAACAATTCACGGGCGATGACGATGACGACCATCCATGCGCGGAGCGCCCAGGGGGTCTCGGTCATGGCGGGCACGGCCACGAGAAAAACGAACGACCCGCAGATGATTATCTTGTCGGCGAACGGATCGAGGATTCGCCCCAAAACGGTGATTTGGCCGTACTTGCGTGCCCAGTAGCCGTCGAGCCAATCGGTCCCGGCGGCGATGATGAACACGATCATGCCGACGAAATAGTATTCCAGCGCGATCAGCACGAACATCACCAACGACAGAAGGAGCCGAATCATGGTCAACTGGTTGGGAACGTTCAGCACCGACTTCGACAACGACGGCCGGGCCGAGTTCTCTGCTTGATTCTTGGCTTTCGACATGCGTGCTCCCTTTCACTTCGGTTGGCCGACGGCGACCGCTATTAAATCATATTCTCGGGCCGCGACAATCTCGCAAGGCACGATTTGCCCCGGCCGGAGGTTCTCGCCCGTGACGTAAACCAGTTCGTCGACCTCGGGCGCGTC
>JAFGIR010000386.1 GCA_016929515.1 Pirellulales bacterium | reverse complement strand
TCTATCAGCGGGATCAGAGTGCGTTTGAACGAGGGATGGGAACGGTCTGAGGCAACCGACGGGTTGACCACAGCAGGGAGCCCGGCGTTCGGCGCGACGGCTTTTTCGACGCGCCCGGCTCCCACGAAATCAAACCCCCCTACCCAATACACGTGGTTTCCGTCGGCAAGATCGGTCCAATCGGCTCACCCTCTTGGTTCTCGATAGGCACGGTTCGGCCGCAAGCCCAGAATCGGCCGCTTCGGCACGAGAACAAGCTAGAGTTGGGTACTGCGGTTCCAATGGGGGGAATGTGCCACTAGTTTCCGGCCTGTCGTCATGTCGTACACGACCATGGAATAAAGGCCTTCAGCCGCGGACCACAACGACCAAGACGAGAGTACCCGGTTTGGGAAAAGGCACGTCTTTCGCCTTGAGACCAACCGGCCGTCCTAACAGGGAGATCTCGCCTCCTGGAAAACGAGGGTAAACCATGACATCGTTACTTCTTCTTCTGAACCTGATTTTTTTGGCTCTGATTGTCGGGATTGGCTTTATCGGAGGTTGGTGTGCTCATTGGTACGAGGCCCATCGGCAACTGCGGCGTACCGAAAGCGATCGCAAATTGGCGCGCGAGGTGCTTAACGACCTGCACACGCTGATCGACAATGTGTCGGCCGACATGGACGAACACAACGAGTATCTCACGGAATTCAACAACGGTCTTGCGGTGGCCGTGACGGACGATACGGAGTTGGTCGCCACGTCCTTGACGAAGCTCTTGGTGGCCAACAGCAAGATTCGCGAGCATTTGAATCTGGCGGAGAACAAGTTGAAAGAACAGTCGGAAACGCTCGAAGCCCACGCGGCTGAAGCACGCACCGACTCGCTCACCCGGTTGGTCAACCGGCGAGCCTTCAACGACGAAATCAACCGGTGCTACGCCGCCTATCAACGTCAAGGACGAGTCTTCTCGGTCATCCTGCTCGATCTAGATCATTTCAAGCGTTGGAATGACACCTACGGGCATCCTTCGGGCGATGAACTGCTGGCCCGGGTAGCCGAGATTCTTCAAGCCAACGCCCGGGAAATGGACCTGGTCGCGCGGTATGGTGGTGAAGAGTTCGCCGTCACCTTGCCCGGCACGACCTTGGCCGACGCCAACCTTGTCGCCGGTCGGATGCGCGCGGCGATCGAGGATAATTTGCAGGGTGACGATCAAGAGACCTCGATGACGATCAGCGCGGGGACGGCCGAAATCAGGAACGAAGACACAGTCGCCACCTTGCTCAGCCGCGTCGACGCGGCGCTTTATCAATCGAAGGCGGCCGGTCGGAATTGCGTTCATTTCCACGACGGCACGAAGACACAACCGTTGACTGCGGTGGTCTCGCGCGACGCCGAGACGGGCCGGAAAGAAGACGCGGAACAACACGTGTCCGTTTAGAAAACAGGCAGGCACAGCCCGTGTTGGCGAGCACTCGCCGTAGGGCGTACCCCCGCCCAGAGTGCTCTCGGTGGCCGAACGCTTCCCAGATGTCGCCAAGGCTGCTACGATGGCACGAACGGACGTCGGCGCCGGATGCGTCGGCCGGACGGCTGCCGTCTTCCTTTTGCCGTCTTTTCTTGACGCGGTCCCACAACGATAGTCTCTCCCCATGTGCCCATTACACGATTTGATCGGCATGGAAGCCGGCATGCCGGAAGTTGCCCAAGCCGTCCTCTCTTTCGCCCAGTCGTTCGATCGGCCGATTGCCGGCACGTATCACATCACGTGCAGCGACGAGACCGAATGGGAATGCGTCGAAGTCTTTCAGCACGTATTGGCCGAGGCGATGACTTCGTCGTTGAAGCCCGGCCGGCGCGCCGCGTTCCATACGATGAATCTGGGCGCGCGTTACGAACCCGGCGCGATTCACGTCGCCGAAGGACATTACGCGTCGCCCGATGTGCGCGAGACGACGAAGCTGATGATCGTGAAAATCAACTCCCACGCGGCGGTTCGCGCGACGCCGGGCAACGTCGAGTACGGCACGCTCTCGCGCTACGGGGCCGAGTCGCATTGCTGCGGGGCGCTGGCGGCGTTGATCGAGGGCAGTGCGTTGCCGGCCGTGGAAGACTTGCGGCAGACGTTTCTCGCCGGCGGCATCGACCGGATCGACATGCTTCGCAATGCCCGGCTCATCTCGCCGGTCGACCAGGCCTTGTTCACTGCGGTCGCCAACGCACGGCTTCAAGCGGCCCGGGCCGTGGCCGACCTGGCCGAGCGCCGCCCGGCCTCGCCCACCGTCTTTCTCGTCGTGCCGTGTGTCACGATCAATCGGGCAACGAGCGACACCGAGTTGGTTGTCGGCCAGTACGACGTTGACGCAACCGAAGATTCTCCCACGATTTGCTACCGCGGCTTGGGCGACGTGCCGCTGGAGTATCGACTGCGCCACGAGGATGGGCGCGCGATTCTCGAAGACGATCAGTGGCCGGAGAAACACGTCTAGCCGTGGCAATCCACGCGCGGCGGAGCGGTCGAGGTCCGTCGATTACTTCCCGCCGCGAGACGGCGCCGCTTCCAGGTTGCCTTCACGGAACGCGGCGGCCATGGCCATCGGCACTTCGGCTTCGGCCAGGACGACCTTCGCGCGGTTGCGCGCCACGGTAGCCTTCATCTCTTGCTCGCGAGCCATCGCCATGGCGCGCCGCTCCTCGGCCCTGGCTTGGGCGACGCGCGTATCGGCCTCGGCCTGATCGGCTTGGAGCCGCGCGCCGATGTTTTCGCCAACGTCGATATCGGCGATGTCGATCGAGACGATTTCGAACGCCGTCTGGGCATCCAGGCCGCGAGACAAAACGGCCCGCGAGATGCTCTCCGGATTCTCCATTACGACGAGATGGGTTTCCGACGAACCGATCGACGTAATGATGCCTTCGCCGACTCGGGCAATGATCGTTTCCTCGGTGGCTCCGCCGATGAGCCGCGAGATGTTGGTTCGGACGGTGACGCGGGCACGGACTTTTAGTTCGACGCCGTTCTTGGCGATCGCGCTGAGCGTGGTTCGGTGCGACTTCTTGGGATCGGGACAGTCGATCACCTTGGGATAGACGCTCGTCTGGACCGCTTCGAGCACGTCGCGTCCGGCCAGATCGATGGCCGCCGCCCGGTCGAAATCGAGATCGATGTCGGCCCGATGCGAAGCGATGAGGGCCGTGATGACGTTGGGGACACTGCCGCCGGCCAGATAGTGGGCTTCGAGGCGCTCGGTCGTGATTCGGGTCTCCTTTTCCGACCCGATGCCCGCCTGGATCGACATGATCTTTCCCCGCACAATCGTCTTGGCATCGACCTGGCGAAAGGTCATGCCGATGAGGCTCAACAGGCTGATGTTGGCCCGCGACATGTAGGCCTGAAACCAGAGATTCCAATAGACGGCCACCACGATCACTCCGACGCCGACAAACAGCACGGCGGCGATAATGAGAATGACCGTCCAAAATCCGTTGAGGCCCGCGGCCAACAGGCAGGGTATCCCGTAATCCATGGCGTGCTCCTTCGATTTCCACGACTTTCCGTGCGCACGGCGCTGAAACCGCATTGAATAGCTTAGCGAATCTACCCCGAGGGGAAATAGCTTCCGGGGGTTTTTTGGACCATTTTCTATTGGCATCCGGAATGGTAGTTCAAGAAAAATGAGTGGTTTGGGGGACATGCATCAGGCAGGGCGGCGTGGCGTTGGGGGGACAGTCCCCAGGCGCGTTTCCATCTGCTATCCTTGAGATATGATTCCCCACGATTTGGCACATCTCGAAATCCTGGCCGAGATCGACTCGTTGGTCGGGCAGCTGCGCCGCTGGGCCAAGAATGCCCCCGACTGGCCGCCCGCCGACGCGTGCCGAGCGATCATCGGGCGGCTCGTCGAGCGAACCGAAGCCCTGCGGGTCCGCGTCGAAGCCCCCCTGGTGGTCGCCACCTTGGGTGGGACGGGCACGGGCAAGAGTTCGCTGCTGAATGCCCTGGCTGGTGACGAGGTGGTTCGCGCCGGACGCGAACGCCCCACCACGACCCGGCCCACGCTCATCTGCCGGCCCGACGTCTCGCCCGAGATGTTGGGCATTGATCCGGCGAGCGTCGATCGGGTCGCGCGCGACCTGCCGTCGCTGGCCAATCTGGTTCTGCTGGACTGTCCCGACCCGGATACGACCGAACAACCGGATGCCGGCGAGACGAATCTGACGCGGCTACGCCACCTGTTGCCCCACTGCGACGTGTTGCTGGT
>JAFGIR010000385.1 GCA_016929515.1 Pirellulales bacterium | reverse complement strand
CGAAGGATCTCGTTCGCACAGAACGATTTGAGATCCTTCGCTACGCTCAGGATGACATGTTCTGCTGGGTTCTCGGATAGGCTCTAACTAAAAAAAGCCGTTGGTTGAGTGGCACTGCCGGACAAGCCAGCAGTGGCACCTGTCGATCATGGTTTGTACAACTCGATTCCGGTGGCATGGTCCAAGTCGGCCGCGTTGCCTTCGTCCGTGTCGAGGTGGGCTTCGAGCTTCAAGCCCTCGCCGGGCCGCGCGATCACGCCTTCGAACGTGGTCGGGCAAGGCGAATGGACGCGAAGGTTCATCCGGTCTCCCTTCTTCACGCCGTAATGTTCCGCGTCGGCCGGGCTCATGTGAACATGCCGCTCGGCGCGGACGACGCCCTGTTTCAACTCGACCACGCCCGCGGGCCCGACGATCACGCAGCCGGGCGTGCCTTCGAGGTTGCCGCTGAGACGGACCGGGGCGTCGATACCCAGCGAAATGCAGTCGGTGAACGCCAACTCGACCTGACTGGTGCCGCGCGTCGGTCCGAGAATTCGCACGGTGGGCAACATGCGTTTGCGGGGACCGACGATCATCACGGTCTCCTCGGCCGCGAAATAGCCGTCTTGATACAGATCCTTCACCGGCGTGAGCGTTCGGCCCGGACCGAAGAGCGTCTCGACGTCGGCGTCGGTCAAGTGGACGTGGCGAGCCGAGATGCTGACGACCAGCTCGGGCTGGCCCGGCGGGCCGCCTTGCTGCGCGAGAACGATTTCGCGAACGATTTGTTCGACGACACTTCGATCAATCGAGGCTGCGGTACTCATAACGAGGTCTCACCCTTGAATTGGTTCACGGGGCTGGCCGATGCACAAGTCGACGCCGGCCGCGGCGATTCGGTCGCGCCAGTTTTCCGAAATCCCGCCGTCGACGACCAGATGAGCGACGTCGCCGAGCGCGCAAATGTGCGTCAAACTACGGCGTCCGAATTTCGAGCTGTCGGCGACGACGATTGCCGCGTCGGCCGCGCGGATCATGGCCTGTTCGGTTTCGACGAACAGGAGGTTGTTGTTGAAATAGCCTTCGTCGTTGATGCCGGCCACGCTCAGCATGACCTTGCGAACGCATAGCGCGGAGATCATCTCGATGGCCAGCGGCCCGTGCATCACGCCGGTTCGCGGACAAATGTTGCCGCCGACCAGCACGACGTCGCTGGCGTTGTTGCCGGCGAACAAGTTGGCCACCGGCAACGAGTTGGTCACCACGTGCAGCCGCCGGCCGACCAGCAGACGCGCCACTTCGTAGGTCGTGCTGCCGCCATCCAGCAGGATCGAGTCGCCCTCTTCGATCAACTCGACCGCGCGCCGGGCGACGGTTCGTTTCTCTTCCCAGTGGGCCGGCTGTTGTTCGAAATGGGGTAGTTTGGGCGAATCTCCGGCGTAAAGCACCCCGCCATGGATTCGTTTGGCCGTCCCCTGCTCTTCCAAGTACTCCAAATCGCGGCGCACGGTCGACTCGGAGACGTCGAGCTGCTCGACCAGTTCGGGCAACGAAGCAAAACGCTTCGCCCGAACCAGTTCCAGAAGCTGGTTGCGTCTTTCGTCAGCCAACATGCAACGAGGTCTCCCAAATGCCACATCACGCGACTCGGCCTATGTTGGCCGGGTCGCAGCCGCCGGGCATGCCCGAAAATAGCTCTGCTACTGAAGTATGCTCGAAAACGAGACTAAAAGCAATCAGATCCGGTCACAAATCTGCTCGATATCTTTCATCTACATGAAAGAATTGTTTCAGAAGATGTTATTAAATGGGTGATGTTGGACCTAAACCGCTACGAAATAATAGCTTTTTGCAGGCCGGAAGAGGTGGAAAAGAGGAGAAACCTGCCGGCTGCAATGGGGGAACCGGGTGGAAAAAGACCAGAAGAAGGGCTAAAAACGACCTCACGTCACGGCGGTCCTAGGTCGCGGAAGATGTGTATGTCGGAAACGAATAGACTGCTGTGGGAGACGTTTCGACTTCGGGTAGCCCGAGAAACAGGTGTTTCGGGTTAGCGAGAAGCAGGGATTTGAAAGCGAGAGTCGACGATGGACAAGCCGGACAGGCGATGGCCGTCCACGGTGTCTGAGAAATCGGCCCCGTCGGATTGGTCTTCCGAAAACGGGTTTCTGGAGGGGCTTCCGATTTCGCTCAAAACGCTGTTGGTGGTCGTGCTCGGTGTGGTCGTGTTGGGTGGTCTGTGGGCGTGGTTGGGCGTGGCGGCCTGGATCGTGCTCTGTGCCACGGGAGGTGCGTTTGTCGGGTTGTTGCTGGGGCAGATTATGGAGCTCGATACGCAAATCGACGACATTCGCTACGACGTAGCGAAATGTCTTGTTGCCGCGGTGTTGTTGGTGGGGCCATGCTGGGCGATGATTGTGTCTGGACTGGTTCGCTCAGGTGGACTTGCAGCCGGCGGGCTGATATTTGTGGTCGTGACACATATGTTCATCTTGCGGCTGATCTGGCGAGATTTCGAGACGGTCGAGACGATCGTCGTCGAAGGCGCCATGCTGGTGAGCATAGCTTTCGGCGCAACAGTCGCTCGGGCTGTCGTGGCTGTCGTAGCGGGATGACTCAGTCGGGCAGTACCCGAACGCGGCGACCTGCAATCTGAAGCCGCCCGGCGGCGACCAGGCGGAGCGCCTCGGGATAGGCTTCGCACTCGGCCTCGAACACGCGTGCCGCCAGCGTGTCGGCCGTGTCGTCGTCGAGCACGGGCACGGCTTTTTGCAGGATGAGTGGGCCGTGGTCGTATTCATTGTCGACGAAGTGGACCGTGCAGCCGCTCACTTTCGCGCCGTAGCTAAGCACGCCCTCGTGGACGTGGTGGCCGTAATAACCCTTGCCGGAAAATGCCGGCATCAGCGCGGGATGGATGTTGGTCACGCGGTTGGTGAAGTCGTCGGGGACGACCAGCCGTTTGAGGAACCCGCCCAAGACGACCAGCTCGGCGCCCGCCGCGCGGCAGTGCTCGAAAATTTGCTGACTGAACTCCTCGTCGTCGTCGAACTGATTGCGCTCGACAATCGCGATTGGAATGCTGTGTTTTTCAGCGAATTGCAAGCCACGGGCTCGCGGCGAACTCGAAACCACGAGCCGGACGGAGAGAGGCAGCTGACCGGCGTTGATCTTCTTGAGAAGATTTCGCAGGGTGGTGCCACCACCGGAGATGAGCACGGCAATCGGCATCGGAGACGTTCGTTTCGAGAGGTTCACGGCGTCATGCTCCTGGGGTCACGTAGTACAGGCTCTGCTGAAGCCACAGGCTACGAACGGTCGACTTTCAGGAAGAGTGTCATGTCGAACCCGGCCACTTTCAGTTCCAACGGCTCGACGCCCGCGATGGGCTCAAGGACGATTTCGACGGCCAACGTCTCGCCTTTGAGATAATCGGCAAATTTGTCGGCCGCGCCGCGCAGCTCGGGCGAGTCGGTCGCGATGCCGACGCGGATCCGATCGGTGTACTCGCAGCCGATATCCTTGCGCCGATCCTGGATCGCGCGAACGAGTTCGCGGGCATACCCTTCGGCGACGAGTTCGTTGGTCAATTCGGTCGACAACACGACGACGCAGTGCCGGCCCTGCGCGGCGGTCCAACCTTCCTTGGCTTGCAGCCGAATCTGGATTTCGTCGCGATCGAGCGTCACGGGCCCGTCGGGCAATTCGATCGTGATTTGGCCGTTGGCTTCCATCTGGGCGAGCAACCGGCCGCCGTCGGCCTGGCCGAGAGCCTTTCGCAACGCCGGGAGGCGTTTGCCCAGCTTCGGGCCGAGCCGTTTCAGATCGGGCAGGACCGAGTAATCAATGTATTTTTCGGGTTCGTCCGAAATATCGGCCTTCTTCACGTTGAGCTCGTCGCAAACGAGCGACTCGTGCCGTTCGAGCCATTGGCGGTGGGTTGCGTCGGCCAGGATGATCTCGACCCGGCCCAACGGCTGGCGAACCTTCAGCCGGGCCGTCATCCGCGCGCTGCGACCGAGCGAGACGATTTCGCGGGCCAGGGCCATCTGGTCGGAAAGCGCCTCGTCGACCACGGCGACGTCGGCCTTTGGGTAGTCGCACAGATGGACGCTTTCGGTCGCGCGCCGGCCGAAAGGCGCGACCACGAGGTTTTGCCAGAGATCCTCGGCCAGAAAAGGCACGAACGGCGCGATGAGCTTGCTCGTGCTCACCAGACATTCGTACAACGTCCAAT
>JAFGIR010000384.1 GCA_016929515.1 Pirellulales bacterium | reverse complement strand
AACGGCGCCGGCAAGACGACCACGCTGCGTATTCTCAGCACGCTGCTGCGTCCCACCAGCGGTCGAGCCACGATCAACGGCTACGACGTGCTCACGCAGTCCTCCCAGGTGCGGCGCCAGATCGGCTTCATGTCAGCCAACACGGCTGTCTACGACCGGATGACCGCTTGGGAAATGGTCGAATATTTCGGCCGCCTCCACGGGCTCGACGGCGAACCGTTGCGCCAGCGGATGGAAGCGCTCTTCGACCGGCTCCAAATGAACGACTTCCGCGATCTGCTGGGCGCGAAGATGTCGACCGGCATGAAACAAAAAGTCTCCGTCGCCCGATCCATCGTCCACGACCCGCCCGTGCTCATCTTCGACGAGGCCACCGCGGGTCTCGACGTGCTGGTCGCCCGGGCACTGCTCGGCACGGTCGCCGAGCTGCGAGATCAGGGCAAGTGCATCATCTATTCGACGCACATCATGCGCGAGGCGGAGAAACTCTGCGATCGGGTAGCCATCATCCACCGCGGCAAGCTCTTGGCCGAGGGCCAAATCGACGAACTGCGACAACAGCACGAACAACCGGACTTGGAGGAGCTTTTCTTCCAACTGATTCTCAACCACGACGCCATGGCGAAAGCAACCGTATGAGATGGTCCAACGTCAAACTGATCCTTGCCCGCGAGATCCGCGACCAACTGCGCGATCGGCGGACACTGTTCATGATTGTGGTGCTCCCGCTGCTGCTCTATCCGCTGTTGGGGATGAGCTTCTTCCAGATCTCCCAATTCATGCAGGATCACCCCACGAAGGTGTTCGTCATCGGCGACCATCCCCGGTTGCTCGAAAGCCCTTCGCTGTTCGAGGGCGGTTCGTTCGCCGCAAGGCTTTTCGGCAAACCGGAGAAAGCGCGGCTTCTCGAATTGGATTTTGCCTCCGACACGCTCTCGCCGGGCGAGACGATCGAGGAAGTGGCCGAGCGTACGCGACGCCAGGTCCAGGCCAGCGAGGGAGAATACGACGTTGCGATCTACTTCCCGCCCGGCTTCGCCGAGCAACTCGATCGATTCCGCCAGGCCAGCGAGCCCCAAGCGTCTTCGCCGGAACCGACGCAGGAACCGGCCGAGGGCGAGGCCAAAACCGCAGTCCCACGAGTGCTGCCCAAGGTTCCGCAAATCGAGATCATCTGCAATACGGCCAACGAGCGGTCGCAGATCACCTACGGTCGACTCTACTCGGTCCTGAACCGCTGGACCGACGAGGTGGGCAAGGCCAATTTGTCGGCCGTCGGGTTGCCGGCCCGGTCCGCGCGGCCCGTCGAACTCGCCACGGCCGATCTGGCCGAGGAGAACGGCACCGGCGCGAGCACCCTCTTCTGGGCAAAAATGCTGCCCGTGATGCTGCTTCTCTGGGCACTGACCGGCGCCTTCTATCCGGCGGTCGATTTGTGTGCCGGCGAGAAAGAACGCGGCACGCTGGAGACCCTGCTGAGCAGTCCGGCCCAACGGAGCGAGGTGGT
The DNA here is from genome assembly GCA_016929515.1 of Pirellulales bacterium. Classification (GTDB taxonomy): domain Bacteria; phylum Planctomycetota; class Planctomycetia; order Pirellulales; family Thermoguttaceae; genus UBA11386. The sequence continues at coordinate 2,171 of JAFGIR010000384.1, read as the reverse complement.
CGTCGGCAAACTGCTTACCATCATGCTTTTCAGCATGATCACGGCCATTTTGAACCTTCTGAGCATGGGCTTCACGGGCTGGCTGGTCCTGACTCATGTTCCCAGCGTCGGCACGCCCTCCTGGATGTGCGTGGTGTGGTTGTTGGTTGCGTTGGTGCCCGTTTCGGCCCTGTTCAGCGCGTTGTGCCTTGCCTTGGCGGCGCTGGCGCGAAGCACCAAGGAAGGCCAGTACTACCTGATGCCGTTGATGCTGGTCTGCATGCCGCTGGCCATCCTGCCGATGGCGCCCGGCGTCGAGTTGAACTTGGGCAACAGCCTGATTCCCGTGACCAACGTGGTCCTATTGCTGCGGGCTCTGCTGGAAAGTGATTATTGGCAGGCTTTGCGGTTTGCCGCGCCCGTGATCGGCGTGATCTCGGTATGTTGCGTCGTGTCGATCCGTTGGGCGGTCGACCAATTCAACCAGGAGTCGGTGCTGTTCCGCGAGAGCGAGCGGCTCGATGTGGGGCTCTGGCTGCGACACGTGTTTCGCGATCGCGGGCCGACGCCCGGCGTGGCGATGGCCGTTTTCTGTGGCATGCTCATCCTGATGTTGAAGTTCATCGTTGGTTTGACGCTGCCTTTTCCGGAAGATTTTACTGGTCTTGCCAAGATAGCCATAATCACTCAATTGGTCGTTATCCTCGCGCCGGCCCTGCTGATGGCGGTCTTCTTGACCCGTAGCCCGAGCCGCACGCTGTTGGTGGATCGCGCGAGTTGGCGTTTTGTCCCGATGGCGCTGCCGGCGGCGATTGCCTTGGCCGTCGTGATTCATCCCTTGGCTTTTATGTTGCAAATGGCCGTCGTGAAGCTCTATCCCATCGCGGAGGGAGCCGAGGTGTTGAGCCGGCTGTTCAGCGAGGCTCCCAATTTCTGGCTGCTTCTGGTGATCATTGCCGTTATTCCACCCGTTTGCGAGGAACTCGCTTTTCGCGGGTTCATTCTGTCGGGCTTTCGTCATACGGGCAAGAAATGGCGGGCCATCGTCCTGACGGCCGTCCTCTTCGGGATGACCCATTCGATCCTGCAGCAATCGCTGATCGCCACGTTGGCCGGCGTGCTGATCGGTTATATTGCCGTGCAGAGCGGAAATCTTCTGCCTTGCATCGGCTACCACATGGTTCACAATGGTCTCGCCTTGGCCACGACCCGGATTACGCCCGAGTTGCTCGATCGCTGGCCGACGCTGGCCTGGATGGTTCAAGGAAACCCCGCCGAAGGTTATACTTACACGTGGTTGGTTGTGCTTGTCGGCGGCCTGATCGCGTTTTTGATCCTGGCTTGGTTCTCGCGGCTGCCCTACCAGAAGACGCAAGAAGAGCAACTGCATGAAGCCATCAAACGGGGGCTCAAGGTCGACGACGAACCGCTGGTGTCGACGGCCATGTGAGAGGAAGGGATTCGGGATTGAGGATTAAGGATTGGTGATGTCCTCGCTTTCGCTTCGGGCGCGCTATGTGTTGCCGGTGGCCGGAGAACCGATCGACGGCGGTTCGGTCACGATTCAAGCCGGTCGCATCGTCTCAATCGATCGGCAGTCGCTTTCACGCGAAGTCCACGACCTGGGCAACGTGGCCTTGCTGCCCGGGCTGGTCAACGCGCACGCCCACCTCGATCTGAACGACGTTTCCGCGCCGTTGGGCCGGCCCGGCATGTGCTTGGTCGACTGGCTCGGCGAGGTGGTCCAGCATCGGCGGCAAACGCCTCGGGTGGACGAAACGGTGGTCGGCGGATTGCGCGAAAGCGTGCGGCTCGGCACGACGACGTTGGCCGACATCTCGCAGAATGTCCCGCCGTCGGACGCCGTCGAGTCGCTTGGCCTTGGGCTGACCGGCTTTCTGGAGTTGATTGCCCCGACCACCGACCGGGTTGCCTCGCAGATCGATCGCGCGGAAGCGTATCTTGCGGCCGCGGCCGGCACGAAGTCTTGGCTGCCCGGGCTCAGCCCCCACGCGCCGTACAGCGTCGAGCCCGACTTGCTTGCCCGGGCCGTGGGGCTTTCGGCCGAACATCACGTGCCACTGGCCATGCATCTGGCCGAGTCGCGCGAGGAAATCGATTTGATCCGCCATCGCCGCGGTCCGTTTCGCGAGATGTTGGAACGGCTCGACGCGTGGGATCCCACGGCGTTT
>JAFGIR010000383.1 GCA_016929515.1 Pirellulales bacterium | reverse complement strand
CCCTGCCGGAGCCGTTTTTCACGATCGCCACGCAGAACCCGATCGAGCAAGAAGGGACCTATCCGCTGCCCGAGGCCCAGTTGGACCGCTTCATGTTCAACATCAAGGTCGATTATCCCACGGCCGCCGAGGAAGAGCGAATCCTGGCCAGCACGACCCGGAGCGAGAAAGTCGAGATTCGCAAAGTGCTCTCGGGCAAGGCGATCATGAACTTGCAGAAGCTGGTCGGTTCGGTCGCGGTGAGCCAGTACATCGTCGAGTACGTCTCGCGGCTGGTTCGCGCCACGCGTCCGAAGGACCCTTCGGCGCCCGACTATATCAAGCAACTGGTCGACTGGGGCGCCGGCCCGCGAGCCGGGCAGTTTTTGATCCAAGGCGGCAAGGCGCTGGCGGCGATGGACGGCCGGTTTTCGGTGGCCATCGAAGACGTGCAGAAAATCGCCGTGCCCGTGCTGCGCCACCGCGTGAGCACGAATTTCCAAGCCCAGGCCGAAGGAAAGACCACCGAAGACCTGATCGAGCAATTGATTCGCGAAACGCCGCCGCCGGTGATTCCGAAATATGAAAGCAAGTCGTGAACTGGGAGTGTAAGAAGGAGAAATGGGAAAGGGGAAAAAAGGGGAAAACGCTTCATGTGAATCAATGGCCGATAAATCAACCACGTTACATCATTCTCTTTCCGTTTTGTTCAAGACTCTGTCGCACGTGGAGCTTCGCCACAGATCTTGACTTCGTCATGACTACGAAGAGGTGAACCGAATGTGCGGGCAGGGCAGATGGGAGACGGGAGATGCGAAACTTGATGCTCTGGTTTACCGGGTAATCGGCTGTTGCATCACGGTCCACAAGGAACTTGGGCCAGGTTTTCTGGAGAGCATCTACCACAAAGCACTCGATATCGAACTGGCAACACAAGGTATCGATTTCGCCTCGGAAGTTGAAATCGAGTTGACCTATCGGAAAAAGGCGATCGGTTCCCATCGACTCGATTTACTCGTCGAAAACAGACTGATCGTGGAACTCAAGACCGTTGAGGCCTTGCACAAAAAGCATTACGCACAAGTAAGATCGTACTTGAAGGCTTCCGGAAAGCCCTTGGGATTGCTGGTGAACTTCTCCGACTATCAACTCGACCCGAGACGCGTTCAACTTTGATTAACAACTTCCTTGAGAACGCAAGAAACAAAACACTTTCTTTCTTCCCTTTTTACCCTTTTCCCCTTTTTCCGAAACGTAGCGTCACCAACCCGCCACCCTTATGTCCACCGCCGAAAAGTATCTGAAGCCCGAAGTCATCCGCCAAATCTCGCGGCTGGACTTGCGCGCGCAGTTTATCGTGAAGGGTTTTTTGCAGGGGCTCCATGCCAGCCCTTTTCACGGCTTTTCGGTCGAGTTCAGCGAGCACCGCAAGTACACGCCCGGCGACGACCCGAAGGACATCGACTGGCTGGTCTACGCCAAGACCGATAAGTACTACGTCAAGAAGTTCGAGGCCGAGACGAACATCACCGGCTATCTGGTGATGGACTTGAGCCGGTCGATGGGCTACACCTATCGCCAGGAGTTGACCAAGTTCGACTACTCGATTTGTCTGGCGGCCGCGCTGGGGTATCTGATGATCCATCAGCAAGACCCGGTCGGCCTGTTGACGTTCGACGAGAAGATCCGCAACAGCCTGCCGCCGAAAACCAAGCGGGGGCACTTGGGCAACCTGTTGAGCGTGTTGGCCAACCTGAAACCCGAGGGCCGCACGGACATTGCCCAGAGCTTGACCCAGGTGGCGGCCATGCTCCGGCACGCCAGTTTGGTGATGATCTTCTCGGATCTGCTGGTCGAGCCCGAGCCGGTGCTCGAAGCGTTGCACCGGTTGCGTCACGCCGGTCACGACGTGATTTTGTTCCACGTGCTCGACGAAGCCGAGACCCATTTCCCGTTCGACGGCATGGTCGAGTTGGAAGACCCGGAGAGCCATCATACCTTGTCGTTGGACGCGGCCGGTTTCCGTCGCGATTACCTGGCCGAGCTGGAGGCCTTTCGCGAGACGTATCGGCGCGAGTGTTTCCAGTCGCGGATCGACTACGTCGCGTTGGACACGAGCATGCCTTTCGACAAGGCGTTGACCGAATACCTGGTGAGCCGCTCGGCGCGGGGATAGGGCGTTTCGATGAGTTTCGTCAATCCATTGCTGCTGGCCGGAATCAGCTTGATCGCGGTGCCCATCGTGTTGCACCTGGTCATGCGTCGCCGGCCGCGGCACCTTGAGTTTCCCGCGTTGCGCTTGGTCCGTCAGCGTCACGAGACGAATCGGCGCCAGATTCGCCTGCGGCATCTGGTGCTTCTGGCGCTTCGGATCGCGGCCATCGCGCTGGTGGCCGTCGCCTTGGCCCGGCCGAGCCTGCAGTTGTCGAAGTCGTTGGGGACATGGGGTTCTCGGGAGGCGCCGGTGGCGGCCGCGTTGGTGTTCGACGCCGCGCCGCGCATGGAATATCGCCAGGCGAACGAAACGCGTTTCGAGGCGGCCCAGAAGTTGAGCGAGTGGCTCCTGCGCCAGTTGCCGCGCGGCAGCCGGATTGCCGTGCTGGACACGCGGCTCGGCGCGGCGGCGTTTCAAGTCGACCGGAGCGCGGCCGCCTCGCGAATCGAGCAGCTCGCGCCGGTGGCCAACTCGCAGTCATTGCCGGCCGTTTTGGACGAGGCGTTTCGGCTCCTGGCGCGGAGCGACTTGACACAGAAGGAAATCTACGTCTTCACCGACCTGGCGCGTGCCGCATGGCCGGCCCGGGCGGCTGCCCGACTGCAGCGCCGCGCGGCCGAACTGCCCGAGGTGACCGTCTACCTGATCGACGTGGGCGTCGACGACGCGAGCGATTTTGGGCTGGGCGAGCTCCGGCTATCGGCCCAGTTGTTTTCGAGCCGCAGCCCGCTTCGGATCGCAAGCGACCTCATCCGCAAGGGTCCGGCCGGCCAGCGCACGGTGGAGCTTTTCGTATTGAACGAGAAGGGCGAGCCCGAAAAACGCGACGAGCGCGTCGTCGAGGTCGAGGCCGACGGCACGGCGGGGCTCGATTTTCAGGTGAGTGGGCTCGGCGAGGGCGCGCACCAGGGATACGTCCGAATCGTCGGCCAGGACGGGCTGGCGGCCGACGACCACCGCTATTTCTCGGTCGAGGTTCGTCCCCCCTGGCCGATTCTCGTCGTCGATCCCCGATCGCCCCACGCCGACGCCGAGTTTCTCTCGCAGCGGCTCGCGCCGGACGACTGGGTCAAGAGTGGGCTGTCGCGGTTCGAGTGCGAAACCGTGGCCCAGCCCCAGTTGGCCAAGACCGAGTTGGACCGCTTCGCGGCCGTCTGCCTGGTCGATCCGAAACCGCTCGCACCGGCCGAGTGGGACAAGCTGACGCAATACGTATCGGCCGGCGGCGGGCTGGCCGTTTTCCTTGGGCGCAACGCGCGGCCCGTCGCGTCGTTCAACTCGCCCGACGCCCAGCGATTACTGCCCGCCACGCTTCTGCGGCAGGCCATCGCGCCGGAAGGCGACATCCATTTGGCGCCGCGCGACTTGCGCCATCCGATACTCGCGGCGTTCCGTTCGGCCGCCGGCTCGGTCCCCTGGTCCGACATGCCCGTGTTCCGCTATTGGGAATTGGGCAAGCTGGCCGACGGGGTGGGCGTGGTCGTGCCTTTCTCGGACGGGCGGCCGGCGCTGATCGAGCGGAGCGTGGGCGAGGGCCGCGTGGCCGTTATGACGACGCCGCTGTCCGACGTGGCTCGTGGCGACCCTTGGAACCTTCTGCCCGTGAACGACCCTTGGCCGCTGGTGGCGCTGACGAACCAGGCGATGCTCTATCTGGTGGGCAGCACCGAAGAACAACTCAATTATTTCGCCGGGCAGACCGCCATGATTACGATTGATCCGGCGGTTCGGTACCGTTCGTATTTGGTCACCGCGCCGAGCGGAATCAACTTTTCCCTCGCGGTCGATCCGAAAGAAAACCAGATTATGATCACGTCGACCGACGAGCCGGGCAACTGGCGCGTTCAGGCGGGCGGGCAAACATCGGGCGCGGACCATGGTTTCAGCGTCAACCTGGCCCTCAAACAAACGGAACTCGAACGGCTCACACCCGATGAACTCAGCGAGCTTCTCGGGCCGATCAAGTTTCGAGTGGCCCGAAACCGCGGCGAAATCGAACGCAACGTGAGCATGGCCCGGGTCGGGCGAGAGTTGTTTCCCTTGTTGATTTTGCTGGCCGCGTTGATCCTGGCAGCCGAACACATCCTGGCCAACCGATTCTATCGGGAGTAGAACAAGAACCCGAAATCCCAAAATCCCGAGACCCCGAAATCCCTCGACCTCCAACACCATGGTCCGATTGTCCTTCTATCCGATTGCCGAGAGCTACCTGCTGGTCACGGTGGTGGCGCTCGCGCTGTGGGGACTTTTGGCCATGGTCCCGCGCCACGAGGGCATGACGCGCCGCCGCCGGTTGGTGTTGCGGGGGCTTCGAGCAGTCGCCGTGTTGATGCTTGTTCTAGCCATGCTGCGGCCGACGCTGGTGACCACGGAAACGAAGAAGCAAGCGGCCACGCTGATCGTCTTGGCCGACGTGTCGCGGAGCATGTCGGTGCCCGACGCGATGGGCGGTCGCAAAACCCGATACGAAGCCATGCGGCTGGCGTTGGATGCGGCGCGCGATCGCCTGAAGACGCTCGCCAAGGAGTTCGAAGTCAAAGCCTACACGTTCGATGCCGAGACGACGGCGGTCGATCTGGTCGACGGGCAAATCCGGCTGCCCGACGCGCCCAGGGGAAACGAAACGGCCATTGGCTCGGCGTTGGACGACGTGATGCGGTTCGAGGCGGGCAAACGGTTCCTGGGGATCGTGCTGGCCAGCGACGGGGCGCAGCAGGCCTATGCGCCGCGCGACGTGGCGCCCCAGACGGCCGCCGTCGCGCTGCGGAGGCTTGGCTGCCCGTTGTTCACCGTTTCACTGGGTCAATCGCGTGGGCTAGGCCAGGCCAAGGACGTCGCCGTCAACCGGCTTCTGGTCGACCAGAACGTTTTTGTGAAAAACGAAATGAGCGTTGCCGGAACGATCCGCGCCGACGGTTTCGTCAACCGCGAGTTGCCCGTCCGGCTCCTCTTCGAGACGGCGCCGGGCCGGATGGAAATCGTCGCGGAAACGACCGTCAAGAGCCTGGCCGACGGCCAAGCGTTGCCGGTGAACTTGACCTACGTGCCCCAAACGCCGGGTCAGTACAAGGTCACGCTCGAAGTGCCGGAACAGCCGGGCGAACTGGTCACGACCAACAACCGGATGAGCACGTTCGTCAATGTGCTGTCCGGCGGGCTAAACGTGCTTTACATCGAGGGGTGGCCGCCCCGGGTCGATACGCGGTACTTCGACGAAGCGCTCGATGCGTCGGCCGACATCGACGTCGATTATCTCAGCTTCTCCGAGTCCACGCGACCGGCCGACCTCGACGAGCGACTTCGGCCGGGCCGCTACATGGTCTATGTACTCGGCGATATTCCGGCCCGCGCGTTCACCCGGGACCAACTGGCCGAATTGGCCGAGGCGGTCGACCGCGGGGCCGGCCTGATCATGCTCGGCGGGTTTTTCACGTTTGGGCCGGGCGGCTATGCCGACACGCCGCTGGCGCAGGTGCTGCCGATTCGGATGAGCCGTCTCGAAGAGCAAAAACCGGACGAACCGATGCGCCGCGATATGCATCTGGCAGGGCCGATCCACATGCGACCCGGCCGGTTCGGCGCGGACCATTTCGCCCTGATGCTCAGCGGCGATCGCGCGAAAAACGCGGCTCTCTGGAGTCGGCTGCCGGCAATGCTGGGCGCCAACCGGTTCGATTCCGGCCAGATCAAGCGAGGCGCGATCGTCTTGGCCGTCGACCAGGACGACCATCCGTTGTTGATCAGCCAGCCGTTCGGCGCGGGTCGGGTTTTGGCATTTGCCGGCGACACGACTTGGCGCTGGGCGATGCGCGGCTTCGACGAAGAACACAAGCGATTCTGGCGCCAGATCGTCCTCTGGTTGGCCAAAAAAGATGAAATGCAGGAGAGCAATGTTTGGGTTCGTTTGGCCCGGCGACGATTGGAGCCCGGTGGGCCGCTCGAATTGACGGTCGGCGCCGATACGCCGATGGGCGATCCGATCGAGGGAGCGTCGTTCAAGGTGGAAGTCACCCTGCCCGACGGCACGACCCGAGGCGTGCGGCTCGCGCCGCGAGGAACGACGTGGACCGGTTCGTTTTCCGAGACTCGCTCGGCCGGCGATTACACCGTGACGGTCCGTGCCCAAAAGAGCGACGAGCCGCTGGGTCAGGCTCGGGCCCGGTTCCTCGTTTTCGAGCAGGATCTCGAACTGGACAACGCCTCGGCCGACACGACGGGGATGCGCTCGCTGGCCGCGATGACTAAAGGCGAGTGGATCGCGCCCGAACAACTGCCCAACCGATTGGAGGAACTGGCCCGGCAAACCGAACATCTCGAAGAAAAGACCGAAGCGAAACGGACCTATTGGGACACGTGGCCGTTCTTCTTATTGCTCGTCGGGCTGCTCTCGGTCGAGT
>JAFGIR010000382.1 GCA_016929515.1 Pirellulales bacterium | reverse complement strand
GGCTTGGGCTCCTCAATCTTCTTCTCCGCCTCCTGCGTCATCGACACGAAACGGAACGTCGAGGGCGCACCCGTCCGCGAATTCCTCGGCGCCGGTTCCTCGGCCGGGGGCTCCGTCGCGGGCACGTCCTCCTTGGCCGGGGCCGGCTCGGAAGACTCGGGTTGCTCAACCTCGGTCTTCTCCGATGGGGTTTCTTGGGTCTCGGGCAACGTCGCCTCCGGGATATTCGCTTTCGGCTCTTCCTCGCCTTTCGCTTCGCCCGATTCCGGCGGAGGCACGTCGGTCGCGGCGGGCTCATCGAGCGTCGAATCTTCGAATTCCATGCCCGGAAGCTCGATGTTCCGGAACCGCTCCAGGTTTTCTTTGTAATACTGCTCGATTTCTTCGTCGGTGACTTCCGCCGGGTTGGCAAATTTCTCGTATTCGGCCTTCACGTACTCGACCGCCACCTTCTTCGGCACTCGAAATCCCGGCTTCGGCGACCCGGCCAATGTAAACTCGTTCTTGTGCTTCTCGAAGAACTCTTGGAGCTTGGAATCGCCCGGATCGGGCACCTGGTCGACGAATTGGGCCACTTCGACTGGCGCGACTTCCAAACTGACGTTGCGATGAAGCCGTTGATAGTAGTCCCACCGCTGGGCTGGAGTCGCCGCGAGAAGGCTCCCCTGGAACATCTGCTGGAGCTTCATGCTCAGAAACTCATTTTCAAGCAGTCGGAAAACGTCGTCTTGCGACAGGCCAAATTGTCTGCAGAGTTGTGCAAGATCTTCTTTGCTAACTTGCCCCTCGGTCAGTTGCCCGAGGAAATCCTTGATCGTCTGATCGGTGACGACCATACCCAACTCTTTGGCACGAAGCGTCATGAGCCAATTGTCAACCATGGCCTCTTCATCGATGTTGCCGAATATCCTTTCAAGATTCCTCAGCTTGATCTCGATGAACATCGGCTCGCCGCCGGCTTTGATAACCGCGCCGCGGAGAAACCCCAGTAGACGCTTATGCCCCTCCTGCATTTGGATGAGGTCGCTCGCCTGCAGGTTGCCGTACTTCGTCGTCGTCACGACCACCGGGTTTTTACCCGAGCTGGGGTTCCTCGACTTGCCGAGAAAGTCAAGAAAAACAAACGCAATCATGGCGGCCAAGCCAAGCGTGGCGATCATGATCTTCTGATGCTTGCGAAAGACATGAAATGGACTTGCCATTGTGATTGTCCTTAAAGACGGGTGGATTTTGGAAAAAACGGACCAGCGACCTCTGCGTACGGAGGACCGATTGGGCAACGCGCCCGGCTCGCGGCGAGGACACGCCGAAGGCTCGATAGGCGTCTCCAGCAAACCACGGCGCGCACATCTACCCGAATCTTGCAATTCTAAAGTGCTTTGCCCTCAGTGCAATCCCAAATTGGGGGTTGATCGCGGTTGCAGCAGTTTCGGGACCGGTCACGACGAGCATTTCAGGGACCTCGACGCCCTGTCGGTCGGCCTTTCGGCGACATCCGGCAATGCTACGCAACCGCCACCGGCACCCAACGCGGAATCACTTTTTCGACGAACCACTAGCTCCATTGGGCTAATAACTTAGACCCATTGGGTGGTCTATCCAGCCAGAAATGGCAATTGTGTCGATTGCTCGGACTGCTACAATTCGTCACTTGAGTCGGCGGCCCAACCAATCCGAATGAACCGATGTTTCGGGTCACCGACCAAAGTGTTGAGGAACGAAGGCTTGAAAGACTGATATGTACGGAAAAAAAGGGGACGAGTCCCTCGTTTGCCGCCCGCAGGCTAGAGAGTACCGTGCTCGAATTGGACCTACCCCCTTTTTCGCAAGCTTCAGCCAAACAGATCACCGAGCAACGCCCCCCCTAATCTGGGCCAGGTTGCTTTTGCATAATAACTAGCGGCCGACCCAAGCAAGCTATGGTGACTATGTATCGGCGACTCTGGACGGACGGTCCGACGGTCGGGTGAGAGTGGTTTCTCCCTCGGAAAACACACAGCAATCCCCTTTGATTGGTTCGGTTGTGCCATGGCGAAAAGAACATCCTCCGGCGAACACAGACCGCTCGTAATTGTCGAGTCCCCGGCAAAGGCTCGTACCATCAGCAAGTTTCTCGGTCGGAATTATGCGATCGAGGCGAGCATCGGCCACATTCGCGATCTCCCGCAGGGAGCCAGAGAACTGCCCGATGAATATAAGAAGGAAGAATGGTCTCATCTTGGCGTGAACGTCAACTCGGACTTCGAGCCGGTCTACGTCATCCCGCGAGAAAAGGCTAAACAGGTAAACAAACTTCGGAAACTTCTGAAGAACGCCTCGGCACTTTATCTTGCGACGGACGAGGATCGCGAGGGCGAAGCCATCAGTTGGCACCTGTGCGAGGTCCTGAAGCCCAAGGTACCGGTTCACCGATTGGTGTTCCACGAAATCACGAAGGAAGCCATTCAGGAGTCGCTTTCCCATCCGCGCGACGTCGACGTGCGTCTGGTTCGAGCTCAAGAGGCTCGTCGCATCATCGATCGGCTCTACGGCTATGAAGTGTCGCCGTTGTTGTGGCGCAAGGTGCGTCCACGGCTGTCGGCCGGCCGCGTGCAAAGCGTGGCCGTCCGCCTGATCGCCGATCGCGAACGCCAACGAATGGCCTTCGTTTCGGCCACGTCTTGGGATCTCCTGGGTCACTTTGAGCCGAAGAACGACCGATCGTTCGCGGCGACGCTCGTTTCGGTCGGAGGACGCCGCGTTCCGGCCAGCCGTGATTTTGACTCGACCACCGGCAAGCTGAAAGACCCCTCGCTGTTGCTGCTCGACGAGCAACAGGTCGGCCAACTGGCCGAGCGGCTCCGCGACCAGCCGTGCCGCGTGACCAAGGTCGAGAACAAGCCCTATGTCTCGAAACCGTCGCCTCCGTTCACGACCAGCACGCTCCAGCAAGAAACCAACCGGAAATACGGCTTTACCGCTCGGCGAACGATGCAAGCTGCCCAAAGCCTGTACGAGAATGGGCACATCACTTACATGCGTACCGACTCGACCAATCTGGCGAAAGTCGCGGTCGAAACGGCGCGCGAGTTGGTCCAATCGCAATATGGTCCCGAATATCTGCCCCGCGAGCCGCGGACGTATCGCACCAAGGTCAAGAATGCCCAGGAGGCCCACGAAGCCATTCGGCCCGCCGGCGCCCATTTCGAGAAGCCGGAAGCGTTGCGAGGAGAACTCACGGCCGATGAATTCAAGCTCTACAACTTGATTTGGAAACGGACGATCGCTTGCCAAATGGCCGACGCGCGCGGTCTCCGCACCACGATCGACGTCCAGCTCGACGATGCCCTCTTCCAAACGAGCGGCAAAACAATCGAATTTCCGGGTTATTTGCGAGCCTACGTCGAGGGTTCCGATGATCCCGAGGCCGATCTGGCCGATCGCGAAGCCATCTTGCCTACCGTCGAAACGGGCGAGCCGCTCACGTGCAATGACCTTCAGCTCAAGAGTCACACGACACAGCCACCTAGCCGCTACAGTGAAGCGGCCCTAACCCGAGCGCTCGAAGAAATGGGCATCGGCCGGCCAAGCACCTACGCTTCGATCATCGAGACGATTCTCGCCCGGCAATATGTCTTTAAGAAGAACAACTCGTTGGTGCCGACCTGGGTGGCTTTCGCCGTCTCGCGCCTTCTCGAAGACCATCTGCCCGATCTCGTCGATTACCAGTTCACCGCCGAAATGGAGGATGAGCTGGACGCCATCAGCCGAGGCGAGTTGGGACACGTCGAGTACCTTCGCACATTCTACTATGGCAATGCACACCCAGGGCTGAAACAACAGTTGACCAGCAAGGTCGATCAGATCGATGCCCGCGAGGTAAGCCGGATCCTTATCAGCCAACCAACGGAAGGCGATCAGGTCGAGCCGGTTTACGTTCGGGTCGGGCGTTATGGTCCCTTCCTCGAACAGGGGGAGCGCCGGGCGAGTCTCCTCGATAAGATGCCGCCCGACGAACTCACGCTCGAGACCGCGTTGGCGATGCTCGACAAGGCGTCCCAAGACGACGATCCGTTGGGCATCTGTCCCGAGACCCAGAAGCCGGTCTTCCTGAAAAACGGCCGTTTCGGGCCCTATGTCCAGCGAGGTACGCCCGAAGACGAGGAAAAGCCACAAAACGCCTCGTTGCTAAAGGACATGAAACCCGAGGACATTGATCTGGAAACGGCCCTGAAGTTGCTCTCGCTTCCTCGTGACCTGGGCAAACACCCCGAAACCGACGAGCCGGTGGTCACGCACAACGGACGGTTCGGTCCTTATGTCAAATGTGGGGCCGAGACCCGCTCGTTGCCGGCCGACGTCTCGCCGCTTGAGATCACGCTTGATCAAGCCCTTGACTTGCTGGCTCAACCCAAGAAGCGAAATGGTGGATCGAAGAAGAAGGAACCGTTGAAGGTCTTCGAGGTTTCACCCGTGACCGAACAGCCCGTCCAACTTCTCGAAGGACGCTATGGTCCCTACGTGACCGACGGCGTCACCAACGCATCGCTTCCGCGAACCATGGCGCCGGAAGAGATGACTTTTCCCCGAGCACTTGACCTTCTGGCCGAACGCGCAGCCCGAGGACCCTCGCGACGAAAGCGGGTCACGAAGAAGACCGCTACCAAGCCGGCGAAAAAGACCACGAAGAAGAAAACGGCCAAAAAGAAGGCGGCAAAGAAGATCGCCAAGAAAAAAACAGCCAAAAAAACCGCCAAGAAGAAGGCCGATTGACGTCTACCGACCCGTCACGACCACGCGCACGATCAACAAGACAACGACAACCAGCAGGATCGTCGTGCACACGACGAAGGCCAGATTCCAGGAATCTCGCTTCGGAACCTCCCTCGATTCCCGCCTTGCCGCCCTTCTTTTCTTGCGGTTCGGCGAGCTCTTAATCCAAAGGAAGATGTCCGCAAGGGCGCCAGAGGGGACGATGAGTTCGGCAACCACGTCGATCAAAAAGAACAGCAGATTGAGTATTTCCATGACTCGTTGACGCGGCGTTGCTTCGTTCGGCCCCTACTCTTTGTTCGGCCCGGTCGCCACCGCCATCGCGACCGCGTGGGTGTGGCAGTGCGAGATGCTCACCTGCAAGCTCGTGATGCCCAGTTGCTCCACGGCTTTCTTGACACCGCCGTGGACGTAGACCACGGGCTTGCCGTCCGCCTCGTTCAGGATCTCGATATCGCGCCAGGCGATTCCTCGTCGCCAGCCGGTACCCAGCGCTTTCATGACCGCTTCCTTGGCGGCCCAGCGGCCCGTAAAATGCTCGGTCGACTGTTTGCGGCTTTGGCAATACTGGATCTCTCGCGGCGTGTAGACTCGATCGACGAACAACTCGGCGTGCCGCTCGATCATCTTCGCGATCCGCAAGCACTCGGTGATGTCGGTTCCGATTCCAATGACGTCGGACATATGAAGCGTGAGGTTGGAAGTGTAAAGGGTGAAGTTGGACGTGGTGAACCGCCTTCAGGCGTTGGGCGGCGATCCGGGGTTGCGCGGCTGTTTGCATGCTTGGTCGAGAATCTCGACCACGCGGTTTCGCCGTGCGTCGTCGAGCCAGACCACTCCGGGTTGCCCGGCTGCGGGCAGTTCTCCCCAAGATAGCGAAAAACCGGTGGGCGTACAGCCCCGATCACAACTCATCAGCCGAAAGTGGGCCCCGTGCACGGCGTTTTCCAGCGGCCATTCAAACAATTCGGCCAACCGACCGGCCGACCGCGCGTCGAGCTGCCCGGCACGCCGCGTGGCATACCAACTCCCGCACTGCCCACAAAAAGGTCGCCGAAGGCCAAACGCCACCATCGCCACGGCGGGCAACAAGACCAGTAGGCCGTCGAGCGCCCAACTCAACCAAACCATTGATCCATGAAGCGTATAGGTTCCCAACACGCTACGAATCGTGCGTCCCTCGTCTGCCTGACGCTGGAGGTAGTCGCCTAGACCGGCCGAAACCGGCGCCAACTCACCGACGATGAGGTCGTCGGCTGCCACGCTGGCATGATGTAGAATTGCCTCTTCACGCCGTTGCGCTTCGTCCAAGGCGGATCGATAGCTGAGATAATGCTGTCCGACGACGGCCACCGCGACCGAAAACCCCACGGCCAACCACGCGGTCGGCCGATGGCCCATCCGGCTAATTCGCATCAGGGCGACGATCGCGGCTCCGAGAACGAAGCCGATCATCAATGGGTAGACCAACAGTGGCGCGAAGTAGTGCCCCACCTCGAACGCGACCCAAGCCAATAGCGCGCCGAAACCAACACATCCCGGCAGCCAAAGGCACCACGCCCACCAAGTCCAACGGCCACAACCCGTCGGAGGGTCTGTTTGGTGTATTCTGGCTTCCATCGCTTCGGCCCTTCACTTTCCGCCGCGTGCTTCGTGGTGAATCCTCCGCCTCGCTCAACACGTCCCTTCGGGACGAACCCTGCAATACGCCAGAATCCATCATTCGGGAAATCCGAGCCTCCGCCGCTCTGATCGTGATTTTCCCAACCGTGTCCACTTTCCTTCGTGCTTCGGCTCTTCACTTTCCGCCGCGTGCTTCGTGGTGAATTCCAAGGGCGCCCGGTGCCGAACCGGTAAAACAACGCTTGATCTTGATCGCCCGGAGTGGCCCCGGCCGGCGGCCGTCATGGCGCATAACACTTCCTTCGGGGGTTTTACTTTTGAGCCCCAAGCAACCAGGCGAGAATCCCCTTTTGGACGTGCATGCGGTTGCCGGCTTCCTGAATGACCACGCTCTGCGGAGAGTCGATCACCTCGTCGGTCACTTCCTCGCCGCGCCGGGCGGGCAGGCAATGGAGAAAAACCGTTCCCTTCTGCGCGTGCGACATCAACTCGGCGTTGACCTGATAGCGAGCGAAATCGCGGCATCGCTTTTCGCGTTCCGCTTCCTGGCCCATGCTCGCCCAGACGTCCGTATAAACGGCCACCGCGTCGCCGACCGCCGCGACCGGATCGTCGGTCACGGTCAACTGCAAGCCGGGCACCTCTCGCTTCAGCTGCGTCATCGTCGCGTCGTCGAAACGATAACCCTTCGGAGTAGCCATCACCATGTTCATGCCGACCTTGCCGCATCCTCGCGCGAGACTCCGGGCCACGTTGTTGCCGTCGCCGATCCAAGCCAGCGTGCGGCCGGCCAGCTTGCCGAAAAGCTCGCGCAGCGTGAACAAATCGGCCAGGGCCTGGCACGGATGGGCCCGATCGGTCAGGCCGTTGATGACCGAGCACGTGCAATGCTCGGCCAGATCGACGACCACCTCGTGCTTTTTGGCACGAACGACGACCACGTCGACCAACTCGCCAAGCACGCGGCCAAAATCGCGCATGTTCTCGCGTTTACCGAAACCGACGTCCTCGCCAAGAAACAAGCTGCTACCGCCGAGATGGGCCATGCCCGCCTCGAAGCTCACCCGGGTGCGCAACGACTGCTTCTCGAACAGCAACGCCATGACCCGGCCCGGAAGGAGCGGCTCGCGCAACCCCCGGTCGAACTTGCTCTTCAAGTCCTCGGCAATCGAGAAAATGCGTTCTATTTCGGCCGATGTCAGGTCGGCCAGTGTGATAAGATGGCGCATGATGGAGATTTCGGGATTTGGGTGTCACTCGGCGTGGTTGTGGTTCTTGATCACGTCGGCCAGGAGGTCGCAGCCTTCGATCGCTTGTTCGTCCGAAAGGATCATCGGCGGCAACAGCCGCAGGACGGTCCCTTGCGTGCAGTTGATCAACAGTCGCCGCTCCATGCACGCTTTGACGATCGGGCCGCCCTCGACCGAAAGTTGCAGGCCTATCATCAATCCGGCAACGCGCACTTCCTCGACGATATCGCTCTCGCCGGCCAATTGTCCTAGGCGTTCCTGGAAAATCCGGCTCAACTCCTTGGCACGCTCCAGCAAATTCTCGCGGTCGATCGTTTCGAGCGTGGCGATACCGGCCCGTGCCGCCACGGGGTTGCCGCCGAAGGTGGCCGCGTGCATGCCGGGCCGCAGACTGGGCGCGATTTCCGCCGTGGTCAACATGGCCGCGCCGGCGATCCCGCCGCAGACCGACTTGGCCAGCGTGATCACGTCGGGCTGAACGTTAAAGTACTGATAAGCAAACCACTCGCCCGTCCGGCCACAACCGGTCTGGACTTCGTCGAAAATCAACAGCAGTCCGTGGTCGTCGGCCAATTTTCTCAAGCCCGGCAAGAAGTCGGCCGGTGGAATCACGACGCCCCCTTCGCCCTGGATCGGCTCGACCATGATGGCGGCCGTTTCGTCGTCGATGAGTGCTTCGACCGCGGCCAGATCACCAAACGGTGCGTAGGCAAAACCGGCCATCAGCGGCCCGAGTCCCTCGTGATATTTCGGCTGGGCCGTGGCCGTCGTGCTGCCGAGCGTCCGTCCGTGGAAGCCGCCTGAAAACGTGATGATCTTGTATTGTTTGGCCGGCGTGTGCAGGCGGGCCAGCTTGATGGCCGCTTCGTTTGCCTCGGTGCCCGAGTTACAGAAAAAGGCCTGGCCGCCGAAACTCCGCTCCGACAAAGCCTTCGCCCAAAGCCCTTGCGCCTCGGTATACCACGTGTTGGGCACGTGGATCAGTTTGGCCACCTGGTCCTGAACCGCCTCGACCACCGCCGGCGGGCAGTGCCCCAACAGATTGCATCCCCAGCCCGGAAAGAAGTCAAGGTAGCGGTTGCCCTCGGCGTCCCAGACGAACGGCCCCTCGCCGCGAACCAGGGCAACCGGATAGCGGCCGTAGTTCGGGATCACGTATTGCTGGAACTGCTCGATAATCTGCTCGGAACTGGTCGACGTGGTTGTATCCACGACTTGATCTCCTTGATGGTTTCGACGACCACCATGGGATGGGCATCGGTGCTCGGTTACACTCGCGTGATTTCGGTCCCCACCCCTTTGCTGGTATAGACTTCCAATAACAGCGAATGGCGAAGTCGGCCGTCGATGATGTGGACTTTGCGGACCCCCTGGGCAATCGTCTCAAGGCAAGCCTCGATCTTGGGAATCATGCCCGCCTCGATGGCTCCGGAGCGAATCAACTCCTCGGCCTGCTCGACGTTCAGCGCGTGGATCAGCGAGTCGGGATCCTCGCGGTGGCGGCGGACGCCGTTCACGTTGCTGAGAAACACGAGTTTCTCGGCACTCAATTGCCGAGCCACTGCCATGGCCGCCGTGTCGGCGTTGACGTTAAGCTTCTGGCCGTCCTCGGCCAAGCAGAGCGACGGAACAACCGGCACAATGCCCTGCCGACAAAGTTCGCGCAGCACGTCCTGCTCGACGCGAGTCACCTCGCCGACGTAGCCCAGGTCGACCGGCTGGCCGGCCTCGTCGCGCAACTTGATTCTACTCCCATAGAGCACGTTAGTCGTGCGAAAGTTCAGGGGTTTTGCCACGCCACCCAATTCCTCGATCCGCGAGGCCAACGCTTCGTTGACCTGGTAACCGAGCGTGGTTTCGACAATCTCCAGCGCCGCGGCGTCCGTATAACGACGTCCCTGAACGAACCGTGGTTCGAGACCCGACGCCGTCATGGCCTGACTGATGGCCGCCCCACCCCCGTGGACAATAATCGGGCGCATTCCGACCGTTTCCATGAAAACCACGTCCAGCAGGAGATGGTCCAGGGCCCGGGCATCCTCCATGATGCTTCCGCCGAGTTTGATCACCGTAATCTTGCCACGGAACTCGCGGATCCACTGAAGCGCCTCGATCAGAACGTTGGCCTTTTCGATGGCATGTTGCACGGCGCCAAATTCCCCAAACAAGAGCAACCTGCCGGAACCTCGCTCGGATGGACCACGATCGTCCGGCGTCTATCAGAAATTACGCGAGCCGGCCGTTTCCGCCCGGCTCAACCGCAATGGGAAACCCATCATTTTAGACGGCCACGGCTAGCTGTCAACGCGGGCCAAGGTGCGGCGGCAGGTTGATTTCGCCATAACCGTTCCGAGGGGAGTGCTTCCGCCATCCAACAAAACAGATCGGTCCACTCCATGGAAAGGGCCTCATGATCTGGGCAAGGGAGGCCCGGAAATGAGCATGGCGAAGACTTGGGGGGTGGTTCCCCGATTTTTTCGGACTCTGGGTCTCCGCTGTGCTATTTCGGCACGCCGGGCCCCACCATAAGCCTTAGGAATGGTCTCCATTCACAATGCCGACGGAAAACCCCACCCTCGACCGACGCAATGCGATCTCGCTCGCGCCTTCACGCCCCTCGACACGCTCGGGCCGTCTCCTTCCCAAACGCCGCGCGAGTCGATAAACTCAAGATAGTCGTTTACGGCAGATGGTTGCGGTGGTTCGTAACATGCTCGGCACCGGGAGACCGTGAACGTTTTCGTCGCAAAAACTGGAGGCTTCCCCTTCGTTACGAATGGGGCCGCCGAGTGGTTCCATCCCTGGCCGGTCCTCCAACGCTTGTCTGCGCCCGTCGTGAGTCCGTTGCTCTGAAAGGACGATAACCGGTTTCATGAACGACCTGAAAATATTCAGCGGTCGCGCCAACCCCAGGTTGGCCGCCAACGTGGCCAGGTATCTGGGGCTTCCGTTGGGAAAAATCAAGTTGGGGAGTTTTCCCGACGGCGAAACCTCGTGCAAGATCGAGGAAGACGTCCGCGGTCGAGACGTCTATCTGATCCAACCGACCTGCCCGCCGGTTAACGAGACTCTGATGGAACTCTTGATCATGATTGAGAGTTTCAAACGAGCCAGCGCCGATCGGATCACGGCCGTCATTCCCTACTTCGGCTATGCTCGCCAAGACCGCAAGGATGAAGGCCGCGTGCCGATTACGGCCAAACTGGTCGCCAATATCATTACCCATGCCGGCGCCGACCGTGTGTTGACCATGGATCTCCACGCCGCTCAGATTCAAGGTTTCTTCGATATACCGGTCGACCATCTTTACGGCGCCCCGGTCATCGACGAGTATTTCCTGGCCATGAATCTGCCGAAAGACGACATCGCGGTGGTTAGTCCGGACGAAGGGAGCATCAAGCGCGCCTTGACCCACGTCCATACCCTCGATGGCCACCTGGCGATTGTCGACAAACGCCGCGAAGGAGCCGAAAAAACCCACCAGGCTAACTTGATCGGCGGACCAATCGACGGCAAGGTGGCCCTGATCTTCGACGACATGATCACCACGGCCGGGTCGATCTGCGGCGCGGCCGAAATGGTTCACGCGGCCGGGGCTCGGGCCATTTATCTGGCTGCCACGCACGGCGTGCTCTGCGGCGACGCCGTACAGCGGATCAACGACTGCCCTATCGAACAACTTGTCATCACCGACACCATCCCGCTGACGACCGAACGAGAAAGCCCAAAAATCCACGTGCTGACGGTCGCTCCTCTGCTGGGCGAAGCGATCAAGCGAATCCATCGCAACGAATCGGTCAGTTGGCTGTTCGATTGATTTGCAGGAATCGGGCTTGGTTCGCCGGAACGATCTAGCCGGTACATCTGTGAATTGGAATTGAGCGAACCCGGCCTTGCTCTTACCCACTTTACCCCGCTTCCCCGTCTCCTTCCATCTCTGATGTCCCTTGGTTTTCTTGGGGGGGCACACCCAAAAAGTAGTTGACACGAACGATCAACATGCTATCGTCACTTTTACGCTTTCGATAATCGATTCTTCTCATTGTCTTTTCGGACAGCGGGCTTCGGGCAGGGAATACCGGCAACGTTGGATCGCCGTTCGGCGATTCAGTTACTCGTTAATGACGGGGTTTCGGTGATCCGAGCCGGCGCGACCAAGATCGTGCCGGACGCTGAGGGCGTCTTGATGGCGGGGCCAGTGGGCAATTCTTTTCGGAGTCGTGTCTCCGGCCACGGCGTGCTTCGCTATTTCCTCGCGCTCATCCTCCTTGTGGCCGCCACGCTAAAAACCCATCAGCTGGCCACGACGCCCGTACTGGGTGACGGGTTGCTCGATTCGCGTTGGGTGTTTATCGCGACGGTCGAGTTCGAGTTGTTCTTTGGCCTCTGGCTTGCGGCGGGCCTGTTTCCACGTACAACTTGGGCAGCGGCGTTGGGCTGTTTCGGACTGTTCGCCTGCGTTTCGCTCTACAAGGCCGCCAACGGCGCGACCTCTTGCGGTTGTTTCGGCCGCGTCGAGGTTAACCCCTGGCATACCTTCACGCTCGACGCGCTCGCGGTTCTGGCGTTGGTGCGTTGGCAGCCGGGCAAACCGTCTCGATTCGCGTGGGGCAGAAACGCGGCGGTCCCCCGCGGCGCCGCTCTCCCAAGTGCTCGGGCGTTGGGTGTGATGACATTATGGCTGGCCGTCGGGGTGCCGGCAGCCGTGGCCATGGGCACGTACCAGCCCGCGATGCTCAGTGCCGACGGCGTCATCCAAGGCAACGACAATCTGGTCATCCTCGAACCCGAGAAGTGGATTGGCCGCCGGTGCCCGTTGCTGCCTTTCATCGAAACCTCGTCCGGCCGCTCGATCGGCCAACAGCTTGCCAACGGCCGTTGGATCATCGTGCTCCACCATCGCGATTGTCCCGAATGTCGACGCCTGCTTGCCGCCTGGCGGCAAGGCAATCACGGTGCGATCAACCTGAAGGCGGGCACGCGAATTGCAGTGATCGAAGTGCCCCTGCCCGAGAAGGAAAGCATAACGCCGTTTGCGGCGGGCGGCCAGAAGGACTGGCTCATCGGCAAGCTTTCCGACTCGCGGGATTGGTTTGTCGAGACTCCCGTTGCTCTATTGTTGGACGAAGGAATAACGGTCCATTTTTTCAAAGGAGAATTCCAATGAAAGGCTTCAGGAAGTTTTGGGTGTTTTCGCTCCTCCTGGCGGTTGCTTGTGGGGCAATGGGCCTCCTGGCGTTGGCCCGGAATGACGCGGCCGAGAGAACCATCGCGGGACGGCTCACTCTCGACGAAATGGAGAAGCTCTACGGCGGCGCCGCGGAATCCAACAAGGATGGGTGCGCGGTTTACAACGTCGAGCCGAATCCGTGCGACAATGGACAAGACAGTTTCTGCGTTGCCTGTTTTGAAAACACGGATCTTGAACAAATCGAGGCTTGCCCCTCGACCGTAAAAGAATATTCGGACGCGCAGATAACGGGAACCGTCGGCGCGCCCAATACCGAAACGCCCGAAGATTGGGAAACTCCGTGCTACCGTTCAGTTTCCTGCGCGTCGGCCGACGTCATGGAAAACCGAGTGTGCGAATTCGTCTGGGATGGCTTTGGCTTTCCGCCCTTTCACGTGATTTGCAAGGCCACCCCAAATTCGGCCGGCTGGTATTGCCGGCAGTGCAATTGGGGCACCGCAACGGGAGCTTGGACGTATGAGCCGTTCCAGAAGTGCATCGATCCGTAGTAGCGCGTTACGGCATTTGTCCAGGGTGCCATGGGCATCTTGTCCGTGCAATCGGTGTCGCGCGAGCAACCCAAGGTACCCAAGTCGCACAAACAGAGAATTATTCGAGCATTGACGAGCAACCTGGACCACCCATCGCAACCTGAGCAACCCGTCGGTGTTTAACATCGGAGTTTCGGTCGCCTCCACGCACAAGAGGAAGTTCTCATGACCCACAGAACGTCTCTCCACCTACATATGGCCGCCGGATTGATTCTGGTGCAAGTGGTAAGCGTGGGCAACGCTAAGGCCGAGATCGGTCCTTCCGATTACCCCGTGGTCGAGGCCATCCTGGTCAACAGCAAGGCCAACGTCGAGCGGATTGTCACCTGGGAGGGCAAAGTCGAAGCAATCGCCGAAACAGGAAAAATGGGGAAGAATGGCCACCTTGTCCCATCGTCTTGCCAGAAGAACAGGGTGACGTTCATTTGCGACCTGAAGAACCGGTCATGGCTGTGCAAGTTCACGCTCACCGACCAGGGCGACGCTCACAACCCAAACGGCCTCTGGTCGCAAAACAGCTTGTCCCACCAAGGAGCCTACTACGACTATCTCGACGTCCATGAGGACCAAAGGGACTATTCTCACGTGCGGATTCACTCGAGACCCGGGCCGCGAGGCATCGGAAAAACGCACTTGGTCTATTTTCATCCCGTTGCGTGGATGTTTCCTTCGCCGTTGGGCGTGCATCAATCGTTCGAATACCTCGTCAGCGCGACCAAAGATGGAAAAACGGTCAAGCACGAAACCCTCACCGTCTCAGGCGACCTGGTCACCCTGGGAAAACGTTCCGAAGGCCCTTGGAACACCTTGACGTTCGACATGAGCAAAAGCGCGATGATCGTCAAGTATCGGGCGGGAACAGGCGGTCGGCTACGAACGTCCTGCGACGTCGACTGGGTGTTGATTTCCGACGTTTGGGTACCGAAGAAGATCGTCCGCGTCACCCCTGCAAACGCCGAAGAGACCGAACGTCTCACCTTGCTCTGGTCGGATCAGAAGGTCAATCAGCCGCTGGCCCCCGACGCCTTCTCCCTGATTTCGCTCGGCGTCTATCGCGGCACGACCGTTGAAGACGAGCGAACCAACACTTCCTACGTGCTCACGGGTTCGGAGTATCCGGTGCGACCGTCGCGTCAGGGCGATCTGGCGCGAACGTCCCACCTCGTGCTCTATCGGTGGCTGTGCATCGGCATCGCCTCGATCCTCGCGCTGACCATTTGCTTCCGATGGTACGTCGGCGCGCGTAACGCGAAACCCTAGCCCGGGAAAGGACAAACATGCACCGGTCTTCCAAGATTTTGCTCGTGGCCATTTTGCTCGTCGGCGGCGCGAGCACGATCGTGTTGTTGGCTCGACGTCACGATTCCAGCGCGGGACCTCGGAACGTCTACAAACCGCAGTGCAGCCACTGGTCCGTGTTCCGATGTTGCCAACTCCTGGGCGTGCCGGTAACGATGAACACGCTGGCCAAGGTGCTCCCTCCCAATCCCAAGGGACACACGCTGCGCCAGCTGGCCGACGCGCTGCAACACGTCGGCCTCGAGGCCGAGGGACATCGCCAAACGTGGCGTCAGCTTACCAACACCAATATGCCCTGCGTCGTCCATCTCCGAAAACCGGACCACTACGTCGTGGTTTCTCGCGTCGATCCCGACAAGGGCCACGTGCACGTCTTCGACGGCAGCGGGCGACGCACGCGAACGTCCCGCAAGGCATTCCAACAGCGATGGGACGGAATGCTACTCCGCGTCAAACGGCCCCGCCCGACCGCCGGCAAGGCAAAAAAGAATCCGACTATTCGATTCGATCACCTGCTCTTGGACGCGGGCGACGTCCCGGCCCTGGGCAAACCGGTCGAGTTCGCGTTTCCCTTTCGCAACGAGGGTCGCGAACCGCTGGCCGTCAAAAAAGTGCGCGTTCGCTGCGCGTGTTTGAAACATGAGGAACCCGCCAAACCTGTTCCACCCGGCGGCTCGGGCACTGTGAAACTCGTCTATCACGTCGAACCGAAGAAGGGAGTCTTCACGCATACGGCGCTGGTCGAAACCAACGATCCCCGCAACCCCCGGATTACCCTGGTCGTAACCGGGTTCAGCGGCGTCGAGGTCCGCGTTCAGCCCGACCGCTTCTTCCTCGATCGTTTGATTGCCGGGCGAGACTGCAACGCGGAGTGCTTTGTCACCTACTCCGGCGAATGGAGCGAATTCCAAGTCGATCTGGATGATTCGAAGCTTCAAGGCGCGACGATCGTCAGCCACTCGTGCCGCATTATCGATCGGGCACTCGCCAAACAGTTCGCCGTGAGCGAAGCTCGCGACATGCAAACCGCCAACCAGACGCGATTACTCCAACTTGTGCTGCGCCCAACGGGTCCGGCCGGCCAGACGGTCGAAGGAAATGTCGCCATCCGCACCAACGTGTCCGGCTACGAACAGTTCGTCCTTCCCGTGGCCGGAACCGTCCAGTTGCCGGTCAAGGCCTATCCAAGCATGGTCGTCTTTCCCCAAGGAAAGCCGGAGTGTTCCGTTTCGCTGGTGAGCTTGACGGGCGAGTCGTTTCGGGTCGTCGCCGTCGACACGCATTCCGACAACCTGACTTGCCGTTTCACCAAGGACACGGTTAAGGAAAGCACGAAATTGCAATTTCGCATGGAGCATCCCGACGTATCGAGACCAGCCAGCGAACCGATCGTTGTCCGACTTCAACCGGGCACGACCGGCAAGCTGGTCGAGCTGCCCTTGAAACTGGCCCTCTGGCCGCCGAACAAAGGGTAGAAAGCCCGTTGACTCGAAAGACAGTCGCTACGCACCCGAGCATCGCCGATGACGTGGCCTAGGACGTTTCGTTCACCGAGTGCAAACCGCAAGACCCTCCGCTATCCTCACACGTGGTCGACGTTCGGCGCCGTTGTTTTGCTGGGCTTCGAGGCGGCCTTGTTAGCCCACAGCGCCTCGGTCCATTCACCGACGCACCTCGAGTTGTTTCACTTGCCTGCCGGCGTGAGCCATCTTCGCCTGCACCGTTTCGATCTTTATCGCGTCAGCCCGCCGCTGATCCAGATGGTCGCCGCATTGCCCGCCGAATGGGCCGGTTTCGAAGCCGACTGGAAATCGTACAGCACCGACGCTCACCGGCGAGCGGAGTATATGGTCGGTCTCGATTGCATGTATTGCAACGACACCCAGATCGTTTGGCTCGTCACGTTGGGTCGCTGGGCTTGCATCCCCTTCGTGCTTCTGGGCGGTTGGGTTTGTTTTGTCTGGGCCCGGCGTCTCTACAATCCCACGTCGGGGCTCGTCGCGCTTTCGCTTTGGTGTTTCTGTCCTTACGTGCTTGGTCACGGTTCGCTCCTCACGCCCGACGCCCACGCCGCCGCCCTGGGCATTGCGGCCGCGTATTTGTTCTGGCGCTGGCTGACCAACCCAACGTGGAAAAGAGCCCTCGTGGCCGGAATCGTCCTCGGGCTGGCCGAGCTGGCGAAGTTCACCTTGCTCGTTTTCTACCCGCTTGGATTGGGTCTGTGGCTCGTCTATCGCGCGTCGAATCGCGCCGACCGGTCGCGAAAGCGACTCGCGACGGATGCCGCCATGATGCTCGCCATGGCGGTCCTGAGCGTGCTGATTATCAACTTGGGCTATGAATTCGAAGGCTCGTTTCGTCCGTTGGGCGACTATCAGTTCCAGTCGCTCGCGCTGACCGGCGCGGCGTCGCGCGAGGAAGTTCCCGCATCGGGCGGGAATCGCTTTTCCGGCACGCCGCCGGCCAGCCTCCCGGTTCCGTTGCCCGCCAATTTCGTGCAAGGAATCGACACGCAGAAGAAGGATTTTGAAGCCGGAAGCCATTCGTATCTTCGCGGCTCGTGGCAGAAGCACGGATGGTGGTACTTCCATCCCTACGCCCTCGGGGTCAAACTGCCGTTGGGAACTTGGTTCCTCATTCTGTTGGCCGGGACGCTTGCACTGTTTCGCGTCGTCCACCGGGCATCTTGGCGCGACGAGATGCTCCTGGTCATGCCTGCCGTCGCCGTGCTCGTGCTTCTGTGCAGCCAACCCGGCATCGGGATGCACTCGCGCTACGCGTTTCCGCTGCTTCCGTTTGTCTTCATCTGGACCGCCCGGGTGGGAACCGCGCTCGGGCCAAAACGATCGGCTCTCGGCGCCGCGGTTGTATTGGGTCTGGCAGCGTCGATCGGAAGCAGCCTCTACCAGTATCCCCACAGCCTCGGCTATTTCAATGAGTTGATCGGCTCACGCGAGGGTTATCGCCATCTGGCCAAGAGCGATTGTTCGTGGAGCCAAGACTTGCTCTTCTTAAAACGATGGATGGACGAACATCCCGAAGCCCAATCATGGCAAATGGCCCTGTCTGGACCGTTCGACCCTCGTCTCGTCGGCATCGCCCTCGCGCCGCCGCCCGTGGCTCCGCGCGAACAGGACTTGCTGGGCACCGTCCCGGTCGCGGAGCTCGGCCCCGTGCCCGGCTGGTACGCGGTCGACGTCTGTTTCCTTCTCGGCGGCGACCCGCTTTCGGCGGCCGACGGAAAAGGGAGTTGGAAAACGCCCTCGGAAACGCCCGGCTATGATCTTTCCTACTTCCTTCGGTTCGCCCCCGTGGCTTCGGCCGGCTATTCGATCCGCATCTATCACATTTCGCTTGAAGAGGCCAATCGCGTTCGGCGCGAATTGGGGCTGCCTGAAATCGCAGCAAACTCCTAGCGGGACGGGGGTCGCTCTGGACTACAAGTCGCTTATAATGTTTCAGGGAATCGGCTTCGGCCTGAACAACATTATTCGGGGGGAAGGCAGTCCTCGGGTCGCGATGGCGACCATGTTGATCGGGGCGCTGTTGAACATCGCGTTGGACGCGCTGTTCATCCTCCATCTCGGGATGGGCGTCCGTGGAGCCGCTCTGGCCACGGTCCTTGCACAGATGACAACGGCCGCTTGGGTTTTGGCCTATTTTAACAGCGGTAAATCCCATTTAAGAATTCGTTGGGCCGATCTGCGGCCCCGCTTGTCGCTGTCGATATCGATTTGTGCGATTGGGTCGGCGCCGTTCGCCATGCAACTGGCCGCCAGCATTATCATTACCGTGTTCAACCGGCAACTCGCGAGCTACGGCGGCGACCTTTCCATTTCGGTCTTCGGAATCGTTCACAGCACCGCGATGGTCTTCATGATGCCGATCTTTGGAATCAGCCAGGGCGCCCAGCCGATTATCGGCTACAACTACGGTGCGAAGAAGTACGACCGTGTCAAGCGGGCCTTGCTGTTGGCCATCGTGGCTGCTTCGGTCGTCACGACATTCGGTTTCGCCGTGGTGATGCTTTTTCCCGCCGACATCATGCGGCTGTTCGACGACCAGGACAAGAGACTCATCGCCCAAGGAAGCTACGCCGTACGCATCTGTTTTCTCATGCTGCCAATCGTGGGATTCCAGATCGTCGGGGCCAACTATTTCCAGGCGATCGGCAAGCCGAAGCAGGCCATGTTCCTCAGCCTCTCGCGCCAGGTGATCCTGCTGTTGCCTGGGCTGGTTCTCTGGCCTCGGCTGTTCGGTCTCAACGGCGTTTGGATGGCACTGCCCGTCTCCGATTTTGGCTCGTCGCTGTTGACGGCCCTGTGGCTGTCGATGGAAATTCGTGGATTGGGCATGAAACACCACGAGAGGGCCAGTGCGTCGAAGAAGTCAACAATCGACCCAAATGCCCCCGAGGGTGATACGTAACTACGCCATTCGAGCTACCACTATCTTACTAGATGCAGTCATTACAGGGTTTCCTTGGGGTCTGAAAAGACTTGGAACGCTCGACTTGCCCGGTGTGTCGGCCGGGGCAGCACGACTCTCGGAGCACCCCTTCGGACAAGACGAATGAGACGCCCGATCTTGAGAAGATGCGTTGACTTTGACGGCGTCGGTCGGCCGCCAAGCAAGAAACACACAGCATGGGGTTGAAATTCACGGTGATTCAGGCACAATGGCTAGATTCGCGATTGGTGACTCGCTTTGGGCAAGTTTGTCGCGGTGCGGGGGAGCGGTCTGGCCGCGTCCCCCTGCGGCACGGACCAAGCAAGCGAATCCCGGGCCCTAGGTTGCCGGGCCACTGTCGCGGGAACATTGAAACACTTACGAAAGCAGATAATCATCGAGGACATCCATGTCGGAAGTACTCCAGGTTGAAATCCGTGAAACGCGAGGAAAGCACGTCGCGCGGCGGATGCGCAAAGGCGGTAACATTCCCGCGGTTCTTTATGGGCACGGCCAGGAAACAATCAGCCTGTCGCTGGCCGCCGACGCTCTTGAAACGGCCCTCCGCCATGGCAGCCGCGTCGTCGAGCTCAGCGGCGCCGTGAAAGAAAACGCTTTGATTCGCGAGTTGCAATGGAATACGTGGGGGACGCAAATCGTCCATGTCGACTTCGCCCGAGTCAGTGCCGACGAGACCATCGAAGTGACGTTGCCCGTTGAACTCCGCGGCGAGGCTCCAGGCCTCAAGGAGGGCGGCGTGCTCGAACACGCGATCCACGAGATCAAGGTTGAATGCAAGGCGACGTCCGTGCCTGAGAAGATCAAGGTTAACGTCAACCACTTGGAGTTGGATCAGAGCATTACGGTTGCGGATCTGGTGCTGCCCGAGGGTCTGAAGTGCCTCGCCAATCCCGACGATGTCGTGGTCCAGTGCGTGGTGCCCGTCGAGATGCCCGAGGAAGAAGGCGAGGGCGCCGAGATGGAACCCGAGGTCATTGGCGGCAAGAAGGAAGAAGAAGGAGAAGGGGACGAGACCAAGTAGGATGGTCGTGCCCAAGACGTCGGGCGTGGAGAGCCACCGATGAGACTGATCGTCGGGTTGGGAAACCCAACGCGCGAGTACCAGGGCACTCGTCACAACGTCGGATTTCGCGTCCTGGCCGAATTGGCCAAACAATGTGGACCAACTCGACCAAAAACAAAATTTCACGCCGAAGTACTCGACGTGACCATCGGTGGACAGAGGGCTCTCCTGATGAGTCCGCTGACCTATATGAATCGTAGCGGAATCAGTGTTCACGAGGCGTGCGACTTCTATAAGCTGTCCCTCGAAGAGCTGCTGATCGTGTGCGACGACCTGAATTTGCCGTTGGCCAAATTGCGATTTCGCTCCAGCGGCTCGTCGGGAGGACAAAAAGGGCTGGCCGACATTATCAATCGGCTCGGAACGGAGAAGTTCGCCCGGTTGCGGATCGGGATCGGCGCTCCGCCGGACGGTTGGGATGCGACCGATTACGTATTGTCGAAGTTCGCCAAGGCAGAAAAACGCGACATGGAAAACGCAGTCGTCCTGGCGGCTGAGGCTGTGGTGCGTTGGACCGCCGGCGATATCCAGGACTGCATGAATCGATACAATCATTGAGCCTCAGGCAAGCGACACGCGGGAGGCCGACCGTGTACGGCAACGCGTCAAGCCCCAACCAATGTCGTTTTCCTGATAATCAACAAAGCCACAAGGAGCAAACGGTTGGCTACTAACGTCTATGAAGGTATGTTCATACTGGATTCGAACCGATACGCTCGAAATCCGGAATCCGTCGTCGGGCAAATCCCCAAGATGATCGAAAACGCCGGCGGCGAATTGTTGGTCAGCCGGCTCTGGGAAGAACGACGGCTGGCCTATCCAATCCAAGGGCATCGCAAAGGCACTTATTGGTTGACTTACTTTCGTGCTGACAGCCAAAGCGTGGCCGGATTTGAGCGCCAGTGCCAACTGAGTGAAACGATCCTGCGAGTGCTGTTCCTTAAGGTCGACCCGCGATTGGTCGACGCGATGATCGCGCACGCACAAGTCGGTCCCGCCGCTGGCCGTCCGTCGTCCGAGGGCGACAAACCACCGGTCCCGGTCACGGTCGGCGAGGATGACGACGACATCGACGACATCGATGAAAACACAGACGACACGACGGAAGATTAGGAGTCCTCTGGCAA
The DNA here is from genome assembly GCA_016929515.1 of Pirellulales bacterium. Taxonomy (GTDB): domain Bacteria; phylum Planctomycetota; class Planctomycetia; order Pirellulales; family Thermoguttaceae; genus UBA11386. The sequence goes on along the minus strand of JAFGIR010000382.1, from coordinate 6,747 downwards.
AACCATGTCACGGGGACTAACGAATCGCGCGGCCGCCGGACACACGAGCGGTCCATCGATTTCGTCGCACGGACGTTCTGGTCGGGCACTGGATTTCTTTCGTTGCATGGTCAATCAACAGATGGTGATCGTCCAACGTTTGGAAATCGTGCCCCCGTTACGTTCAGGAGCTACGCGACGGCAAACAGAAAGGACTAGACCGCCATGGCAAGTTACAATCGAGTCATTTTGGTCGGAAACCTGACACGCGATCCCGAATTGCGATATATTCCCAGCGGCACCGCCGTGACCGAAGTCGGTCTGGCCGTCAACGATCGGCGCAAAAACAGCAGCGGCGAATGGGTTGACGAAACCACGTTCGTCGATGTGACCCTTTGGGCTCGACAAGCAGAAGTCGCCAGCGAATATCTCAGCAAGGGGTCGCCCGTGTTGATCGAGGGACGTCTCAAACTCGACACCTGGGAAAAAGACGGCCAGAAACACTCCAAGCTGAAAGTCGTCGGCGAACGAATGCAGATGTTGGGAAGTCGGGGGCAGGGAGGCGGAGGCCCTCGACCCGCCGCCCGGCAACAACAAACCAGTTCGGCCTACAGCCAGCCCGACGATCAGATGTCGTACGATGAGCCATCGTCCGACGGCGAGGTCCCGTTCTAGTGCGGTGAGCTGGACGGTTGTCGGGGTGCCACTGGCCGGTGAGCCGCCGGGGCTTTTAGGAGAATTCGCAGCGCGTGAACCGGGTTTTCTTGAATCCGTTTTTTGTCAAACATTCAAGAGGTTTCGGTTCCTCGACCGTTTTTGCACACCGGTAGCGCGTTGTTTCAGAGAAACACATTTTTTGGTGAGGTTGAAGCTTCCATGGTCGATACAAAAACAAAATCCCGGAAACGGAAGTCTGCCCTGCGACACAAACGTTTGCCCACCGGTCCTCTCGGCGGCGTCCAACTCCTCCTGGTTCAGCCGGTTGAGAACCTCGGCAAGCAAGGGGAAGTCGTCGAGGTGAAACCGGGCTACGCAAACAACTACTTGCTGCCCCAGGGTTTGGCCACGGTCGCCACGGACCATCACAAGCGCATGATCGAGAAGCACCGTGCCCGTCTAGCCACAATCCACAAGGAACGATTGGCCGGTTTTCAAGCCTTGGCCGATCAGTTGGCCGAGCAGAGCATTACGATCGAAGCCAATGCCAACGACGAAGGCCATCTCTATGGTTCGGTGGGAGCGGCGGAAATCGTCGCTTCTCTGAAACGCATCAATATGACTTTCACCCCGGATCAAATCCGCCTCGAGGGCCCGCTACGCGAGTTGGGCCTCTATACGGTCAAAATCCATGTCGCCCAAGACATTCTGGGCGAACTGAAGGTTTGGGTTGTCCCCTCGGTTGAAGACGACGCACCGACCGAGTCGTCGTAGCATTGCGATGCCGAATGTCGCCAGCCACACGGCAAAAAGCGACCGGTGCTTCACATTCTGAAACGTCCCTTTGCGACTAATCGCGAAGATCGTGAATTCCTTTACGAAGTCCGGCGGCCAACGGAAGCGGGGTTTCCCCACTGTGCGGACGCACCCATTGGTTGGCGGCCTTGCCGCCCCGTGATTCTATGCTATTGGGGGGTGCATGCCAGGTCTACCCGATCATTCTGACAGGCCCTCCGCTCTCGCTCGAAGCCCGGCACCCCGGATTGTCTGCGCGGCCAATAACTCGTGCATCCCATGGAAGCCCTGAGTTCGGGACGTTCTGCCGGTTCCGGCCGAGTCGGGGCCGGTCGGCTGAAGAAACTCCGCTTGACCGAAACCGCCACGTTTTTTATCTTGCCCCAGGCGCTAGGGGAAGCATCGGTTATTCCGTAGGTGCAAATGGAATGCGGAGCCGCGCTTTCGGAATGCATTCTGGAACCAAAGGACCCTCCGAGGTTCGAGCCAGTTGGCTATCTCCCTCTGGCACGGGGAGCGGTCGGCTCGGAAAGGCCTGATTCTCGCCCGAAATTGCCCTCGCGGCAGCGGCCGAGCACGCCACTGCCCCGGGGTGGAAAGGCTCATCGCGCGGAGGTGCTTGTCCTTCGTCGGGTCATTGAACTCATGTTGGCCCACCCAGGTCTTCGTGCTTGCGAGCCCAGGAGAGAATCGTGACCAAGAGACGACCTCACATTGCGGTCTTCGATCTGATTACGTCGATCGGCGGCGTTCAGTTCGTTCTCTATGGTCTGTTGCCCCGATTGAAGAACGGTTATGACATCAGCGTCATCGACCCCTATCGGAACGCCGACTACGCGCGTCGCTGCACCGAGCTCGGCCTTAACGTCGTACGCCTGGGGACTCGGCCGCGAACTCCCTACGTAGGCCACAAGACGCATCCCACCCTGCGCTGCCTCAAACTGCTCGGCCGAAGCCAGTGGTTTCTCTCGGTCGGTCTACTCCTGCGCCGGTGGTTGCGAAAGAACAACGTCGATATCGTCTATTTCAACCAGCGTTCGTCCACCGAACTCTTCAGCCGATTCGTCCCCAAGGGCGTGAGTCAAATCTACCATTGTCACGGATTGACTGGTCCCGCTGACGTCTCCTCTCGTCTGCGGAAAGTCTTGAACACGCGAATACATGCCACGATCGCTGTTTCCGAGAAGACGAAGGAACTGCTTATCGAAGCAGGCGTCCCGAGTGATCGCATCCACGTCATTTATAACGGAATCGACGTCGAGCGATATTGCGAGTCGGCCAGCGTGGTTGACGGCAAGCTGCCGGCCAGAGATCCTGGCGAAATCGTATTCGTTCATCCGGCTTCGATTATTCACTTCAAAGGGCAGGACGTTGCCCTGGAGGCTTTCGCGAGGATTGCGCCCGCGGTCCGATCGCAACTCTGGTTTTGCGGAGACGTCGGCAGCGGGGGAAGCAAGGAGTACCTTCAGCGAATTCGCGATCGCGTGAAGGAGCTTGGGCTGCAAAATCGCGTCCATTTTTTGGGGTGGCGTCACGACGTCGCGCATGTCATCGCTTCGTCCGATGTTTGCATTCTTCCAAGTCAGTATGAGAGCTTCGGCATGGTGCTAGCCGAGGCCATGGCCCTCGCGAAGCCGTGCATTGGAACCAATCGTGGCGGAGTTCCCGAAGTGATCGAAGACGGCGTTACCGGATATATCCGAGAACCCACGGCGTCCGCATTTGCCGAAGCCATGCAAGCACTCTGCGACAAGCCGGAACTCCGGATTCGGATGGGAGCAAACGGGAATACGAAGTGCATTGATTCGTTCACGACCGATCGCCAAGCAGCCGATCTGGTGCGGACGCTTGCCACTCACTGTCGACGGAGCGAACCATCGCCTTCGGAGCAATCGGGGGAACATCACCGATGAGCTCCATTGCAGTCACTCTGCTTCTGGTTATTGCCTGTGCCTTCGTGGCCGCCCATCCGAAAAGGATGTGGGAACTCACGGTCCTGCTGATACTAGCGTACCCCCAGAATTTGCTCTACGGGCTCTTGCCGCTCAACATTGGTTTGGATGATCTGCTGATTGTCTTCACGGGCGCACGTTACATGTTCTGGGATCGCCCTGTCTTGCGGCTGTATCCTCCCAGAACCTTCTCGCTTGGAATCGTCGTTGCTTTTCTGGCCATGTTCACCATCTCGAACGCAACCGGTTCCTTCCTGTTTCCCGAACTCTGGAACGACACGATCAAGGACTGTCTCAAATTCTGCTGCGTCATCCTCTTTGTCTTCAGCACGAGGATAAGGATTGCGACCGCGGATGACTGCATGGTGGTCATCCGAGTCTTGGCGATTGGCAGTATCATCGCAGGCCTCATCGTGGTACTGTGCTATTTCGTCCCGGCCGTCGAAATCATGTGCGAGGTGTACAAATCGGAGGGACTACGGGAGAGTTTGGTTCTGAATCGGTTCGGGCGAGGGACGCACCGCGTGCTTGGCACCTTTCTGTCGCCCGACGGCGTGGGAGTATTTGCGTGCTTGATGATCCCTTTCTTTGTCGCTCTGCTCGCAAGCAAGCGTCTCTCGCTTGAAGACCGACTCCTGCTCATGGTGGCCTCAATCGCGATTGCCGTTGCCCTACTGATGTCCAAGTCTCGGTCCGGGCTCGCCGGACTATCTGTAGGAGTTATCGGTTTGAGCACTTGGAGCATCTTTACGCTACAAAACAAACGGTTTGCCATGCAGTTGTTCACCGCTCTCGCCGTTGCGGGTGCGGTCTTGGCAACCCTGCTCGTTGCGCGACCCGAATTAGGTTCCGCCCTGGCAGCCCGATTGACTATCGAGAACATGGAAACCACGGGAATGCGACTTGAAGTGTGGCAAATGGCGACTTCATCGCTGAGTCTCGATATGCTGTTCTTTGGCGCGGGAGCGAAGGCATTTTCCGCAACGCGATATTGCACCCCGCACTCCTCCTACCTGGATATGTTCCTGCTCTGGGGTGTGGGGGGCGTCATCATCACCGTGACCTTCTACTTTCGACTGTTCCGCAGCAGTCTGAGAGCCATCTCTCGCGGAAAATCAACCAAGACCTTCGGCGGCACCATCGGTATCGGTGTTTTGTGGTCCACGGTCGCGTGCCTGGTGTTTGGCATCTTTGCTGACCTCTGGTTCATTTCCTTCTATCAGTTCTTCGTATTCGTGATGCTGTGCCTCGTCGAACAGGTCAATGTCATCCAAGAACAGGATGCTCTGAATTCCGAGTAAACGTGTACCCACGCCGACCGACACTTCTTGAAGGCGACACCCATGGCTGGCCCAAATTGCCCCAAAAAGAAGATCCTCATTCTCACCAATCTCGACGTTTGGGTCTTCGACCTGAATTCGAGGATTGCGGGCGCGGGCCATCAGGTCGTATTGAACACCCTGCTGGGCTTTGCCAACGCAGGCTACGAAGTACACATGATCACGACAAGCCGCCTTCATAGCGAGCTTCCTCCGATTCATGACAACGTGCATATCCATCGATTGCCGCTTCCCTGGTTCGACCTTTGCCAAAAACTGATCTCGATTCCCAAATACGCGCTTCGAAAACTCCGGTCCTTCATCAAGTCGACCGGCACGCCAAAGCGACCGCGGAGCTTTGTCGACTTTTCGCCGCCCGCGCTTTGGTACTACACCTACTATTTCTTCCGGCCGACCGTCGCGCGGTACGCGGTCAAACTGGCGCGACGGATCGGAGGCGTGGACGTGGTCTATGGTCACGAGGTGGTCGGCGCGATCGCCGCCGAGACGGTGTCGAAGCAACTCCGAGTGCCCTTGGTTACCCGGTTCCAAGGAACCGAATTGAGCCAGTTTCTGGACCAGCCGGAAAGACTGATGCGATGCAAGACACACGTCGTCGCACTCCGCGCCGACGCCGACCTGATCATCATGGCGAACGACGGAACACTCGGAGACCAGGTGCTCGACTTCTTGGGCGTGCCGAAGAAGAAGTATCGATTCTACATCGACGGCGTCGTCAAGGACGACGTCCATCGTCCCGACGTCGACGTACAAGCCGTCAGAAAACGGTTCTTGGTGCCCGATGACTGCTTGTTTCTGCTCTACGCCGGTCGCATGTTCTACTGGAAACGCATCGACCGCCTGCTGGAAGTCGCAGCTCGCGTGAAGCAAGACTTCGACGATTTCCGGCTCGTCGTTGTCGGCGACGGCCCTGAAATGGCCGCCGTCCAGACGCTGGCCAGAAATCTCGAAGTAACCGACCACGTACGGTTCGTTGGAGCCATGCCCCATGGAGATCTAATGGATCTGATGAATGCCTGCGACGTCTATGTGTCGTTTCACGATCTGACAAACCTCTGCAACCCGGCGCTCGAAGCATGCGTATGCGGCAAGTGCATTGCAACCACCGCCATCGGAGGCATCCAAGATCTGCTGACCGACAACGTGAATGCCGTCGTTTGCGAACCACATGACGATGTGGACGGCATTGCCAAGAGGCTACTGCGCCTGCTGCGGAATCCGGAAGAGCGCAAACGACTGCGGGACGCGGCCTTTCAGCAGGGAAAAACAAAAGTGAAAACATGGGTCGAACGGATGGAAATGGAAGTCGCCGAAATCGAAAAAACCATCGCGTCCTCGGGAGCGAGCCGGACATGAGTGTGGCAAGCAAGACCCAACTCGCCGTTGCCGCGTGGTGGCCAGGGAAACGGTTTTCCGCGTCCCGCGTTCAGTTCACGGGCAACCCGGACAACTAAGGAACGCTTCGGATGTCAAGAAAAATCCTCTTCTTCATTACCGAGGATTGGTATTTCCTTTCCCATCGCTTGCCTATCGCTCGCGCGGCCATTCGAGCCGGCTTCAAGGTATCGTTATTGACCCATGTGGGCGATTGCGGAGATTTCCTGCGCCGCGAAGGAATCAAGGTCATCGATGTTCCGTTGCGGAGACGTAGCATCAATCCTTTCCGAGAAATAAAGATTCTTCTTGAAGTCATCCGCGTCTATCGCTCCGAACGCCCCGATATCGTTCATCATGTCGCCATGAAACCCGTCCTTTATGGCAGCATTGCCGCAATGGTTGTCGGAGTCCCACGCGTCATCAACGCCATGGCGGGCATGGGCCATCTGTTCATTTCCAAGGGATTCAAGGCCGGCATGCTGCGTGCTTCGATTAGCTGTTGCTTCCGTTTTCTTTTTCGCCGGAACGGAACTCGCCTCGTATTGCAGAACCCTGAAGACTTGTGCGCTCTGGTCAAAACCGGAATTGTACGACGGAACCAGGCGTGCCTGATCCGCGGATCGGGCGTCGACGTGGCACGGTTCGCC
>JAFGIR010000381.1 GCA_016929515.1 Pirellulales bacterium | reverse complement strand
GGAAACTGGCGGCGTGAGTTGGATAAGCTCTTCAATCTGTCGTTTCAGATCGTCAGCGGCGCGGACGCTCGCGCAGGCAATCCCTTCGTCGGTGAAGGAAACAACTTGCTTGTGGTCAGCATAGATACGTTGGCTGGTCCGCGAGTCTTCTCGTGCCTTCGAGCGCCGGAGGTGATCGCTTACGACCTTGTCGTGTTCGACGAAGCCCACAAGCTGTCGGCGGATCGTGGAAACGACTTGCGTGTTCGGCGCACCGACCGCTACAAGCTGGCCGAGGCCCTGGCCGGCGTGAAGGAAATCGATTCCGATTGGAGACTGCCCTGGAGCGCACACCACTTGCTGCTTCTGACCGCCACCCCTCACATGGGCAAGGACTACCCATACTACGCCCTATGGCGGCTTCTGGAACCCGAGGTGCTTTCCACGGTAGAAGCGTTTGGCGATTACCCACTCGAACTGCGGCAACAGCGATTTATTCGTCGCACCAAAGAGGAGATGGTTCACCTGGACGGTCGGCCACTCTATCCCGAACGGATGTCGGACACCTTGGGTTACGACCTGAGCCAAGGCGACGTCAGCGAGCAGCGTCTTTACGACGAGACAACCGAGTACCTACGACTCGTCTACAACAAGGCCAAGATGCTCAATCGGTCCGCTGCTCGGCTGGCCATGAGCGTCTTCCAGCGCCGCTTAGCGAGCTCCACGTACGCGTTGCTGTGTTCCTTTGACCGGCGAATCCAGAAGCTTGGCGACCTGATCGAGCAAATTCGGGACGGACGGCTCACCATCGAGCAGCTCGTTACCCTGCAACGCCGCATTCGCGAGGACGAAGACGTCTTCGATGCCAAGACGGCCGATGACGAAACTGTCGAGGATGACCGCGAGGAAAACGAAACGGCCGAAGAGAAACTGTTGCAGGGCGTCGTTGCTGCCTCGGTCAACGACATCCTCGCCGAGCGCGATCAAGTGATTGCCCTGCGTGACCTTGCACATAGAGTCCATGACGCGGGCAAGGAATCTAAATTCGCACGGCTTCAAGAGGTAATCGAGGATCCGCAATACAGCAACCAGAAACTGATCATCTTCACTGAGCATCGCGATACGCTCTACTTCCTCGTGCGGCGTCTCGGCGGGCTCGGGTTCACTGGCCAGATCGCCCAGATTCACGGCGGGATGGGTTCGCAACCGGATACTGCCACTGGATTGAGCGAACGGGAACGACAGGTCGAGTTTTTCCGAAAACCGATTTCGGAGGGCGGCGCCCGATTCCTCGTCTGCACCGACGCTGCGGGCGAAGGCATCAATCTTCAGTTCTGCTGGATCATGATCAACTACGATGTTCCGTGGAATCCCGCGCGGCTGGAACAACGAATGGGCCGGATTCACCGCTATGGCCAGAAGCATGATCCCGTAATCATCCTCAACTTGGTCGCCCCGAAAACTCGGGAGGGGCGGGTGCTCAAGACGCTGCTCGACAAATTGGAACGCATCCGCAAGGAACTAAAATCTGACAAGGTGTTTGATGTAATCGGTCGCCTCTTTGAGGGCGTGTCGATCAAGCAATACATGGAAATGGCCGTTTCAGACAATCGGGCAGACGAAGCCGCTCAGGAACTCGATGGCCGGCTTACCACCGAACAAGTCACCGCGCTGGTCGAACGGGAACGCAAACTCTACGCATCTGGCGGTGACGTTGCCGAGGAACTTCCTCGTTTGCGCGATGAAATGGACCGCGAAACGTACACCCGCCTACTGCCGGGCTACGTACGCCGCTACTTCGAGAACGCGGCACCCTTGGTCGGCATTGAGATCGAGGGCGACCCAGCCACATGTTTCTCGTTACACCCAGTCAGGCGTCAGGCTGTCGACCCCTTGCTCCAGGTGTTGGAAACCTATCCGGAAGTGCAACGGCGGTGCCTGTCGTTTGTGCAGCCCACCGACCACGAGACGGCGGTCTGGATCCACCCGGGCGAGCCGATCTTCGACGCGTTTCGCGAACTGGTTAGCGACCGAGTGGGACAAAAGGCACGGCGGGGAGCCGTGTTTATCGACCCGGCAGCCGAAAAACCCTATCTCTTTCATCTGGCTGTCGTGTCAGTCGTGCGAAGCGCCGACCCCGAGTTGCCGGACCTCGGTCAGGAAGAGGTTATCGAGTGCCGCTTGGTTGGGGTAAGACAGCTCGATGGCGCCGACCTGCGTGTTTGCCCCATCGAGCATCTGCTCCTCCTGAAGGGTGGATGCGGACTGCCGGCTTCCGCCCAGCGGCTTGCCGTCACCGCCAAGGATCTTGTGGAACAGGCCCGGGCATTCCTTGTTGAGCGGGTTGCACGCGAGATGGCGGTCCAGCGACGACAGTCACTTCTCGACACTCTGGCCGAGAGAGAAAGCTTCGTCCGCCGTGGCTTCCACTATCAAGAAGCGGAATTGGCTGCCGCGCGGGCTAAGCAATCCGAAAAGGCCCGCTCCGGCAACACAGCGGCCCAAAAAGAGCTATCGCGGATCAAGGATCAACAGAAGCAACTGGTCCAACGCCAGCAGCAGTCGATAGCCGTCCTTCGCCGCGAGCCCGACCTGATCACGCCACGTGTGGTCGAATTCATTGCCCACGCCCTGGTTGTTCCGTCCAGCGACCCGGTCGACCAGGAGCAGTATGACAAGAAGACCGAAGAGGTCGCCATGGCCTTGGCGTGGGCCTATGAGGAATCTCGTGGGGCGATTGTCCAGGATGTTCACACTCCCGAACTGGCTATTGCCGCTGGGCTCACTCACAACCCCGGCTTCGATCTGTTGTCGACGCGTCCTCGTGCCGAGAAGCGGAGTATCGAGGTGAAAGGCCGAGCCGGCACGGGCGATGTGGAGGTGTCGTCCAATGAATGGGCCAGGGCGTGTAATCTTCGGGAAGCCTACTGGCTCTATGTTGTGTATGACTGTGGCACGCCCAATCCGCAATTAATACGATTGCAGGATCCCTTCGGCAGCCTACTGGCGAAAACCAAGGGAAGCGTCCTAATAAGTGCCGCGTCGATTAGACAATCCGGCGAGAAATAGATGTTCTGTTCAGTACTCTGTATGGAATGGCACTGAAAATGTTTTAAGTCGTTATGGTGAATTGATATAGGAAGAAACGGCCTGCCTTGCGTACAAGGGTGTTGTCAACAT
>JAFGIR010000046.1 GCA_016929515.1 Pirellulales bacterium | reverse complement strand
GGCGCACTCAGCGTTGGCCGGCGGTTGGCCTCACGAAGACATCAAAGAAGCGTTCCACGCGCAGACAGACTTTGTTGCCGGCGGTCCGAATGATGCACGGGTTGCCGCGGCGAAACATCTCTATTTGGGTCCCGCGACGAAGCCCGAATTCCTCCAGCCGATGGACGCACTCAGGTTGCCCATCAATGCGAAAGATCTCGGCCACCTGGCCGGGCAAGAGGTTTCGGAGAGGAATGACCGAGTCGACCATTGGGGGCTCGCAGATACTTGGCGGAGCAAAAGGCTGAACAGTCCGCAAAGCGTGGACGCGAGACCGAGTCCCAGCGTGGACCACGCCTCCTTTTGGGGCGGCTGAGTTATACAATCGCTCCTCAATTGAAGTATAACATGATTTGAGACTCAGTCTCAATATCGAAACAATTGTAGTGGTTTCATGAGTTGTGATCAAGGGGGGAAAGGAACCCGAAAACGGTCGCCCAAGAGACAATCTTAGAAATACCCCTCGGGAGGTAACTATACGTGACGGTGTCTCCCAATGTGGGGGGTGTCCGTTTCGGATAGATGTGGCGGGCGCCATGGAGAAACATGCCCACGACAAGCACGGCACCCAGAAGCTTGAATCGACGTGGGTGTCACTTGGGTCTGTTCCGTGTGGGCCGGTTCACTCGGACGGGAAGTTCCGAACCGGCCCAAGGCGGTTTTCCCCGCGACGAATGAGAATGGCCGCCAACCGGCCTTGGGGATCGACCGCGGCCATCTCGGCGCCGCCGGCCATCATGCCTGGCGAGCCGTCGGTTGCCGGTGGCCGGTAGGCGATCGTTCGGCCGTGGTGGATTTCGGTCAGTTCGTCGGCCGAAAGCGTGATTCGTGGCAACGCGACCACCGCGCAAAGCGGTGACAGAAGATGTTCGGCCAACGAAGTCTCGTCGAGCACGGTCGGGTCGACGGCCGCGCCGAGCGTGAAATGGCCGATCGCCGTCCGTGTCAGTGCCGACATGACCGCTTCGGTGCCCAGCGATCGGGCCAGATCGCGGCCCAGCGAGCGAACGTACGTCCCGCTGCCGCAGCCAACTTCCACTGTCAGTTCCGGGTAATCATAAGCGACCACGTCGAGCCGATAGATCTCGACCGGACGGGCGGCCAGGTCGACTTTTTTGCCTGCTCGGGCCAGATCGTACGCCCGGCGTCCTTTGACCTTCAGCGCCGAGAAGTCGGGCGGGCGCTGCTGGATCTGGCCGACGAATGAACCGGCGGCGGCGACGATTTCCTGCCGCGTGGGGACCGGCGGATCAGCCAATTCCTCGACCGGGCCGTCGGTGTCTTCGGTCGGACTTCGGCGGCCAAGCAGAAACGTGGCCGAGTAGCACTTGGGCATCCGCTGCACGTAGTCGATTAGCCGCGTGGCCGGGCCGACAGCGGCGATCAGCACCCCGGAGGCAAGCGGGTCGAGGGTGCCTGCGTGTCCGACCCGGGTACGCTTTGGCAAGAGCCGCTGGAGTCGATTGATCGCGGCTCGCGACGTCATGCCGCCGGGCTTGTTCAGATTCAACAGACCGCAAACGGCCATGGGTTTCGCCTTCCTGGGGTGGGGCGGATCTCTTGGTGGAATCGGTTCAAACGCTCTATTGTGCCAATCTCGTGCGATTCTAGCCAGATCGGGCGTTCGATGAACCGGTTCGAACGGGTGATTTGCACGGCGGCACGGTAGAGGCTAATATGAAAGTCTTGAAGGGCCACCGAGACCTAGAAAAAGACCACGCAACATGACGCCGGAACGACTTGGGCCGTATCGACTGGGCCGTCGCCTGGGGCGCGGCGGGATGGGGTCGGTCTACGAGGGAGTCAACGAGGAGACGGGTGAAAAGGTCGCCGTCAAGGTGCTCATCGCCAGTTTCAGCGACGAGCACGATTTTCGCCAGCGATTTGCCTCGGAAATCGAGACCCTCCGACGGTTGCGCCATCCCCACATCGTCCGCCTGTTCGGTTTCGGCCAGCAGGACGATCGGCTCTTCTACGCGATGGAACTGGTCGACGGCGTCAGCCTCGAACAGGAATTGCAGCTTGGACGCCGGTTCCATTGGCAGGAGGTCATCCGTATCGGCCACGAAATGTGCGACGCGTTGCGCCACGCTCACGACCGCGGCGTGATCCACCGCGACATCAAACCGGCCAATCTGCTGTTGGCCGCCGACGACTCGATCAAACTGTCCGATTTTGGCATTGCCAAGATGTTCGGCGACAATCAGTTGACCGCCGTCGGCAGCGTGATCGGCACGGTCGAGTACATGGCGCCCGAGCAGGCCGACGCCCGGCCGGTCGACGCGCGCTCCGATCTCTACAGCCTTGGCGGCGTGCTCTATGCGTTGTTGGCGGGCCGCGCGCCGCTGTCGGCCAGCTCGCTGCCCGAGATGCTCCGAAAGCAGCGTGACGAGCCGCCGGAGCCGCTCGATCAGCTTGTGGCCAGCGTGCCGCGCGAATTGGTCCAACTGATACACCGCCTTCTGGAGAAAAAGCCCGAGCGGCGAGTGGCGAACGCGCGTCTGTTGGCCAGGCAATTCGAGACGATCGGCGCGGGGCTTGCGCGACGGGCGATGGAGTTGCGTCGCCAAGCCGCGTCCAGCGAGCCGGGCGAGGAGAAGGCACTCGACGATTTCAAGGCCGGCGCGCCGGCGGCCGGGCTGGCCGACGTCGACCCGATGGGGCTGATGCCGACTCGGGCGATCGACCCGGAAGGCGATTCGGACGATGCACCGGCCGCGAATGAGGTTCTTGGCGGGCCGCTGCCCGAGACCTTGGCGACTGATGCGTTTCAACTGGCTCCGCCGCCGCTGCCGCCGGACGACGAAGACGCGGCCCCGGACGAGTCCTCGGGCACGACCGAATCGGTCAACCGGTTCACGCCGGTGGCCGAGGAGGAACTCGACCGGGCGCCGGCGGTCGACAAACGCGACCACCCGTTGTTCTCGATCCATACGGGCATCCTGATCGCCGGCCTGCTCACCGTCGGCCTGACGCTATGGTATTTGTTGCAGCCGCCCTCGGCCGACACGCTGTTTGAGCGAATCACGGCGAGGACGTCGGACGGCAAGATCAGCTCGATCAAGGCCGCCAAAGGCGACATCAAGCAGTTTTTAGATCGTTACTCGGAGGACCCTCGCTGCGGTCGGTTGCTCAAGCTCCAGCGTGAAATGGTGCTCGACGAGCTTGAAAATGAGTTCGACCAGCGGATGAAAGGACGGACCGGCAACCGGCGGCGGCTCTCGAAGGAACTGTTGCCCATCGAAAAGGCGTATCTCGAAGCGCGGAACTATCTCTGGCTCGACACCGAGCAGGGAATCGCCAAGCTTCGGGCACTGGTCGATCTCTATGGACGCGACGCCGATCCGTCGGGGCCGACGGGCCAGTGTCTTGAGTTGGCGCGGCGGCGTCTTGCGCAGCTCGAAAGCCAATCCCAGCGGACGACCGAGGATTACTTGGAGTTGATCGCGATGAAGCTCGCGGCGGCCGACGACATCAAGGACACCGACCGCGAAGCGGCGCGAAAAATGTACGAAGCGGTCGTCGAACTCTATGCCACGAAACCTTGGGCCGCCGACGCCGTCCGGCGCGCCCGAGAAGCACTAAGGGAATTGAAGGAGCAAGACCAATGACCTCCGGCGACGACTATCGCGAACCCGGTTTTCCCACGACTCGACTCCGCCGGCTCCGCTACCACCCGGCCGTCCGGCGTCTGATTCGCCGTACGCGGCTTGCGCCCGACCAGTTGATTTTGCCGCTGTTCGTACGACCGGGCCACGGGCTGCGTCGCGAGATCACGTCGATGCCCGGCAACTACCAGGTTTCGCCCGACGTGCTGGTCGACCAACTCGGCGAGGCGGCCGAGCTGGGGCTGGGCGGGGTGATCCTCTTCGGAATTCCCGACAAAAAAGACGCCCTCGGCAGTGATGCGCTGAGTTCGTCGGGCATCATCGCCGAGGCGCTTCGGACGGCCAGAGCGGCGGCGACCAAACTGCTGTTGATCACCGATCTGTGTTTCTGCGAATACACCGACCACGGCCAATGTGGTGTCCCGAGCGAGCGTACCGGCCGAATGGACGTCGACAACGACGCGACGTTGACTCGACTTGCCCAACAGGCGATTGTCCACGCCCAGGCCGGGGCCGACATGATCGCTCCGAGCGGCATGATGGACGGCATGGTCGGGGC
>JAFGIR010000380.1 GCA_016929515.1 Pirellulales bacterium | reverse complement strand
CCTTGGTGCTGCAACAACTTCTGAAGCACGGTGCCTTCGGGAAAAGGCGGCCGAGCCGCCAGCATGTAGAAGAAAGCACACCCCAGCGAATAAATATCGCTTCGCGTATCGACAATACGCGGATCGCGCGCTTGCTCGGGCGAGATATAGTCGAACGTCCCCAGTGTCACGCCGCTGGCCGTCAGATCGCTGCCGGATTGTTCGTCCTGCTGAATTCGAGCCAGCCCCAGGTCGATGACTTTGACGCGATCGTCGGCCGTGATGATGATGTTCGAGGGCTTGATATCACGGTGCACTACCCCCTGTTCGGCCACGTGGACCAGTGCATTGGCCACCTGGAGCGTGTAGCTGAGCGCTTGCCCCAGCGAGAGGGGGCCTTGCTGCTCGACAACCGCCCGAATCGTCGGCCCTTCGACAAACTCGAAAATGAGGTAAGGAAGGCCTTGGTCTTCGCCCACGTGGTACACCCGAGCGATGTTCTCATGGTCGAGCCGCGCGGCGGATCGGGCCTCGTTGCGAAAACGAAGAAGGGTCTCGGTGTCGGCGGCTTGCTCTCGCAGCAGGACTTTCAACGCGACCCGGCGTCCTAGTTCGGTGTCTTGCGCGAGGAACACGCGTCCCATGCCGCCGCCGCCGATGTACTCCAGTACTTCATAATGACCAAGCATGTCGCCTGGTTTCAGACTTCCCAATTCGATGCCAAGCGGGCCGTCGTCGGAATTGGAGAGCGGCGGACGGCTGGAAATGACCGTTCGTTCGTCATCGCGTACCGGCACGTTGCCCGAGCTGTCGGGACCAACCACCACGCGCTCATCGTGAGGTCGATCGCCGTCGGCAGACAGCGGTTCGCGAGATCGATTACTGGAAGTCATGTCGGTTCTCGAAGCCCAGCCGTTGGACTGTCCTCGTGTTGACGGGCAACGTTGCGATTGTCTCGAAGATGTTCCGAAGAAAAGACCTGTAAGGCACGCGCCGGGCCGCCCTCCAATTTACGGCAACCGGGCTCGCTGTCCCCGAGTAGTAGAAGAAAAGCATTCCACTCTGTATTGTAGTTGCCCGCTTGTGTTCCAGCAATGAGCTGCCCCCCGTAGGTTGGTCTTCGCTGCCCCTTCGCCTCGACGGCCGAGCGGGGGAGGATGATTTGCGTGAGGTTTCGTTTCAGGTTACAATTTGGGCAGTCATGGACACGCCACCAGGGAGGGGGCGGCCTGGGGTAATCCTGCCTTTCCCCAATTTCCTCACCATTACCTCATTACGAGGCAACCACCATGAAAGCTCGCTTGCATCGTCGTTCTTTTTTGGAAGCCACGGGCACGTTGGCTGCCGGCTTTACACTGAGTGGTTTGGGACACAGTGTTGCTTGGGCAGGTCAGCTTCCCTTCCATGCCGCGGCCCACGCCGAAAAATTGGGCTGGTTGTTGGGATGCCAGGCTTACACTTTTCGGCATGGTTCGTTCCATGAAGCAATCAAAAAGACGGCATCCCTCGGACTGGGCTACATCGAGGCGTATCCAGGTCAGCGTCTTGACAAAGAAAATCCAAAAACGCGGATGGATGTTGGATTGGCCAAACCCCTTCGCGAGGAAGTCAAGAGCCGGCTGAGCGACGCAGGTGTCAAACTGGTCAATTTCGGCGTCTGTAAACTGGTCAAGGACGAAGCGGAGTCACGAAGAACGTTCGATTTTGCCAAAGAGATGGGCGTCGAAACGCTCGTGGCCGAGCCGCCCAAGAACGCTTTCGACACGGTCGAGAAGCTCTGCGACGAATACGCCATCAACGTCGCAATACACAATCACCCCAAACCCTCATTCTACTGGGATTACCGGACGGTTCTCGATGTGTGCAAGGGCCGGAGCAAGCGGATCGGAGCCTGTTGCGACACGGGCCACTGGATGCGGTCCGGCATTGAGCCGCTCGAAGCTCTCAAAGCCCTGGAGGGGCGAATCATCTCATTCCATCTCAAGGATCTCAATCAGTACGGCGTTGGCCAGGCCCATGACGTTCCTTGGGGGACGGGCAAGGGCAAGATCCGCGAAGTTCTCAAGGAGGTGCGCCGGCAGAAATTCCAGGGCGTGTTCTCGATCGAATACGAACACGCGTCACCCAGTCTACTGTCAAACATTGCCGAGTGTACCCGCTTTTTTGATGCCGTGGCCGCGGAAATGGCCGCCAAGGGATAGTCGTTTAACACTCCGGCGGGTGCATTGCCATTGGCCGGTCGGTCGATGTGGAACCTATTGTTCTCGGCTCCTGCAAGTGGACACTTTAGGAATAGGACTCGGTTTTTTGCTTAATTACTAAGCAGCCCACCGTTTGTGCGTTCGTGCCTGGAGTCTGTGCAGCGCGCTGCCATTGCCGTAAGTGCTTGCTGAGCAAGTGGATTGGCAAGGCACTTGCCTCGTGAGGGAAAATCTCGACAAAGACTCGCCGCGATGGCGGTCGAATCGAATCCGATTTTCTTTCCGAGGACCAATCTAGTGAATCTGACAACTCCACAGGCCAAATCGGCAGGGCACATTCTTTTCGCGGAACGCGATCCTCGTTGCAACCGAGTGCTTCGAGCTGCCGAGCGTCTCTACGAGGAACAACCCGATTGGGTGAGTTTCTTTCGGACAATTCTCGGGCCGGAGGGAATCATCTCCCGCGAATTCCCCAGCTTGCGAGAGCTCGCGCAATTTGAACAAACGAAGGCCTACACGAAGATACAGCAGTTGCTCGCGCGTCTGCGAGAGCGTGAGCCGGCCGTTGCCGACCAGCAGGAATCGACCCGGGTCATCACCGTGCGATTGCCCGAGAGTCTCCACGAAGCGCTGCGTGTTGAGGCCCATCAGCACCGCACCAGCATCAACAAGCTGTGCATCTCGAAGTTGTTGCAGTTTGTCGAGGGGGAGTTGGTACCCAACGAGGCATATCGGCGCGGCAGAACGCAAGCCATCGGTCGGCGAAAGAAGCCACGCGCGGGGGTGGACGAAAAAGGGGAAATAGTGGGCCGATAAGCCGGGTTCTGTTCCCGGGTGGCCTATGCCGGCCCGGGCGATGGCCATTTCTCTAGGCGACCGATTACTCGGCCGCTCAAGCGGTCTACCCGGAAGTCGACAACGGGCCGGACCAGCCCGCGGACCGCAGCGCGACCAAAGGCCGGCGTTGGTCACAGCTCCCTGTTTGACCTTGCTCCCGGTGGGGTTTGCCTAGCCGGGTTGGTCACCCAACCCGCTGGTGAGCTCTTACCTCACCGTTTCACCCTTACCGCGTGGATCGAGTCCACGAGGCGGTTTACTTTCTGCTGCACTTTCCCTGGCCTCACGGCCGGTGGGGGTTACCCATCACCGCGTCCTTCGGAGCCCGGACTTTCCTCCCGCCGCAACCCGCAAAAGCCGATATGGCGGCTCGATCAGGCTCGCGGCCGGCGACCATCTGGCCCACTATTTCCAGGTTTACGATAACCTGCGAAAGCCTCGGACGAAAGGCATAATCTGGGAATTCAACCGGCTTTGAATGTGCCTTGGGGCAGTTCAATGGGGTCGAAACTGTTTCCAGTCAATACGCAGCTTCCGCATTCGCGCGCGGAGCGTGTGGGGGTTGACATTCAAGAGAGCCGCCACGCCGTGAGGTCCCTCGACCCTTCCTTTCGTCGCGGCCAAGGCCGTTTCGATATGGCGCCGCATGGCAACGTCCAATGGCACGATCTCGGATTTCGGTGGAGTTCGCGCGGGCTTCATTCGGTCGGTCTTGGCCAGAAAGCCGGGCCAGCCCGTGTCGACGCCGAAAGCCTTGGCAATCTCGAGACGTTTTCCGTCACTGAGAATGGCGGCTCGATCGACGACGGCGGCCAGCTCGCGGACGTTTCCGGGCCAAGGATAGGACGCCAACAGCTCGATGTCTTCCGGCGAGGGCATCACCGGAGCCTGGTAGAATCGCGCCGCGGCCCGCTCCGCAAAATGCTCGGCCAACGCGCGAATGTCCTCGCGGCGTTCGCGCAGCGGCGGCAAAACGATCGGAAAAACCGCCAGTCGATACCAAAGGTCCTCGCGGAACTTGCCTTCGGCCACCATGGCGGTCAAGTCGCGGTGGGTGGCTGCCACGACCCGCACGTCGACGTTCAACGGATGCTCGCTGCCGACGCGTTCGAGCCAGCCGTCCTGGAGAATGCGGAGGAGACGTACCTGCGCGGCGGGCGGAAGGTCGCCAATTTCGTCGAGAAACAGCGTTCCGCCGTCGGCCCGCTCGAACCAGCCCTTCCGCGTGTCGACCGCGCCGGTAAAGGCTCCCCGTTCGTGCCCGAAGAGTTCCGAGTCGATCAACTCGGGCGGAAT
>JAFGIR010000379.1 GCA_016929515.1 Pirellulales bacterium | reverse complement strand
GTCGGCATGTCGCTGGTCGTCTCGGATATCGGCGCCAAGGACATGATCGGCCTGGCCGGCGACGGCTACCGCTACGGCCTGGTCATGATGAATTACGATTTCATTGGGTGTATTTTTCCACTTCTAGTGGCCGCGTTCCTCTTCATGCCGTTTCTCTGGATGGCCGGCGTCTATACGATTCCCGAGTACCTCGGCCGGCGCTACAACCAGTATGTCCGTACGTTGTTCGCGGCGTGTTGGACCTGTTTCATGATCGGCACGCTCGGCATCATCTTCGTCAGCGCGGCCGAAATGGCTTCCGAACTGCTGGGATGGCAAATCGGGGTGGGCGTCGAACAGGTCGATTGGCACTTCTGGGTCCTCGTGATCGCAACGGCCGTTGTCGTCGGCCTGTTCACCACGGTCGGCGGTCTCAAAGCCGTGGTCATTACCGACAGTTTCTCTTGCGTTGTTCTGACCACCGGGGCGGCGCTCATCTGCATACTTGGGTTGATCGAAGTGGGGGGTATCTCGGGCTTGCAGGAAAAAGTCGCGGCGGCCGGCATCGCGGGTACGCAGGAAGAGACATCGGTGGACGCCGCCTCGGGTATCGAGAAGGACGGGGCACGGTCCAACTGGACGGAGCATCACTTCAACTTGCTTCGCCCGGCCGACGACCCCGACTATCCTTGGCCCGCCGTGTTGCTAGGGCTTGGTTTCGTGCTGGGGCCGGCCTATTGGATCGGCAATCAGGCGATCGTGCAGAGGACGCTCGGCTCGAAGAGCCAAGCGCAGGCGCGCGCGTCGTACTTGTGTTGTGCGGCCATCAAACTGATCTTTCCCATTTTGCTTGTCGTGCCGGGGCTGATCGGGCTGGCCATGTTTCACGACAAGTTGGGTCCTCCCAGCGCCGACGGCTGGCAGGGAAACCGCGTCTTGCCGTTGATGGTGGTCGAGTTGCTGCCGGCCGGCGTCTTGGGGCTCGTGATCGGCGCGTTTCTGGCCGGCGTGTTGTCGAATCTCGACTCCTACGTCAATTCGGCCAGTACGCTCGTGGTGACCGATCTCTACAAGCCGGTCATGCCCGACCGGCCCGACGAGCATTACCTGGCCGTGGGTCGTTGGCTGACCGTCATTTTTCTGGTTGCCGGCGTGGCGGTGAGCTATCTGATCAAGGTTCATTTCAAGACGGTCTTCGAGGCTTTTCAGACGATCCTTTCTTTGTTCCAAGGGCCTTTGCTGGCGCTGCTGCTGTTGGGCATGCTGACGCGTCGCGCGACGCAATGGGGAGGTTTTTTCGGCATGCTCCTCGGCGTGAGCGCGGCCGTGGCGATGCACTTCGCCAGGGCGATTCTCACCAGCCAATGGCTCGGCGACATCGCGCCGGCGGCGATGGTCGAGAACCTCCAGTCGTTCGTCGGTTCGCTCTGGCCGCTCGGTTTCCGCCCGGATCTGGAGATTTCGTTTCTTTGGGTCGCCTGGTGGTCGTTTGCGATAGCCGTTGTCGGCACGATTCTCATCAGCCTGTTCACCAAACCGTATGACCGCAAGCGTCTCGAAGGTTTGGTCTGCTGGATTCCCGTCGAGAAGGAGGCCGTCGAATGAACGGTTTCGCGATGACAACGTTTTCGGCCGTATTGCTTGGCGTGAGTGCCGAGCATTGCTGGGGCGTCGTGGCCTTTGTCGGCGTCTACGTGTTGCTGCTTGTCTGGCTGCTTCTGCTGCCCGCCCGGGTGCTCGATGAGCCGCCGGGCCGACCCTGGTGGAAACGATCGCGTGTTTGGGCCGTTGCAATTGCGGTCATTCAAGTCCTGGTCTATCTGGGCCTCGGTTGAGCGAGACGTTCTTTCCGTCCGCGCCGCCTTCCTTCTCTCTGATTTCTATTGAGGCTCGCATTAGTAGTGAGCCCAGGGCGACCAACGGGAGCACGGTTTTCAGAGCAATTCGGTAAAGCACCAGTGTCACTACTTTTGCGAAGATCAATAGGTCACGCCACGGCGTCCCCGATCTTCCCACAATCGCCGTTAAATTGGGTAAGGATCGCCATGTTTGGGAATCTGAGGGCACTTTAGTGGTCGCGCAGACTCTCCCTGCGGCGATGGAATAACTGACGCAACCGGCATAACCACCCGATTCGATACATGAGTAATGGGCGGTACGACCCATATATCTTCACATCCCGCAAGTCTTCCTTAGCGTGAAGCCAGGAGAGAGAAAACATGATCATTACACGAAGCACCCGCAATAGTGTGCTCTTCGTGGCCTTCGCATGTGTCCTTGCGTTGGGCCCTTTCAGCGCTTTTGCCGCCGACTCGACGGAGCCGCTCGAACCGTCTCCGGTGGCCGGGGAGCCGTCGACCTCGGGCCTGACACCAGTGCCCGACGGTGGTGCCATGCCGGGCAGTTCACTACTGGGCGACAGCCAGATCATTCCAACTTATCAGTGTGCTCCCGAAACGGATTGCGCTGTCCGAGCCTGCATGGTCGGGCCGTCGGGCCAGTATTGGTTTCGGGCCGACTATCTGCTCTGGCGGACGCGGGGCGTTGACCTGGTCCCCTTGGTCACGACCAGTGACGTCGAGGACCAAGGCATCATCGGAAACGACACCACCAGGATCCTCTTCGGCAACGACCGGATCAACGGCGACAGCCACTCGGGCACAAGCATCAAGTTTGGTTGGTGGTTCCACTGTGGCCGGACCGCCGGCGTCGAGTTCGACTTCCTCACGCTGGGCGAGCGGGGCACGGACTTCTACTACAGTTCCAGTTCCACGGGCTATCCGCTCTACGCCAGGCCGTTCGACGACGTGAATCCGGAAAGCCTGGGAAGCAACGCCGAGTTGATTTCCGAAACGCCTTGGCTTCGCGGCACGGTCGACGGGCGGGTTGACGAGTATTTTCACTCGGCCGGAGTCAACCTGCGACTGAACCTCTGCTGCCATGAACCCTGCTGTTCGTGTGGCTGCAGTGAAGACTGCGGTGAGTGCTGCGAAGAGGAGTGCGGTGATGGCTCGTGCTGTTCCGAGATGGAGTGTACCCGGGCAGCCGTGTACTGCCGGGGACTCGGGTCCCTGCTCGAACGGTTCCGACCGTCTCGCTACCGAGTCGACCTGATCGCCGGGTATCGCCACTACCAACTCAACGATTCATTGCGGGTCAACGAGAGTTCGTTGGTGCTTCAGAATCATGATCTGCTCCGGGCCGGGACCACGATCGACTTGTTCGACGAGTTCCGTAGCCGAAACGAATTCCACGGCGGCGAGTTGGGCGTGATCGCGCAGATTTATCGCGGTTGTTGGTCGTTTGAATTTCTGGCCAAGATGGCGCTCGGGAACAATAGCCAGGTGGTCACGATCAACGGCCAGACGACGATCGATACGCATCAGCAAGGCGATGAGCCGGCGGTCTACGGCAGCGGAATGCTGGCCATGAAGAACGGGACCGAGGGAAACATCGGCCGTTATACGAACGACGACTTCGTGGTCATTCCCCAGTTCGGCGCCGAAATTGGCTACCAAATGACGTGTCACATGCGAGCCTACGTCGGTTACAACTTGATCTATTGGGCCAACGTGGCCCGGGCAGCCGAGCAGGTCGACTACACGCTCAACTCCGAGTACTTCCCGCCCGCCAATCCGCAGCCCAGCGGCGCGGCCCGACCGGCGTTCGCCTGGGAAGACTCGAATTTCTGGGCACAGGGCCTGAACCTAGGGCTGGAGTACCGGTTCTAGCGATTTGCCCAGACTCGATCAAAACCAACCGCAGCCGCCGATCCGCGATCAAGACAATGGAGCCCCGGGAATTCGATTCCCCGGGGCTCCATTGCGTCTTGCCCTTGCTGCCCGGCCGTCATTCAACCTAGACAGCTCGTTGCGTGTTAGTTGATAACCGTCTTCTCGACGGGAATGACTCCTTCCTTGACGTCCAAGGCGACCTTGCCGTCCTTGAACGTGACCGTGCCGTAGCCCTTGTCGGTCGAAAGGAAGCTGCGGAAGTCGCCGACCTGTGAATCGACGTAGAGGGTCTTGGTGACCGCGTCGTAGCGCACGCCGGTCAGACCCTGGATCAATCCGTAGCTTGACATGGCCCGGGCGTACCAGTGGCCGCACTCGTATTCGTCGAACGGATTGCGGCGAACGCCGTCATATCGTTTTCGGCACTCGCGGACGATGTCGAGTCCTTCCTCGACGCAGCCCAAAAGCATCAGATGCGCGGCGACCTGGTACTCGATTCCCGTCCAGACCTCATCGCTGTAGACGAACGGGAGGAAGGGCTTGTTGCCGCGCGGCCAACTGCACAGAAGCAGCCCGCCGTCGTCGCCCATGGCGAAGGTGGGTCGCTGGGGGTTGCCGTGGTTCGACAGGTCGTGCTTGAGGTTGTACTTATGCACGGCCAACAGGTGGTTGCGGACTTTGTCCGTGTCGACCACCTCCTCGTCCAACCCGCAGGCCTTGGCCATCCACAGTCCAAGCACGCCGTCCGACAGGCAACCGGTGCCGTATTGATACTTGGGGCCTTGCTCGTTGATCTGCTCGACCAGTTTCCGGTAAGCGAGCGGCGCTTGATCGGTTTTTAGCGGGACGAAATTGTGTTTGAGTCCCTCTTTGGTCACGATCTGGATGAAGTACTCGCCGTTGTACAGCTCGGATTCCATCCGTTTGCGTCCTTTGGCGAGCAACTCGCGATAGAGCGAGACGTCGTCGCCCATTTCCTCGCCCATCTGGATCGCGGCCGCGAGCGCCCCCAGATAGAAGCTCCCGCAATGGCCGTCGGGGCCGAAGTAATTGATGTCGTACGTATTGTGATGCTCCTCTTCGAGCAACCCGGTATGGCGAGGATCCCACTTGCCGATCATGTAATTGAGGCTTTGCTTGATCCGCGGCCAGAAGGCGGCCAGCCACTTCTTGTTGCCCGAGGTCCGCCACTCGCGATAGGCCTTCATGATCCCGCCGAGTTGGCCGTCGGACGCGTCGAAGGCGTAGCCGCCGGGCGTGATCGGCAGGTTGCCGCGAAACGCCTGGCGACCGCTGGGTTGCTGACCCTCGAAAAACTCATTCTGCCGCAGGCCACGCTCCAGCGAAGGAAACAAATGGCAGATCGCATGGGCATAGTTCCACACGTGCGTGCAAGAGCCGGCGCAGCAACCCTTGTCGTCGCAGCAACCTTCCCAGCACCAGAGCCGGCCGTCGTGCTGGCGCAACACGGTCGGCGTTTTGATAATCGTGAGATTGGCCGCCGCCGCTTCGACCACCTCGGGCGGCAGCGTCGTATCGTAGAACGTGTCGGCAAACTGCTTACTCCGGCGGCGAAGCTGGTCGTAGCGGGCCTTCCAGTCGGCGACCACCT
The DNA here is from genome assembly GCA_016929515.1 of Pirellulales bacterium. Classification (GTDB taxonomy): domain Bacteria; phylum Planctomycetota; class Planctomycetia; order Pirellulales; family Thermoguttaceae; genus UBA11386. The sequence continues at coordinate 24,773 of JAFGIR010000379.1, read as the reverse complement.
CTTGCACGCTCTTGTACTTGGTGGCATACCAGGGCACGTACGTCTTCGGCGCGGGACCCTTCGTTGGGCAGATGCCGCCGGCACACGCGCACGGCGAGGCAATCGGAATCGGCTCGGCCTTCCAATCGCCGTAATCCTTGCCCTCGAAATCCTGTAGCACGACGACGCGCGCCGGATTCGTCATGTTCGCCAACGTGGCCTTGATCGGCTTGTTGCTCAGCACGAACTGATCGGCCAGGACGTGGCCCCAGTTGGCCGAACTGCGATCGACGATGCGAATCCGGGCCTTCTTGCCCCGCAGCTTCGCCAGATCGAATGTGGTCCATGAGAGTGTCTCGCTCTCCTTGCCTGCGGCCGACTGAACCACCTTGCCGTCGACCAACAACTCGACGCATGTTCCGCCGGCCTGCGACCCACCGCCCACGAGGAAATGGAGGTAGCGTTTGTCGACCTTGAATTCGGGCGAGGTCAGCGTCCCGGTGCTGCCGTCGCCGTTTGGATCGAACGAATTAGCCAGACCCTTGCCGAGAAATCCGGAGACCTTGCTCTGGTCCTTCGCCGTGCCGTGCGACGGGGTTTCCTCGAAGGCGGGGCCGGCAATCTTGCCGTTGCCGACGCGGAGGTTCGTCTCGGGGACGTACCAGGCCGTCAACAGGCGGATCGTTTTCTCCTCGCCCGGCTTGAGTTCAAAAGGCACGGTCAACGAGGCACCGATGGCGCCTTTCTTCACGGGCGGGTTGTCGATCGACAATCCGCGCCGAATGTTCTCCCAATTGATTGTCACGCTGTCGAACCAACGTCCCTGGAACCAGCAGTAATCGACCACGGCCTTGGCGCCGTCGACCACGATGGCGAACGCGCCCTCGCGGCCGCGGTCCTTGCCCGACGAGGCATACAACACAAACCCGTTCTCGATCGGTCCGATGGATCCTGGACGGCCCATGAAATTGGCCGAATTGAACGAAAAGACGGCCTTCTGCGTTTTGCGCGAGATGTTCTTGAAACGGTATTCGAGAGCGCCGACGGGCAGACTCGACGAATCGGCGTCGGGCGGAGTGAAGGGGCTCCAGCCCGTAATCACCACGTCCAGCGGCACGGCCGGATCGCTGAGCGAAATCTTGGCAAACGGAAATCGCGCAAGAAACTCGCATTGGCTGAAGTGCGGATAACCATACGCATTGTCGCGTCCCAAACCGTTGGCTGCTTTTGGGCGGCCAAAATACTTCCAGTCCGGAATGGGCCCTTCGATGACCCTGGCGACGTTCTCCTCCTGGTTGTTTCCCAAGACGCAAACGGCCGCAAACGCAAGCGGGGCATTCGAAAATTCCAAGTGATGGTTGACCGACATGTGCGAAATCGTGCCTGTCCCCTCCAGGCAATACATGCCGGTTCCGATACCGCCGATGGGAAAAGCCACTCGGTTAAGCTGGCTTCCGGTGTACGGTCCGTTGAACGGCCTGGTCATCTCTCGAGCATGGGCGGATCCTTGTGTCAGCGTGACGGCCAAGGTTGCCACAATCGCCCAACAACATGGTCTCATTCGATTGGTCATGGTCGTGTTTCTCCAACAAACAAACGTTAGGAAGTCAACTTTTCAGTCAACGTATATCGGACTCTACCACGGTGCCCCAGGTGATGCAACTCTCCAGAGGCATTTCTTCGCTTTCCAGAAGAGGCAACGAGAAGACCGGCAAGAAAAACTCGCACGAACCTCAACGATGCGCTCGACATCCCGGTTCATTCCAGTCGTAGTCGTGCATTATCCTCGCCGCAGGTCCAGAAGGAGGTGCAGCGAACAAAGCACGAAACGTGGAAAATCGCGTTGGAAGGTGGGTACGGCTTGGGTGGTATGTTGGCGGGATCGGCGAGGTTGCCACCACAGTGCAGAACTCGCGTCAGTCGCCGTTGCGTTTCGGCTGCCACCGAAACACGCCGCAAAGCAAGAGCAAACCGGTTACCAACAGCATTGCGCCGGCAGGCTCCGGTACCGGATCCGGAACCCATTCGGTGGGCTCTTCCGTGTGGCGGGCGAGAAAATGCCGTTTCGAGATGTAGGCCGAGCGAAGGCCTGCCTCGCCGAAGTTGTACATGATCGCTTCGTCGCCCGCATACAAGGTAATGTTGATAAAACTATCGGGGCCGCTGGCCTCGCCGCAATCAGCGTGGCCGGCCGGCTTTCCCTTGATGACGCCCGGAGCGTTGGCCATGCCCGGCAAAAACTCGACAGGTTGTGTTTCAGTCAATGAGTAAGTGCCCGGCGACAATTGCAGCTCCTCGTCGAAGGCGTAGGCTCCGTTCTCGCCCGTCGTCGTTTGCGCCACGAATTCATATTGGCCTTCGCCGTTTTGCCGTGCCAACACGATCGTGACATTGGGAATCACGAATTCGCCCACCTCAAGCTCACAGCTGTCATTCATGTCCGCATAGACATAGCCGGAGAGACTCACGTACTCGGGGCTATCAAGCCGGACGACGTCCGCGCTTGCCTTGAGCGGGACGAACAGCGTCCCGTACGCAATTAGAGCCACGGCCACTGCGCGGCAGACACGAGACCTACACATACCCATCTCTCCAAAGCAGAAATGCAAAGCTGTCGGGCAACGCTTCTTAACTCACCCGCCCACTCGATAATCATCCATAAAATCTACCTAACTCCTAGAATACCCGAAACCCGACTTTTCGCAAGTGTTTTCACAGGCAAACGATTGGGCGGAACTCGCTGGCCCACCCATTTGTGTACGTTTTGTTGACGAAAATAACCACAGTGGGGGGTTGTAGCGATCAGAGGTTGCAGGCCTGAGCGGCGAGTCTGTTCGTAGCGGCTCGTGTGCCGTGACACGAGGCCATCTGCTCGCTGAACTGGGGCAAATGGCCATGGGGATGACGAACACGATCGGGATCCGTCGGCCGGAGCCTTGCTCGACTGGTTCAAACGCGAGGTTCGAGAAACCCGTTTAGCGCGAGACGGCCGCCTGGCCCAGAGCCCACCAGTCGACCTGGCGATCGAATTGCGCGGCGCCATGGCCCACCTCGGCCAGCAGCGGCGAGCGGCAGTGGTGAATCAACTGCTGGCGGTTGGTCTCGATGCTGACGTCGCCGGGCGAACGTGTCGGATGGTTAAGCACCATGCCCGCCACGCTCAATCGCCCACGAAAATGGGCCGCCGCCAGCAGCGTCTGTAGGGTTTGATTGATCGTCCCGAGCGTGTTTCGCGTGACGACCACCAACGGATAGCCGAACCGCAGGGCCAGGTCGGCCACGTAGAGATCGTCGCCCAGCGGCGACATCAGCCCGCCGGCTCCTTCGACCAACACAAAGTCGGACGCGGCGCGCCACGGCTCGATTCCTTGTTGCAACAGATCGGCGTCGAGTTGTTTTCCTTCGGCCCGCGCGGCCAGATGAGGTGCCAGCGGGGCTTCGAACACTTGAGGACACACCTGCTCAAGCGGTCCTGGGCGCCCGGCCGCTTCCCACAATCGGAGTGCGTCGTCCGAAACGAGCCGGCCGTCGACCATTCGCGCGCCGCTGGCCGCCGGTTTGTAAACGCCCACCCGGCGACCGCTGGCTCGCAGATCACGAGCCATCATCGCGGCGACGTACGTCTTGCCCACTTCCGTGTCGGTGCCGGTGATGAAAAGGCCGGGTGTTTGCGCGTGCATCGTTCACGGGTGTCCAAAGGAATGAGAAACGGCAGGGGACAGGCGTTGGAAGAGAAGCGGGCAATGCGTCAGAGTTCGAGGAATTCCTCGATGGCCTCGCGCAACAAAGGTCGCTCGGGTTCCACGCCGGTCCACATCTGGAAGTTCAGGAAGACTTGATTCGTGAATATCTCGACGCCGTCCAACGTGGTGCAGCCGCGTTTTCGAGCCTGGCCGAGAAGCCGCGTGTCGGGCGGGTCAATCGTCACGTCGACCACCGTCGCCCGCGGATCCAAACGCTCCAGGTCCACCGACAACGGTGCATCCGGGTCACCTGACACCGTGCTCGATGCGTGGATCACCAGGTCGGTTTCCAACGGAACGAAATAGCCCTCCTTCCAAAGGACGGGCAAAGCAACCGTTTTCAGCTTGTCGTTGAGTAGCTTGGCCAGCTCGGCCGCGCGGAGTTCCGTGCGATCGACGATCGTAATATCGGTGACACCTGCCGTGGCCAACTCGACGGCGACTGCCTTGGCCATCCGGCCGGCTCCAAGCAGCACGACGCGCCGGCCGGCCAGTTCGTCGCGCTCGCGGAGCAGGTCGACCAGAGCCTTGCCCTCGGTGTTCTCGCCGACGAGTTCATCGTTCTCGCGCCGGATCAGGTTGACCACGCCGGTCAACTCGGCCGTCGGGCCTAGAGCATCCAGAAGCGGTCCGATCGTCTCTTTGTGAGGCATCTCGCAATTGCCTCCGTGGAATCCCATCACTTTCATTCCACGAACCGCGTCGGCCAGATCCTCCGGGCTGATTTCCAGCGACACGTAGCGCCAGTCGAGTCCAAGCTGCGTAAATGCCTTCTCGGTCATGTACTGAATGGGATTACCACCGAGGGAAGAACCCATCAAGACAAGAATCGGCTGAAGGGATTGACTAGTCACGACAAAGAAGACTCCCAATGGTTTTCACACAGCATCCCATTGCTGTTTTGAATTCCCAGCGAACCGGCAGGTCTCATTTTTACTAGGTGAGCGATCCATTGCAACGCATGTTCCGGCTCGAACCCGACAGGCTGGCGGCATTGCCCCCTCTTTGGTGGCACGTTTCCGGCTCCAGCACGTTCGCGCGACCAGACAATCGCCTCTGTCTGCAATTCGTGCAATCCGTCCCAGTCTTGTGCCTTGGACGAAAGGTGACTTCCGGAGGGTCGCCATTTACAATGAAAAGAACCGGCGGTTCGAAATGACCGCCCGGCATTTGGCAAGTACTTCGTCCATTAGGAATTTCGATGAAAAAAACAACTCGGATTGGCATTGCATTGGTCGTATTGTGTTGGTCGGCGGTCGGCTTGGCGGACGGGCCCGACTCCGCGCAACGCAAAACCTGGTCGGTGGCGTGGCAATGGGACGGCGACGACGTGCCGCCTCGGCTTCGCGTTACCCTGAAGAACGAAAGTAAGGCGCCGCTGGAACTGAAGAACTGGGCTCTCTCGGGCAAGGACGCGGGCCAGTTCGCCTTTGCCGAAAAACAAGCCCCTCCGGCCACGACGCTCAAACCTAACGAATCGGTCGATATCCGGCTCACATGGACCCGCAAGAGCCCGCCGCAAAAGAACTTCGACGCGGCGATTCGTTTCGAGCACAACGCGTCCAACACCAAGTCGCCGCGGACCATCGGTCTCCGCGAGCCGGCCGTGCGGCTACCCTACAAATTTCGACTCGACGGTTTCCTCAAGCGCCAGGGCAAGCCGGTTCCTCGCGATTCCGAGAAACACATTGTCCTGGACGACGGGTACCATGACGGTCCGATGATCGAAAAACTGCTGGCGGCCTTCGCCGACGATTATCCGAGAATCACCCAACTCGAGGAAATCGGCACGACCTGGCAGGGCCGCAAGATCTTGGCCCTGCGGATTACCGGCAACGCACGGCGCCGCAACGATAAGCCGGCATTTCTCTTCGTCGCTGCCCATCATGCGAACGAGCTTCTGAGCACCGAAATCGTCCTGGACGCGATCCGGCAGCTCACGGCCGGCTACCCGACCGACCCGGAAATCCGAGGCTGGCTCGACCGGTACGAAATCTGGTGTATCCCGCTGGCCAATCCCGACGGGCTGCACAATTTTTTCCACGTCGCCGCGGCGGGACGGAAGAACGGGCGCGACACGAACGACAACGGCCGGATCGACGCCCACGACGGCGTCGATCTCAACCGCAACTATCCATTCCGGTGGCACACCCTGGGCGAGAAAGGTTCCAGCGGCGATCCGAACCATGGCCGCTATCGCGGTCCTTCGGCCGCCTCCGAGCCGGAAACCAAGGCCCTGATGCGTCTGGCCGACCGCGAGCGGTTCGTCGGGCTCATCACGTACCACACGTCGGGCAGCAAGATACTCGTGCCCTACACGATCGACGGCGCGAGGAATCCCCATCCCGACGCGGCCTGGATTGTCGGTGCCCACATGGCGGCGCTCTCCGACGCCGCGCGGATCGATCGCGACTACATGCCCGTCCGCGCTCTTTACAGCGTCGACGGCGTGGAAAAGGACTGGCACTACTGGCGGCACGGCACCCTGGCCTTTCTCTGGGAAGGGCCCAAGACGAATCCCCCGCCCGCCGAGCGCGACAAGATGATCGCGGGTGCTCGGCCCGGCTGGCAGTATCTGCTGCGGCGTTTGATGACCGGGCCGACGCTCTCGGGCCATGTTTGCGACTGGCGAACGGGCAAGCCGCTGGAGGCCGTCGTTTCGCTCGACGAAATCAAGACCTTCGAAAACGAACGCCACGCGTCGCACCCGACGACCGGCCGCTTCGACCGCGTGTTGCCGATCGAAGGTACGTATCATCTCCACGTCGAGCGGGAAGGCTATCGCCCGGCGGTAATCAAAGTGTACGTGGGCCGCCAGTGGAAAAAGGTCTGTGTCCGTCTGGTGCCGACCGACTGAGACACCGCCGGCGGCGGCAGGTGAGTCAGCTTTCGATTCCGGTCCGCGCCGAAACACCTTGGCGGTAATAGTGTTTGACGTCCTGCATTTCGGTCACCAGGTCGGCGCGTTCAATAACGCGCCGGTGTGCCCAGCGGCCCGTGATGACTATTTCGACCCCGGGATGCTTGCGATCGATCAACCAGAGCAAGCGGTCGACGTCCAGCAGTCCGAGTGTCGTGGCCACATTGGCTTCGTCGAGGACAACTAGTCGATATTCGCCCGAAGTGGCGGCCTCTTCACACTCGATGAGCCCCTGTTCGGCGGAGTCGAAATCCGCCTGCTCCGGTTCGTGGTCGATGAAGCAGGTTCGGCCAAACTGCCGGACGGTGATCGAGCGAGACAGAGGCCGAATCGCGGCCAACTCGCTGGAGGTTGCACCCTTGACGAATTGGGCGAAAAACACGCGCCAACCGGCCCCGGCGGCACGGAGGGCCAGGCCCAGCGCGGCCGTGGTTTTCCCCTTGCCGTCACCGGTATAAACATGCACGTAGCCTTGGGTATCCATACCAACGAGCCCTCCTGCCGCGAATCACACGTCTTGCTCTTGCCGGTTGCCTCGTCTCTTACCGGCCCCTACGCCACAGCGTGCCCCATCCGAAAAGCAAGCCAGCCAAGAGGGCCATCACCGAGGGTTCCGGCACGGCCGACGATCCTTCCTTGTCCGGCCACACGCTCTGTCCCCAATTGGCGGCCATGAGCGAGGCATCGGCCGGACCGACGACGCCATCGGCGTTGAAATCGCCCTCGACCCAATGGGCGCCACCCTGTTCACCCCAGTTGGAGGCCAGGATCAAGGCGTCGACGCGGTTCACCACGCCGTCCAGACTCGCATCGCCGGGGATCGACGGCAGGTTGTCCATGGCGAAATAGACCGGCGTGTTGATGCCGTAATCGCCTACGTCGGCGGAAGAAAGCACGAACTGAAGTTGGTCGGCGCCGCCTTCGACAAAGCTCGACAGGTCGACCCAGGCCCAACCGTCGACGATGTAGTCGCCCTCGACGGCGCCCGGCTCGCGCGATTGGCGGAAATCGGCCAGGTAAAAATCAACCGTTTCCAGTCCGGCGACGGCCGTGCCCTGTTTGTCCAGCCCGGTGATCGTGAGGCACAGGTAATCGTTGTTTTCCGCGGTAAAGGCGCGCGCCGGCCCCTCGCCGTTCAACATGGCCAGATAAGCATACGTCGTGTTCGTGATATAGACGCCGTGGTGACCGCCAATTTCGGTATGTGCGACTTCGATCGGAGCGCGGCGATACACTTCGGTTGCCGGGTCGCCGCCCCACCAACTGTTGTCGGGCAGATAGGCCACGCCGTAGTTCGACGAGCCGCATACGCCGCCGCCGGTGATGGCACTGTATTCATTCAGATAGCCCGGGGTCGTCGTGTCCGTCACGTTCGACACGGCCCAGCCTTCCCATCCGTAGTAGCTGAAACCCTGGTACGTGTAGTCCCCATAGGCGTTGTGGAACTCGGCGCCGGCGCAAGTGAACGGGTGCACTTCGGGCAACTCGTTGATCGGACTCGGCTCCGAGTCGTACCCGTGGTAGGAGTCTTCCGCGCCCAGTGTGTACGGAGCGCCGTCGACGCTGAACCGTTCGAAATCGACCACGCCGGCCGCGGTCACTTGGACCGTGACGCCGACGATCAACGCCGCGAGTGGTCCAAAATATGTCGTCAAGTCAAGAGATCGTTTCATGGCCATCGTGCCTTTCGTCAAGGATGCGTAGGATTTCGATGCCGCTCGCCGTGGGCGCTAATCAACGTCGTGGTCGATTTCGCCGCCGGCGCGGGTGCAGATGGCGGCCAAAACGCCCAGCTCCATCTGTTCGCTCAGAAACCGCGCGCTGCCGTCGCAAAACAGCCCGTTGGCTCCGCCCGGATGCTCGCTGCGAATCTCGTTCTCGACCGCGAGCGTCGTCGGATCGCGCGAGTTGATCCGGTCCGATTGCTCGAACAGATTTCCCCCGCAGATCCACCTCATGTCGCTCCAGGCCGAGTCTTCCGAGACGATCAGCGTGTGGGCCGTGCCGTCGGTGATGTCCCGCACGGACAGTCCGTCCTTGTTGAGCATGGCACCCTTGGCCGGGTTGTTCGGGCCGGTGATCGCCTCGCCGTAAATCCCGCCGTAGTCGCACACGCCCTGGCCGTCGCGCAAATACGAATCGCGAACGACGCTCGGGCAGATGTAGACCGACAGCACGTGGGCCGCCGCGTCGGCATTTTCCGGCCCATACGAGGGCTTCGAAAAATCGATCAGGGCGTGGACTTCTCGCTGTTCGACGAACGAAAGCAAGAAGGCCGACCACGCCATTTGCCGACTGGTGAAGTCCCGATAGGCCGGGCCGCGCGGCTCGACGCACCCGGGCGGAAAACGCCCGTGGCTCGCGTGATAGCCCAACAGACCCACGCCGATTTGGTGCAGGTTGTTCGTGCACGACATGCGTCGGGCCGCCTGGCGGGCCGCTTGGACGGCCGGCAGCAGCAAGCTGACCAACACGCCGATAATGGCGATCGCCACCAACAACTCAACCAGCGTGTAACCCGATCGGACCGGCACGCGCCGACTCGCGGTTCGCGACGTGCGAACTCGATCGACGAGGATCGATCTCGACCGGCACGGCGAGTCGAACGGAACGACAGGGCGATAGCAAGACAGCATCGTGGCTTCAGGCGGATCATCGGCCGACTCCGAGACTCCGACGGCGCACGGCGACGCGCGGCGAAGAAATCTCTCAAAGCCGAGGAGACGCGATTCCAGAAAGAAATCCTACCTCTTGTGAGCTCCGTCCCTCGCAGAGCACCACGTTTCCGCGTTGGTAGGTCTTCTGACTCCCGAGTCGTTTTCGTCTGGCCTTCTCGCCGCGATCTTGCGGCAATGGCATAAGAGTCAGACGAAACGTTACCACTCGGTTACAGCGGCGGGGACCGTCCCGGACTTGCACCGGGTTCCCTGTTTGTCGGCCACTTAGCGAAAGCGGCCGACCACCAACGCACAATACGCACTGCGAAATATCGCAGAGCCCCGCCTGCTTGTCAAGAGGGCCGCGGGGCTTTGCGTTTCGCGGATTTAGGCTGTACCCGATGGCTCAGCCGTTCGCCGCGCGTTTCTCGGCGTGGACCGGGCTTGACCGTGTCGCCGCCTCGACTGTCGGAGCACTCTTACCCCCCCTTTTCTGGCCGTTTTGCCACAATTCCTTAGGTTTGTCCCGTCTCGGAGCCCAATTTTGTTGAATGGCGTTGGCCCGTTTGCTAGACTGTGGGTCATCCAGGGGGCACCGTGCCCACGAGACGTTCCAGCTACCGGAGAGGGCCGTGCAATGAAAACGCTTCTTGTCGGATTGATTGCCATTGCGGTCGCGTTCGTTTCGTCGACCGCTGGCGCGGCCGTTTACGATGTATCGGTCGTTGGTGACGGTCGGCTCGTCACGCCAGATAACTTCGTGGGAATACCCGTCGGCCCCGCGTCGCTGACTTTCAGCTATGACACGTCCGACTTTTTGCTATCAGAGATTTTCGACCCGGGCGACGGGAGAACAGGATCCATATGGACGCCAACGAGCCCGATACCGCTGACGCTGACGGCGGGCGGAGTGAATTACAGCATTGCTCCACTGAGCAGGGCGTCCATTTTCGACCAGCCCACGAGTTTCGACCAGTTCAATTTCCGCTACGGTGGAAGCATTCTGATGCAATGGAACGACTACACGAGCAGCGCCTGGGCGGGTCCGATGACCACGGACTTCGACGTGGCCCACGCCTTGTTGCTCGATCAGTTGGCCACCAATCCGTCTTTGCAACTGGCGAACGGCGGTTTGTGGATATCCACGTTGAACGGCGACCATGAACTAGCATTGCGCATCGAGAACGCCGACGTAACGTTCGCGCCCGGGGGGGTGGTTCCCGAGCCCTGCTCGTTTCTCATCTGGTCGCTACTGGCCGCTTTCGCCGTCGCCTGGCGCCGACGGTGGAAGTAGGCTCGTGCCATCTCCCAATTGGCCCGGTTCACGACAGGCCATATCGCGGATCGATTATCTCGTGAACCCATTCGAACGCGCCCGGCATGTCCAATCGCACGCGGTACTGACAGTACCACGGCCATGCGACAATCCGGCCCCGGTTCATTCGTTCGAGAGTTTGGCCCGAAGTGCGGATTCTCCTCAAGAAAGTACTTCCTGACCTTCTTTCGCCGTCACGAGGGCTGCACCCCAACTCAATTCAGGAAGTCGTGCCTGCGACGATAGTCCGCACGGTGGAAACGCGTCGAAAAGGGTGCCTGGGCCACGGCGGCGTTCTTTCCCGTGGTGCCCGCGGCGCGCAAAAAAAGCCGGGCGTTCTTGCGATCCGCCCGGCTTTTCGCCGGTTTCAAAACAAGCTTGAGTGAGTTTTTTTCTAGTCGAGGAATCCGACCAGGTCTTGGCTGCGGCTGGGCTGCTGGAGTTTGCGGACCGCCTTGGCTTCGATCTGGCGGATGCGTTCGCGGGTTACCTTGAAGATGTGGCCCACCTCTTCCAGCGTGTAGCTGTAGCCGTCGCCCAGTCCGTAGCGGAGCTTGATGATTTCGCGCTCGCGATAGCTGAGCGTTTTGAGCACGCGGCTGATGCGATGGCGGAGCATCTCGTGGCCGGCGCCGATCGAAGGGCTTCTGGCCCCGCCGTCGGGCAGCAAATCGCCGAAATGGCTGTCTTCGCTGTTGCCGACCGGCCGATCGAGACTGATCGGATAGCGGCTCATCGCCAGGACGCGACGCGTTTCGTCGATACACGTTCCGCTGGCCCGGGCCGTTTCCTCGATGGTCGGCTCGCGGCCGTACTCCTGGAGCAACTTCCGCGAGACGTTTCGCACGCGCGACATCGTCTCGACCATGTGCACGGGGATGCGAATCGTGCGGCTTTGGTCGGCCACGGCGCGGGTAATCGCCTGGCGAATCCACCAGGTGGCGTAGGTGCAGAACTTGAAACCGCGTCGATATTCGAACTTGTCGACGGCCCGCATCAGGCCCGCGTTTCCTTCCTGAATCAGATCGAGGAAGCTCAGTCCGCGGTTGCGATATTTTTTGGCGATGGAGACGACCAGCCGAAGGTTGCCCTCGGACAATCCGCGCTTGGCGTCTTGATACTCGGCATAGACGGCTTTGATTTTCTTGATGCGATTGCGCAAGCTGGTCGGGGTTTCTTGCGTTGCCAGAAGAATACTTCGGAACTCGACCAACCAAGGCTGACATCCGTCGGCCGGTTTTTCCGCCTTTCGGTGTTCGTCGATTCGCGCCTTGAGTTCATCGATACGGCGGCTGAATTCCTCGACGTTCTTGATCATCGGCTCGATGCGTCCGGTTCGCAGACCCAACTCCTCGACCAACCGCACGGCGCGGCGTCGGCGCAAGCCGACGCGTCGCCACGCCTCGAGGCGTTCCGGGAGAGGCAGCGATCGGGTGGTCGCCTTTCGGTAGTCGTGCCGATTGCGTTTCAGGAGCACGTCGAGCGTCTTGAGATTATGCGGCAGCCGGCCGAGGATTTGCTCTTTTTCGAGATGATCGGTGACCGAAACCTGGACCGTGCGATCAAACGGCAAGTCGCTATCGAAAACGCGGCGCAAGACGCGCACCGCATGCTGCATGACGTAATCGCATTCGAGAACCTTCCGGCGAAACCTTGCCCGCGTCGTCTCGATTTGCTTGGCCAGGGCGATTTCCTGTTGCCGGGTGAGCAGGGGGATCTCTCCCATTTGAGTGAGATACATCCGAACCGGATCATCGGACCATGACTCACCGACCCCCTCCCCGATCAGTTCCTCGTCCGCGTCGTCTTCGAGTTCCGTATCTCCGTCGTCGTCCAGGTCAACAACATCATCGTCCGAGTCGTCGTCGACTGACAATCCTCCTCTCGATTTCTCATCCAACTCGATGCCCTCGGTTTCTTCCTCTTGGGGAAGCGACCGCTCTTCAATGTCGTCCAAAAGTGTGTCGTACAATGCAACACTCCTCACGCCTGTGTAGGTGACAATACATGTTCCGTTCTGAAGCGGCGCGTCCCTGTTCAAGAGACTCATGGACTCGCCCTAGGGCGAACCTGCGACGCTGCGCCGTCTTCAGCAAGAGATTATCAGGATAAAACCGTGTAGAAGCCGTTGGGGGGTGTCTCCGAGCCCACTGGCCACGTCGTCCGAGGCATTCTTTGTGCGTGCGTCTCCGAACGATTTGCGTGGTGTGGTCAGGCTCTCTTGTCCTTGCCCTTGTATTTTCGCTGATCGGAGGACGATCAACGGGAGGAGCGGCTTCCAGGCATTCGCCTCTTGGTCGACCGTTCTCTGTCAATGCAAGCGTCAACACTTCACCCCGATGTTGATTACGGTGTCGGTGGGCTTTCGGAGCCAACTAATTCTACCACCGTTTTCGTCAAACGCCTCTCTGTCAAACTCATTTGTAAAGGGATTCCAGCTACGAAGAAACTAAGGTCCTCGACAGAACACGCCTAGGCTCCCTAGATTCACTCGCAACCACTCAAGACTAATAAACCTCCACTGCAAATTGCCAGGTGACGAAGGCAAGGGCACAACCGCCTCGGAACTCCCGTCGTACGCGGCATGGTAGTGGCAGGGCAAAAAACCACGCTTTGCGCTCTCGGGATCGGACTCAGGCCAGTTGCCACCGTTCCCACCGGCACTGCTAAACTCAACGATAACCAATTAATCGAGCCAACTCCCAGAGACTCGTCTAGACGTTGGACTCACGGATGTCTACCTAAATGAATGACCAGAAAACAGAAGCCCGGTTTCCAGGACTTTCCGCAACCAATTGCCGATCACCAACAACGCAGACATCAACAATCGTGGTTAACAGCACACCCGGCAGCGCTGCAGTTTACAGCGGCTGGTCGGTTGTTCCGCTTTGCGGCCCGGGCGCGAAGCCCCAGAAGCTTCTCGCCGAACCTTCTTAGAATACCCCTCAGCATGGTAAAAAATACGGGTCACCACGCTCACTCACCCGTGTGGCCTTCTAACAAAGGCAAACTTTACGGAGGGGCCATAATAATATGATTCTAGTTAGGCGTTTGTGTTAGTCTAGTACTTTGTCGTTCCGCATTACGGATCTTCGAGCCAAAGGTATGCAAGCCACCTCTGGGAATGTAAAGATAGGTAACGTAGGTAAGTAAGGAAAGGCCTTCTTCTCGGTTTCCTTTTTACCCCAAACTATTCTGCAATCATTACTAACAGCAAGAACCGCCATGCCAACTCGCTCAAACGCGACCAGCCAGGTACACTGCAAAGGGGTGAACCGTTGCGCGTTCGGTCCGTGGGGGCGACACTTGTTCGTACGGGAGACTTGTCGCGAGAGTTCGCCCGCGGGACGTGCCGAGCGTCCCGTCGAATGAGGCTGTGCGCCGTTGGAGCGATGGTCACAGGTTCGTCCTGAAGGACAACACCGGATGGCGTTGGGCGACGCGACTCCTTGCACGGCTCGTTGGCGGAAGCCGGACGTGGGCCGTCCCGGCCATATTCATCCATCGTCATTTCGAGGACAAGGAGACATTTCGTGTCCACCAAATACCTGCTTCCTTGCGAGTGTGGCAAGAATATCCCGGTCGAGAGTGTTCAGGCCGGGCAAACCGTGCGGTGCGCCTGCGGCCGGGACATGGACGTTCCCACCTTGCTGAAGCTGCGATCGTTGGAGACGGTTGAGGACGAATCGCAGGGACGGACGACCGCGCGCTGGGGTGTTTTTCATGCCCTGGCCATCGTGGGCGCCACGGTTGTGCTGGCGACTTTCGTCGCGCTGGTCTATTTTCATTGGAACCAGCCTGTGCCGCCGAAGGATCTTTATACGGAGCAGATCATCGAAAGAGACATCAATCACCTGACCTTGCTGCGCAGCTACGACGTGTGGGAACAGCTTCGCCATGCACTGCGAGATTCTCGTCCCGTGGACAAGGCGTACAGGAAGAAGTTGAAGACGTATCGAATTTCCAAGTACGCTACGGTCGAGGAGGCTTACCACGAGGCGACAAAGCAGTACCACATTCGACTCGGTATCGCACTGGTTATTCTGGCACTGGCCGGCGCAATGACGATCACGTCATTGGTGATGTGCCGCGTGCGAGCGCGCGGAACGTCGCGCGAGGATCCGGCCGGCTCATCCCCGTAGGACAAAATCGTAATGGGATGGTTCGACCACGTCCCAGCCCGATCGAAAGCGGTGGCTTGTCGCAAGCAGCTTCAAATTGAGCGAATCCTTGTCCACGACCAAGAGAAGCTCTCGAAACCAACCGCGCGCCGTCAAGTGATAGGCCGTGGCCGACTCCGAAAGGCACCAACGGCGCCATCGGTCCAACAAGGGGTGCTCGTCGAGGAGCCGGGCCAGACGGGGATCGGCTTTGCTGACCGGCTCGAGGCGGTTGCACGCTTCGCAGCGCGTTTGTCGCAGGCTCGTCGGCGCGACCTTCTGCCGGCACATGCCGCACGGAACCATTTCGGTTCGCAAGACGGTCTCGCCCGTCACGGGGCACATTTCGACGAACTCGGGCAGGACTCGCTGCCCGGTGACCGCACAGGTCACGAGATCACCGGAGAGCACTCGCCGCGAACTCGCGTCGCACGTTGCCACTTGTTCGGCCGCGACAATGCGTCCGTCGTCGGTGGCCGTCACGCGGTAGGTGGTCTGGTGCGAATAAGGACAGACAAACGGCGGTGGCCGCAGCGTGCGAGCCCAATCGGCGAACGGCAAATCGGCCGTGTTTTCGCCGATCAGGAACCGGAGCTTCCCTTCGGCAAACTTGCACCAAACGGCCGTCAATTCGACCGGCCGCGACATGTCCCTCTTGGCGAATCGCTGGGCCAACATCTGGCGGGCCAGACTGGAGAGACGCCGGATGGCCTTCTCGGCGTGTTCGGGTGGCCGCTCCAGTTCGACCGTGTGGTCCATCCCAAGCGCCGCGACAGTCGCCGGGTTGACTTCGCGACCTTGGCTGTCCAAATAGAACTCGACCGATTGGTTCGCGTCCCGCGAGGCGGCACGCAAGAAAAGCCGCTCTTCAAGCAGGCATCCGGCAAGGTGAACCGTGCCGCCCTCGACCGTGTAGGCCGGAAGAAGACGCTCGGCCATCTCGTGAACCGTGTTCGGCTGGTCCGCGGGCGCAACGCTAGCCAACGGATTCTCAGTCGCCCGATCGGGCGAGACGTGATCGCGGGAATGCACGTGCGACGCCCCCCAAATCGACTTGTGGCCAACCCCTGGAAAATTCTACCACAAGGGGCCATTGAAGGAACCGAGAAAACGGGGTGTCTCGGGGCAATTATCCGACAACGCGCGGCAGATTGGGTAAACCAGGAGCCGTTTGCTGGTCAGGCCGACGTTTCCAGTGATTGCCAGCCTGAATGTCCGATTTCATTCGAAAAGTCTCAGTTGTTGTTCCGACGACATAAATCGACGTCGGATAAAACCACTGAACATGGGCACGGCGAAGCAGTATTTGCCAAGCCGATTCTTGTAGACCAATCCCTTTTCAATCAGTCGTGGCAGGATTTGGCTGACATCGCCCGGACCAAATGGTTTGACTTCCAACTGCTTCGAAATTTCCACGATTTCACTGATCGAGAACTCCTCGTCGGCGTGTTCGAGCTTTGCGGCACAAAAGAGCAAGTCTCGTTGCCGGTCAGTAACGCTCTCCCATCTTCCAGAGAAGAAGTCGGAATCCAGCTTTCTGATGATAGCATCCAGCGGAATCGAAAGATCACGTGGATTTGCCACAAGGTGGTCGTACGTCTCTCGACAAATGAACTGAATGAAGTAGGGGTAGCCGTCCGATGCCTCCATGATCCTACTGACCCCTTCAGGCGTGAATTTCCACGGTCTTTCTCTCAACGGCATTTCGATAGCTTCCCGTGCAGCGTCCGGTGAAAGACGGCCGATTTCCTGCACGGTAAACATCCGTTCGGCATACGTCCGAGACTCGACAAGCTTCGGAAACAATGTAGGAAGACCGGTAAGCAACAAAAGATACTTGGCTTTCCTTCGCTGCATTGACTGAAAAGTCTCTAGAAGAATCGCCAAGGGATACTGGTCTTTGTCTTCGCGATCGCGCACGACCTGAGCTTCATCATAAGCGAAAACGATTCCTTGCGTGCCGCGCTCTCGCGCAACTTCCCACACAAACTCAAGCGTTGCTCGCAGCTTGTCCACCATGAGTCCGGGCTGGGCCGCGAAGTAAGTCGACAGGAAATCGTACGAAAGCGACTGTTGTCGATTCTGTTTTGTGTCGAATCCGAGAGTCCCGTCCGGCTTGCCAATCGAAAGGCTTGATGTGAAGACAGCCAAATCCGTGAGAAGTCGCACACAGAGATTAGTCTCGCTGAGAAAGGACGATTCGGCAAAGTCCGAACCGACCCAGATCCAGCCAGCTTCCTGAGCGGCAACCTTGTACTTGTCGTCCATCAAGACGGTTTTTCCGGTGCCGCGCAACCCCGTCAGAATGACGTTCTTCAGAATCAAGTCTTGATTGAGGTGCTCGCGAAACGCCGCGACTTCCTCGTGACGACCAGCCAAGTAGGGAGGTGAGTGTCCAGCACCCGGAGTATAGGGATTCGCGTCGATTTGCTTCATGACAATTCCCAATAGATTACGGCCAGTTATGGCGACTCATAACCTTACGTGCCTACATAAGGTTACTTCAACACATAAGCTTGTGTCAAGGCATAACTGGCCGTAATTCCAATGGGATTGTGGCCACATCCCGCGACCATTGCCCCTGGTAAGTCCGCGAATTGTCACATCTCATTAAAGGAGACAGTCCTCACGGGGGGTGTGGTCTGGTGGGGTGGCCGCAAGGAAGCCAAGTGCTCAATCCTTCCCTTCCGTCAGGCATTTTGCGTCGTCGGTTCGGAACGGCGAGGCGGGCAGGCCTTCCTGGTTCATCAGGTTCGGCTCGGCCGTTTCGTGCCACGCGAAGCGGACGGCCGCGGGCGCTTCGACCGCGTCACTGCCAACGACAATCGAACGGCCATCGATCGTGGCCACGGCCGGATGGAATTCCATGTCGGCGCCGGCGATCGTGAAATGCGTAAGCGGCTTCCCGTCGCGCGACGCCAGCCCGCTGCCGACGTGGTCGAAACTCAGCCGGATCTTGTTCCCTTCGACCTTCATCGATTGGTAGATCGGGCCCGAATAGACGAGGTTCTTCCCATAAACGGTCGCCAGCGCCCAAAGCGCCAGCCGTCTCCCCACCTCCTGTTTGTTCGTCGGGTGGATGTTTTTCAGATCACCGATGTCGGTCGTCACGGCCATGCCCGTGTTGGATGTATTTTTCAGCGTCATCAGTTGCGCCTCCCAAAGTTCGGCGCACCATTGCACGTTGTTTTGGTTTCCTTTGCGAGTGTACCGGAATGGAGCGATCTGCACGAAGCCGAACGGCAAGTCGGGCTGCTTGAACCGCTCGCGCCAGTCGGCGATCATCGTCGGGAAGATGGTCCGATATTGATGGGCCCGGCCGACGTTCGCCTCGCCTTGGTACCAGAGTGCGCCGCGAATCGTGTAGGGCAGAATCGGCGCGATCATCGCGTTGTAGAGGTTGGCCGGCCGATGGGGTGAGCGAGCCTGCTTCTTGTTTTTGCCGACGGCCTCGTCCCAACGTTTCAGAAGCGGCGCCAACGACGGCTCTGCTTCGAGTGCCTCGCGGCTGGTCCATGCTTCGGCCGGCGTGCCGCCCCAGTCGCTCTGGATCAGGCCGACCGGAACCTTCAGATCTTGCAGCAACTCGCGCGCGAAAAAATAGCCCGCGGCCGTGCATCCGCCGACCGTCTCGGGGCTGCACACGACCCAGCGGCCTTGGCATTCCTTCTGCGGCTCGTCGGCCGTCACGTTCTTCACCTGGAAGAACCGAATCTTCGGATACTTGGCCTTGGCGATCTCGTTCTTGGCGTCGTTCGACTGGATGACTCTCATTTCCATGTTCGACTGACCCGAGCAAAGCCACACTTCGCCGACGCGAATGTTCTTGACGGCCGTCTCTTCGCCGGACGAATCGGTGATGATCATCGTCTCCCATTGACCCTTGAGTGGGAGACGGCCGGCCGTCACCTGGCCTTCCGGTTCCAGACTACCGAGAGTCACTCGCCAACGCCCATGGGCATCGGCCTTGGCCCGAGCCTCTCTTTGCATTCCCTTCCAGTGATCGCCGATGGATTGATCCGAGTACGGACCGGACAACCGGACGGTAATTTGCTCTCCCGGGTCGGCCCATCCCCAGATTGTCACGGGCCGACCTTGTTGCAGAACCATGTTGTCGCTGATGATCGACGGCAGCTTGACCTTTGCCTCGGCCAGCGGAACCAGCGTGGCGAGAATCAACAGTACGGCCAAGACAAGAAAGCTTCTGCGTTGCATGAGTGGTCCTCCCGTGGAATGTGGTGGAGCTACGCGGTGGGCAATCGCGCGGCGAGAATGCGTTCAGCCGGGGCATGGACGCTACCATGAACGTATCCTACGGCTCCGGTCGCGTCAATGCCCAGACTTGCCCGGGCGGCGGCTCGTGCATAAGCTTACCGAGGCGTAGGCACTTGTGTTCCGAGTTCCGAGGATTCCATGAAAGCCGCATATATCGAGAAGCCGGGGCTGCCCGAGAGTATTATCTACGGCGAGTTGCCCCTACCCGACCCGACAGCCGACGAGGTGGTGGTCAAAGTGTCGGCCGTGGCGGTCAACCCGATCGATACGTACATTCGCTCGGGCGCGGTCGACGTGAAAATCCCGAGTCCCTACATCGTTGGTTGCGATCTGGCGGGCACGGTCGAGCAGGTTGGTTCGAACGTGACACGATTCAAGCCGGGCGATCGGGTCTGGGGTTCGAACCAGGGCGTGTTCCGGCGCCAGGGCACGTTTGCCGAGTATGCCGCGGTCGATCCCGAGTGGCTCTACTCCACGCCCGAGGCGATCGACGATCGGCAAGCGGCCGCTTGTGCGATGGTCGCGCTGACCGCGCACTTGGGCACGTTCCACCACGCCGGATTGCAGCCGGGTGAAACGCTTTTCGTCCACGGCGGCGCGGGCGGCGTCGGTTCGTGCGTCGTGCAAATGGCCGCGGCCGTGGGGGCTCGCGTGATGACCACGGCCGGCAGCCGGGAGAAAGCGGAACTCTGCCGCCGGTTCGGCGCCGACTGCGTGGTGGACTACAAGACGGACGATTTGGACGCGGCGCTTGCGGAGTTTGCGCCCCGCGGCGTCGACGTCTGGTTCGAGACACTCCGCGAGCAGGACTTCGATTTGATCCTCGGCCACCTGGCCGTTGCCGGGCGAATCGTCGTGATGGCCGGCCGCGACGCGAGGCCTGCCTTGCCGATCGGTCCTTTCTACACGCGCGACGGTTCGTTGCTGGGGTTCACGCTTTTTAACGCTCCGGCCGACCGGCAGCGCGCCGCGGCACGGCAGATCAACGAGTGGCTGGCCGAGGAGAAACTCCGCGCGAACATCGGCCGGGTGCTGCCGCTGAGCGAGGCGGCCGCGGCACAGCGATTGCAGGAGGAAAACACGCTCGGCGGCGCCGGAACGCTCGCCGGCAAGATCGTCCTGACGGTGGAATAGCCGGGAGCCAGGTCGCGGGGCCGGCCTTTCTCAACCTCAGGCGGCCTTGGGTTTTGGATTGCCCTCGCCCCATTCGCGATTCGATTGCAGAGCATTGAGCAGTTCGCTCAACGAGAGCGTCTTGTTCTGGAGTTCCAGCGGGGTTTCGGTCGCCGGATCGCAAACCAGGTCGACGGAACCGTCCTCGCAAATCAGGTCGTCGAACTGGCGGAGCAGACCGTCCTGGACGGCCTGGCGCACCAGATGTCCTCGCGTGGCCGACACGTCGGATGCCTTGTCGCCGATGGTTTCCGAGGCGCGGCGCGCCAGCGCCGGCACATACGCGTTCGGAATCTCCACAACGGTTGGGACATAGACTTTGACTTGCATTGCCTGGCTCCCGAGCAAGAAACAGGCCCACCCCCTGGCCGAGGCGGACACCCCAAGTGGTTGCAGCTTACCTATCTGCACGTATCGGCAGCCGGCTTGGACAAATTGCAACGTTTTCGGGGGTTTTGCCGCCCGCGGTGAGAATAGGCCGTCTGGCGGCCACCCGGTCGTCGATCGAGGCCCGAAATGGTCCCGTGTTTGACCGGCTATGATCCTCGCGAAGCCACGAGGGCTTTGCGGTCGACGTCCGGAGTGGGGTGGACCAGCGCGAAGAATTGCTTTTCGCAACGCAGGAACCCGTCGACCACGTTGGGATCGAAATGTTCACCCCGGCTTTCCAGAATGATCTCTTGGGACTTCTCCGGAGAAAAGGCCGGTTTGTAAACGCGCGACGAGGTCAATGCGTCGAAGACGTCGGCCAACGCGGCGATTCGGGCAGACAACGGGATATTCTCGCCGGCCAATCCATCCGGATAGCCACGACCGTTGTACCGTTCGTGATGATGGCGGGCGATGACTTCGGCCATGGTCAAGAACCCACCGTAGGAAGACTGTGCGGCCGCTTGTCGCAATGCCCTGGCGCCGATGACCGTGTGAGTCTTCATGACGTTGAATTCTTCAGGCGTCAAACGTCCGGGCTTGAGCAAGATGGCGTCGGGTATTCCGACCTTCCCGATATCGTGTAGCGGGCTGGAGCGATAGATGTCTTCGACGAATTGATCGTCGATTTGATCCCGGTAGGATCCCTCGCGACTCATTTCCGCGGCCAGGATTCGACAATAGGTACGCATTCGCTCGAGATGTTCCCCGGTTTCCGGGTCGCGAGAATCGGCCAGTTTGGCCAAGGCAAAGACCGCTACGTCGCGCGTTTCCACCACCTCGCGCGTGCGAGCGCCGACGAGCTTCTCCAATTCCACGTTGAACTTCTGGATTCGATTGTTGGCCGCCCAGAGATCTTTCATGTGTTTGTGGAGTCGGAAGTGAATCCGAATCTTGGCGAGCAGTTCCGCGTGATCGAACGGTTTGACCAGATAATCGTCCGCCCCAAACTCGTAGCCGCGCAGCCGTTCGGCGGAAGACGCCTTGCCACTGATCAGAATCACCTGAATGAACTGCCCCATGGGACTTGCCTTGATCTTCTTGCATACGTCGTACCCGTCGATTCCGGGCATCACGATGTCCAACAAGACCAGCTCCGGCCTGAAGGCAGGCAGCTTTTCGAGACACTCCTCGCCGCTGAACGCTTGTTCCAATTCGTAGTCGTCGGCGAGAAGATCCTCCAGAATGCTGACGTTTACACGACAGTCATCGACGATCAAGATACGGTCTCTCATGCGTACCTTTCTATCCTCACTACCCAGCGAATTCGTCGACCGGCCATCTTGGACCTCCTAAGCGTTTGGTTCATTGCCCAGCGACGCTATGCGACGGAGCGCGTCATCGGTCTAGCGAGCATGCCGCGACAATCGGCCGTTCATGGAGCGGATCACATTGGGGGAGAGTGAAAGTCGCCTGGAATAGTGAAACGCGTTCTTGTGTGTTGACGGCTTTCGCAGCAGGATTCCCACAGGTGCTCACGAACACCAAGACACAATATCCAAGATTTTTGGATACTTAAGCCTAGCTCATGTCATTGTCTGAGATGGACCGCTTCGGTTGGGCTATCGCCAGAACCGGCAACTTTAGAGGGAAAGAGGCTCCCCTGAAATGAGGGGAATGCTCGGGATGCTTGGGTTCCATGGGAAGAATCGGCCGGTCGACCATACCAAAGGGCCGTCTTGTTCGGAGGGCAAACCACGACCGCCAGGCAGAGAACCCAAGATTCGGGCTTCTGCCCCTCGCCCCAAGGGAGTCGCTTTCTCAAAGATTCAACGACTCGACAAGTTGAGCCCTGGAACGCGCGAAATCAAGTCACACGTGTAGGCCAGATGAACCAAGGCGGCGACGCTGTCCGTACGCATCTTCTCAAACACGCGGGCGCGATGTTTTGCTACCGTCTTCTCGCCGATCTTCAACTTCGCGGCAATCTGTTTGGAGTGGTCGCCGGCGATCAGCAGTTCCATGACTTCCCGTTCGCGATGCGACAGAGCAGCCAAACGCTCGGTCACGTCTCCCTGTTGGGTTTCGCGATGTCGTCGGCTGGCGTCGCGGTCGATGGCTTCCTGCACGCGAGTCAAAAGCGCTTGTCGGCTGAAAGGCTTTTCGATGAAGTCCACGGCGCCGGCTCCCATGGCTTTCACGGCCATCGACACATCGCCGTAGCCGGTAATCATAATTATCGGAATTTGAACACCGGCGGTGACGAGTTTCTCCTGGAGCCCCAGACCACTCATGCCCGGCATCCGGACGTCCAGAACCAAACAACGGGGCGGTCCAGGCCCGTCTTTGTAAACCGCCAGGAAATCCTCGGCCGAGCCATACACTTCCGTACGGAGGCCCACGCTGCGCATGAGTAGTTTCAAGGACTCACGCACTTGAGGGTCATCGTCAACCACGTACACCGTTGGGACATTGACTTGATCGATCACGAACGGGTCCTTTCTCTTCTATCCCTGCTCACCAATTACCCCACCCACTCTAGAAGTGATCACATCTGGACGATCGACTGACGCCCTTCGTACGCGGAACCTCGGCGTGATTAATGTGATGAAGCGGAAATCCCGCCACTTGGAATCGACTAGCCCTGCAAACCGGTCAATGGAAGGGGAACTTCGGACTCAAAGCCGATTTCCTGACTAGCAACGAATGCCCAATCTTCCCAGACTGAGCCACTCTTGTCCATAAGAATTACTGGCCCTTCCGCAAAAGGTTCGCCGATTTCCCGCCATCGTGCGAAGTTTTCTCATTTCAATGCGATATTGGTCCTGTCAGCGACGTCCCAGATGCGTTCCTTGTCCATGAAAGCCCGATGTAATGCGTCGAGCCCCCCTTGCAGATGGTCGATTATCGTCATCGGTTGGGGACTTTGGGGAGATCCATCTCCGTCGCATGCCGGGGAAGCTTCCGTCAAAATGCCGCGCGACGTCCAATCGGGTTTCCGGCGAACGGCTCGTCGGGTGATGTTTCCCCGAGGCTTTTTGGGTGTCGTTCGTTCTCCGCCGGACGCCTTTTCATTGGACGTGATGCGCGCGCGATCCAAGGCCGCGCGTTTGCTACTTCGAGTCAACGCGCGGTGGGTCATTTTGCTCGGTTTTCCATCGACAGTGGGCGAGAAAACCCTTGCCAAAGAGGAGCCTCGTCCGGTAGAGTGTGGGGGTTCGTCGGCTTTTCGG
Source organism: Pirellulales bacterium (assembly GCA_016929515.1). Taxonomy (GTDB): domain Bacteria; phylum Planctomycetota; class Planctomycetia; order Pirellulales; family Thermoguttaceae; genus UBA11386. The sequence continues at coordinate 949 of JAFGIR010000379.1, read as the reverse complement.
CGGGCGTTGTTTGTTCATTCTCGAGTGGCGTAGTGTGCTACCGCGTGTGTGCCTTGGCAAGAGGCACGCTCGTTCCGTTCAAAACGGACGCGTCATCCCAAGCGAAAACCCACACTTGGCCAGCGAGCCGGCAATGGGGACGTCAACAAACTCACGTGTTCTGTCTTCGGGTGACCAGTCGACTTCGGCGACGACGAACTCGTTGGCCGGCATGGCATGGTCAACCGACATGCAATTACGTGTTTTGGCATTCTCGACGACCGGCGTGATTGCCGTCGACGTTCCTACCGACTGGCGGGGCTCCCCTGTTGACGAACTCCTCACATTCGACGGTTCCACCGACGAATTGCTCGTGGCGCATCGAAAGGCATTGGAGGGCGAGTCCTCCACCTTCGATCATCCTTGGGCTGATCGTGCTTATCAGGTGCATGTCGCGCCAAAATACGACGTTGCCGGAGTCGTTGACGGTTGCATCGGATTCGCGCAGGATCTGGTCGATTATTGGCGCGCCGAAGAATCGCTGTACCAGTCGGAAGTCCGGTACCGTGTGATTTCCAAACTGACCGGGGCCTATGCCTATTCGACCCGGTTGGCGACCGACGGCACCTTGGTTCTCGAATGGGTCATCGGCGACTTCCTTCAAATCACGGGTTATCCGCTCGAAGAAATCAAGAGACTCGGTGGCCCGCTCACCCTCATTCATCCGGCCGACCGGGCCATCGGCGTGAAGCGAACGCAGCGACTGTTGGCGGGCCATTCCCACGTGTCGGAGTTTCGCATTATCACCAAATCCGGGGCGACGCGCTGGTTGCGCGATTACGGCCGCCCGGTCCGCGATCCGCAAGAAAAATGGATCGTCCGCTTCTACGGCACGGCGCAGGACATCACCGATCGAAAGCAAGCCGAACAAGCACTCCGCGAAAGCGAGGAACGTTTCCGTTTGGCTTTC
>JAFGIR010000378.1 GCA_016929515.1 Pirellulales bacterium | reverse complement strand
CTGGCGATAGACGGGCCGCATCGCGTCTTCCAGATCGACGCCGGCTCCAACGTAGCCGATGCCGGCGGCCGCAAGTTGATCGACCGTTTCGATCTGGGCCTCGGGCCCGTAGTCGCCGTTATGGTTGTTGCCGATCGTGACCAGGTCGACGCCGGCGTTCTTGAGCATGTCGACGACGTTCGGATGGGCCCGATAAACGTAGCTGCATCGGCGCAAGCGGTTGTAGTAGCCGCCGGTCGTGACCATGCCTTCAAGATTGATCATGGCCAGATCGGCCTCTTTGAACAGCGGAGCGACGGCGGCCAATACCTTGTTTCGTTCTTCGCCGCTCGGGGCGAGCAGGGCGAAGTTGAGCCGCCGGGCACAAAACAGATCGCCGCCGTAGATAAGCGTATGGCGGTCAAGATCCCCCGAGGCGACCTCGCTTTTCGTGTCCGAAGTCTTTTCGGCGGTCGCCGCCGCCGTGGGCAGCAGCCAGAACAGGCCGAGTAACAAGACAATTTGCCAAGCAGTTCGTCGCGTCATGAGGCTTCTCCGGAACGAGGGATCTCCACAATCAGTCCATTGTATCATTTTACGCTCCCGTGTTCTCCGTGCCCCTCCCTCGGACATGGGGTCTACCCCCTTGCGTGGCGACAGCACGGCCGCCGGGCTTAGAGCCTATTCGGGAATGTCGCGAGCCGCTGATTGTCATCCTGAGCGCAGCGAAGGATCTCGTTTGCACGGAACGACTTGAGATCCTTCGCTGCGCTCAGGATGACATGTTCTGGCGGGTTTTCGGATAGGTTCTTAGCCATTTTCTCCCTGGCGTGCTCTTTTCTCTCTGCTTACAGACCGATTGACCGGCGAATCCTTTCTTGACGCGTACCGAACAAATCTCGATAATCCCCGCCTCGCGTTGGCTCGCGCATTGGCCGCCTTGCTGCGTCACTTCGATAAGCTTCCACAAGGAGATATAAGGTGAACGTTCGCCGTTTTGCCCGGCTGTTGACCGTTGCCGCTTCGATGGTGTTGCTTGCTGTCGGCGGTTGTCGTTCGCCCTATCATGCCGACCGCGGCGCGGTTGGCGGCGGATTGCTCGGGGCGGGAATCGGCGCGCTGGTGGGCGACGCGGCGGGCAACGCCGGAGCCGGCACCGCCATTGGCGCCGGCGTCGGCGCCCTGACCGGCGCGGCCATTGGCGCCGAAATGGACGAAAACGAGGCGCGCAACCGCGCGATGATCGAGCAACAACTCGGCCGACAAGTCGCCGCCGGGTCGGTCACCACGACCGATGTCGTCGCCATGAGCAACTCGGGCGTCGACGATCCGTTGATCATCAACCACATCCGTGCCCACGGCATGGCCGCGCCGTTGGCGGCGGGCGATCTGATCTCGCTCAAGCAGCAGGGTGTCAGCGCAGCGGTGATCGAAGCGATGCAGACGACGCCTCCGCCGCAACCGACGACGACGGTCGTCCAGCAGCCCGCCCCGCAACCGGTGATTGTCGAAGAATATCACTACGGCTACCCCGGCTGGGGCCCGCCGCCGCGCCGTCGTCATTATCGCCCTCGACCCGGCGTAAGCTGGGGCGTCGCCTTTGGCAACTAGCGCTCCGTCAAACCTAAAAAATGGGGCGCCATGGCCACGCTTGCGCGAGAGGTCGTCGGGAAATTAGGCACATAGAGCCTATCGAGGACGACGGGCATTCTTGCCTGTCTTGCCGGAGAGCAACCAAGACAGACAAGAATGTCTGGTCTCCTCGTATATCGTCAATTCCCGTCTCGAATTCCCGGACACCTTCACGACGAGCGTCGGGATGGCGCCCAGGCCGGTTGCCCGCGGGGCCGAATCAGGCTACAACAAGCGGGTCGGTCGATGACCGTTTCGCCCCGCCATGCTGATTCGCCGAAGGACGGACGTAGAACCTTGCCCCTCGAATTCGAGCCGCTGATCGAAGAACTCCTTCCGGCGCCCGAGCCGGAGGCGGTTTTCGTCCGTCTGGCCGCGCGACCTCATTGTCTCTTCATCGACAGCGCGACGGTCGACGCCTGGTTGGGCCGCTATTCGTTCGTCGCGGCCGATCCGTTCGCCTTTCACCGCGAGGAGCCCGGCCACCACGAGGCCGTCGAATCGCTCGAAACGATGCTCGGCCACGCTCCGACCGTGCGCCGGACCGATTTGCCGCCTTTCCAGGGCGGGGCGGCGGGCCTTTTTTCCTATGACCTCGGCCGGCAGTTCGAGCGGCTGCCCTCGCCGCGGTTCGACGAGTTCGGCGTGCCCGCCTTGGCTGTCGGTCTGTACGACGTCGTCGTCGCGTTCGACCACCAGACGCAGCAGGCGTGGCTTATCTCGCAGGGCTTGCCCGAGACGGAACCGGCCGCGCGTCGCCGGCGCGCGGCCAAACGGCTGGCCGAGTTTCGGCGATGGCTTTCCGAGCCTGGTGATTCACAGGGTGGCTGGGACATGGCGCGGCGGTGTCCCAGTTCGACACCGGCCAGACGCCAGTGGCGCCGGGCCACACTCCGCCTCGATCAACTGGCGCCCCAATTCGCCACCGCCGCGGATTCACGTCTGACGAGCAACTTTTCGCACGCCGACTTTTTGCGAGCCGTCGAACGGGCGATTGAATACATCCACGCCGGCGACGTCTTCCAGGTCAACCTGGCCCAACGTCTGCTCCACCCGGCGGTCGACGATTCGGTGTCGCTCTATCGCCGATTGCGCAAGGCGAATCCGGCCCCGTTTGGCGGCTACTTCGACCTGGGCGATTTCCAAATCGCCAGCGCCTCGCCCGAGCGATTTTTGCAGGTCCGCGACCGGCTGGTCGAAACCCGCCCGATCAAAGGCACCCGCCCTCGCCACAAGGACGCGGCGGCCGATCGGGCAGCGCGCGACGCGTTGTGCCGCAGCGAGAAAGATCGGGCCGAAAACGTCATGATCGTCGATCTGTTGCGAAACGACCTGTCGCGCGTATGCGAAATCGACAGCGTCCGCCTCGGCGATCTGTGCCGGCTCGAAACCTACAAGCACGTCCACCATCTCGTCTCGGTCGTCCACGGCCGCCTGGCCGGGTCCAACGGACCGCTCGATCTGCTGCGTGCCGCTTTTCCGGGCGGGTCGGTCACCGGGGCCCCCAAGCTCCGCGCCATGGAAATCATCGCCGAACTCGAACCAACGGCCCGCGGACCCTATTGCGGCTCGCTCGGCTACGTCGGGTTCGACGGCTCGATGGATCTGAATATCCTCATACGAACCATCACGGCCGGCCGCGGTTGGTGGCAATTGCCGGTCGGCGGCGGCATCGTCGCGCAAAGCGACCCGCAACGCGAATACGAAGAAACGTGGCACAAGGCCGAAGGATTGTTGGAATCGATGCTGAAGTGCGAAGAATGATCCTCCTGATCGACAACTACGACAGCTTCGTGTTCAACCTGGCCCGCTATCTCCGTCGGCTGGGCCAGACGGTCCACGTCGCGCGCAACACGGAAATCGACGCCGATCGGGTTCGCGCGATGGAGCCCCGCGCGGTGGTTCTTTCGCCCGGCCCTTG
>JAFGIR010000377.1 GCA_016929515.1 Pirellulales bacterium | reverse complement strand
TCGGCCTGGGACGCCGGCGGCAAAGCGTGCCGCGCGAGCCGGGTCAGGCCGTTTTGCGGCTCTCGGGCACGCTTTGCCGCCGGCGTCCCAGGCCGAGAGAGCGTGCCGGCAGCGTGTTTTTCGGCCTGCGACTTTCTCGGAATTCGATCAACATGAACAGTTCGAGAACGACATGATCCACAACCGCTATCTGTCCGAGCGGACGCACCGCCTCTGCAACGTGGTTGTCGGTCTGCTTCTGACGACCACGGCGTGTCTGTACATCAACGCCTACGTGATCCCGGCAAGGTTTCAGATGCTTGGGCTGATCGTCGGCGGCGTTGTGACGCTATCGGTGACGCTCGGCTTGGCCCTGGTCGATCCCAAGCGATTTTCCATCATGGAGGGCGTCGCCGGCGGGCTTGGGTACGACGAATTGGATGACGAGGAAGAATGATGCCGAAGATAGCCGCGTGCCCAAACTGTGGCGGGAACAACGTCTACCTGCACAAGGCCGGAATTGCCGGCGGAGGCTACGCCGCGAACTACCTGCCCGGGCTGGGGGGATTTCTTCGATGTGCCAGGCTCTATCCGGCCGTCTGCCGTGATTGCGGGCAGGTGCGATTTTTTGCCGATGAAGAGACCTGCTCGAAGCTCGACGTGGCCTCGGGCTGGGAGAAACAGTAAGTCGCGACGTGCTTCGCCGCGCGTCGGCCGCGTCGAAATTTGTTTTGCGTGGGCGTCCGAGGAGTCCACCGGGCGTGGTTTGCTCGTTCCAATCTGCCCCGCTTTTCCTAGCATCGCGTTCGGGCCTTCGTGTGGGGGGTTCGGCGCGCTTCGAGTGGTGCCGCTCATGGAATCTGCCCCCGCTTGCGGTTATGCTAACGCGAGTGGCCCGACGTCCCGGTTTCAAAAGGCGACAGGCGGGCCTGCGAACGGGAGCAGGCATCGAGTAGACGAAGCATGACTCGTCCTTCTGAAAACGACGGGAAGGCGGCCGCGGCGGATCGCCCGGACAGGTCGCGCGGCCGACGCGCGGACACGACGCGATACTTCAAGAAGCTCCGGCGACGCCTGCGTCTTGGGCTGTTGGCTGCCTTCTCGCTGCCGGTGATCGCGCTGGCCGTGTACTTCCATTTCCAGTTCGACCCGACGTTGCGCGAGACGGGCAAGCTCCACCTGGCCTCGTTGGCCGAGAGTCAGAAGAACACGGTCGATTTGTTTCTTCAGGAGCGCGTGACCAACGTCTTCAGCCTTTTCCACGGCACGGAATTCACGGTCGATCCGTCACGGCAGCAGATGGACCGGTATCTCCGAGGATTGAGGCAGACGAGCGACGCGTTTATCGACGTGGGCTTCTGCGACTCCTCGGGCGTGCAGATCGGCTACGCCGGCCCTCATCCCCGCCTTCACGGCAAGGACTACAGTCGGGAGAAGTGGTTTGTGAGCGTCATGCGGAGCGAGACGAGTTACTACGTCAGCGACATCTACTTGGGTTTCCGAAACCAACCGCACTTTACGATTGCGGTCAAGCAGCGGATCGACGGCAACTTGTACGTCATGCGGGCGACGCTCGATCCGGACAAGTTCTACGCGTTTCTTCGCAACATTAGCCGAGGCGAGAGCGTCGACTCGGCGTTGGTCAACCAGGTGGGCCAATACCAAGTCGTCGCGCCAGGGCGGGGAGCATTGCTTGGCAAGAGCGAGTATATGCCTCCGGACGGCGAACGGTCCGGCGTCGAAGAAATCGAGGCCAACGGCGAGTCGGTCCTCGTGGCCTACGTTTGGCTGAGCGAAACGCCTTGGGTTCTGATGGTCAGACAACCGCTGGGCATCGCCTACGCCGAAATCTACGACGCAAGAACCGTCATGATTGCAAGCACGGCCGCGATCATGGCCATCCTGGGGCTGCTGGTATGGCTGATGGCCGACCGCTTGCTCAAAAGGGCCCAATTGGCTGCCGAGTCGCGCGAGGAGCTGCGATCGGAATTGATTCACGCCTCGAAGTTGGCGTCGGTCGGCGAACTGGCCGCCGGCATTGCCCACGAAATCAACAATCCGTTGGCGGTCATCGTGGCAACGACCGGCGTGATCCGCGATCAGTTCGATCCCGACTTCAAGCTGGAGTGGACGCCGGAGACGGTTTGTGAATCGCTCGACAACATCGACACGGCCGTTTTTCGGGCAAAGGGAATTACGCAAACGCTACTGAAGTTTTCGCGAAAGAGTCCAACCCAGTTGGTCCTCGGAAATCTCAACCAGATTCTCGACGAGGTCGTGGGAGGACTCAAGGAACAGGAGTTTCAGGTATCGAATATTGAACTGGTGCGCGACTACGACCCGGACCTGCCCGACGTACTCGTCGATCGGGACCAGATGGGTCAGGTGTTTCTGAACCTGATCAACAACGCAGGCGATGCGATCGAAGAGTCGGGCACGATCACGCTGTCGACGCGCCACGACGACAGCTCGGTTCGGGCGACCGTGAGCGACACGGGCCAGGGCATGACGCCGGAGGTCATGGAGCAGGCATTCTTGCCTTTCTACACAAGCAAAGAGGTTGGCAAGGGGACGGGCCTCGGGCTGAGCGTCAGTTCGAGCATCGTCGAATCGGTTGGCGGAAGGATCGAGATTCAAAGCGCGCCGGGCGCCGGCAGCTCCTTCACCGTGGTACTGCCCATTCATTGACCGGAGACCCTCGGGAATGAACGATGACGAAGCAACCACAGAATTGAAGATCCTGTTGGTCGACGATGAGGGTCAATTTCGCGCGGCGCTGGCCCAACAGCTTTCGGTGAGAGGATTTCGCGTGCTGGACGTCGGCAGCGGGGAGGACGCCATCAAGGTGGTCCGGCACGAGAACCCGGAAATCGTCATCCTCGATCAGAAGATGCCCGGCATGGACGGTCTCCAGACGCTCAAGGAGCTTCGCAGGGTGCGGCCCGAAGTCCAGGTGATCATGTTGACGGGCCATGGCGACATGGAGTCGGCCAGGATGTCGGGCCAGCACGACGTGTCGTTCTATCTGGAGAAGCCGTGCGCCATCGACGATCTAATCAGCGTGATCCGGGTGGCCGCGGAGGAGCGGATCCATGCATTGGCGCGGCATGAGATACCGCAGGTCAAGAGGACAAGCCTTGGGCCGTGGCTCATCGGTGCCCATCACGCGCGGCCCGGCGTGATGATTCTGGGACTCATTCTGTTTGCCGCCATCCTGGTTGCGCCAACCTCGACCAAACTGACCGATTTATTGAACTCGCCGAAGACGGGACAACTGGGCGAAGAGGTCGCCGGCTATGCCGATTATCGAGCAATGGATCGCGGCCAGACCATTTGCGAGTACTACAGCAAGAAAGCCGGATGGACGCGCGACGTGAAGCAGGCCGACGGAAGCCTCGCCAAGACGCCTTTGACGGTCGATCAGGTGGCGTGGCGGGCCAAGGTCATGGTGGGCGTGCTGGTTGTGGCCGCGCTGTTTTGGGCTACCGGCGCGATCCCCATCGGTATCACGGCGTTATTGGTCGGGACGCTGATGTGTTTTCTCGGCGTGCTACCCCCGAATCTCGTCGCTAAAGCCTATGCCAAGGATTCGGTTGTCTTTATCTTCGGGGTTCTGGCCATTGCCGCGGCGATCAGCAAGACCGGACTCGATCGGCGAATCGGAATGCTGCTGCTGGGACGAAGCACTTCGCTGCCCCGGTTCGCGTTTATCTTCGCTCCATTGCTGGCGATGACGGCGTCCTTTCTCTCCGAACATGCGTTGGTCGCGTTCCTGGCACCGATTCTGATGCTGGTCTACATGGCGGCCATCCGCTCGGCCGGATTGAAGAAGGACAAGGCGCTCGTGGTCATGATGCTTCTTCTGCTTACCTTCAGCGCGAACGTCGGAGGCCCCGGCTCGCCGGCCGCGGGTGGACGCAACGCCGTCATGGTCGGCATTCTTGCCGACTACGGCATGGCGCCCAGCTTTGGGCAATGGGTTAAGTTGGGCTTCCCCTTCGTGCCGGTCATGGCGCTTGTGGTGGCCGCCTATTTCTTTCTCGTCTTCCGAAATAAGATCCAAGTCCAGGATCTGAACATCGCCGCCAGGGTCAGAGAGGAATCGGAAAAAATCGGCAAGATGACGCCCGATGAATACAAAGCCGCCGTCGTCCTCGTGTTGCTGGTTGTGCTCTGGGCCGGCTGGTCCAGCCGTTTTGGAATGGGAGGGCCGGCCTTGCTCTGCATCGTTCTGTTGAACGTGCTGGGCATTCTCCGATGGCGGGACATCAACCGTATCCACTGGGACGTCGTCGCCCTGTACGCCGCGGCCACGGCGATGGGCTATGGGCTGGCGACGACGGGCGCCGCGCTCTGGCTGGCCGACAGCTTCGTGGCCGTGCTGCCCGACGTCATGACCAAGGGAACCGGACTGTGCATGTCCTGCAGCTTGATCACGGGCATTTTGACCAATTTCATGAGCGACGGGGCGACCGTGGCCGCCGTGGGACCGATTACCGTTCCCATGGCCACGCTCTCCGGCACTTCGCCGCTGATGGTTGGGCTGGCGACCGCCTTTGCGTCGTCGTTTGCCCACATGTTGATCATTGGCACGCCGAACAACGCCATCGCCTACTCGATGGGGCGAGATCCGGAGACGGGCGAGCAACTGCTGACCATGAAAGACTTCTTCGTCCACGGCTTCATGGTCTTGTTGCTGAGCTTCGCGGTCCTCTGGGGTTGGGTGTTTCTGGGATACTGGCAATGGATGGGACTCTAGACCAAATCATCCGTGTTCTTGAAAGGAGCCGACCATGGCAAAGGAGAAGATCAACCTGCTGATCGTCGACGACGAGCAACAGTTTCTGAAATCAACGGCCACGCGGCTCGAAGTCCGAGGGTTTCATGTGATCGCCGTCGACCGCGGCGAAAAGGCGGTCGAGACCGCCCGACGCGAGCCTATCGACGTCGCCCTGGTCGATCTGAAGATGCCCGGCATGCACGGCGAACAGACGCTCGAAACGCTCAAGGAAGAACATCCGTGGATGGAAGTCGTCATCTTGACGGGTCACGGCTCGATCGATTCGGCCGTCGAATGCACGAAGAGCGGCGCCTACTCCTACCTGCAGAAACCTTGCGAGTGGGAACGGCTTCTGGAAGTGCTTGCCGAGGCCTACAAGAAGAAGGTGATGAACCAACTGGACATCCAAGAAGAAAAGATGAACGAGTTACTCGAAATGAGCGCCTATAGCTCGCCGCGAGCCTTGCTCGATAAGATCCGACAACTGGATCAGGAAGACTGAGCAACGGCCCAAAGGCGTCATCGGGCGTTCGGAACACCTGAACGATAGGTGATCTGTGCGACGGCGCAAACCGGCGGGCCGGCCGAAGGCGCCCATTCATCCCCACCCCTATTTTCGCTATTCTTGAGTGCCGCCGCCGCCCTGCGGATCGCGACTCCGGGACACCATTAGGCCGAAAATGTGGTATATAGTGGCGGGCACGGCGGTCGACCGGAACGCTCTCGTCGAACGTCGTCAAAAACATACCGAAAAGGGGGCCTTCCTTCGAAGGAGAAAATCGCATGAAACGTCACGTTCCTCTGTTGCTCGTTCTGCTTGGTCTCATGGTGGCCAGTCCGATCCTGCCGACGGCCGAGGCGGACACGGGCCGCATTGTCATCTACCGCGTTCCCCGGGTTTACCGCTGGCCCCCCCTGCCGCCCCCTCCGCGACCCATCTACAACTGGCAGCAAACCCAAATTCAGAATCAGACCCAGGCGAACTCGGGCAACACGAATATCAACTCGCCGACCTCGAACGTCAACTCGAACAACACGACCAACAACACGCTGTTGAATCAGAACCTGGGCACGCAGATTTCGATCAACGGCTCGATGATGCCGATGCCGACCCAGTTTTCGGCGGCGGGCAAGAGCTTCAGTTTCAACGAGCCGCGACAAAACGCCGTCATCGCCTGGAACGGCAAAGAGCAAATCCTGATCCTCTCGACGGATGAGAACAGCAACGTCGCCGGCGGCGGCGCGGCGCTGAGCGTCCTGCCGTTGCCCGGCAAACCGATCTCGATTCTGCCCGCCTCGACCAAAGCGTTCGACGACGCCACGGCGATGATCAAGCGTAAGCTCAGCCGCGTGGCCAAGGGAACGATGATGCTCGAAGCGAAAATCGGTACCCACAATATCTTCGTCTGGAAACTCGACAGCCCCGACGATTTCGCGAATCAGGTTCGTGCCTATATCAAGGAAAAGTACGACGGCAAAGCCGACGCGCTGGTCACCGACGAGACCGAGAAGGTGATCCGGCTCTACTTCGCCCAGGGATTCCGCTATTTCGCCTTCGATCTGGCCTTCATGACCGAGAAGCCGGAAACCAAGGTGGCGATTGCCTATCGGTTCGAGTCGCCCTACGCCTACTATCCGCTGGTCGTCAGTCGCATCGGCGGGGCGGGCAAGACTCGCGTGACGTTGGCCGTCTTCACGCCCGGCATGCTGCACAACTTCAAAGGCCTTCCCCATCAACAGATCAACGTCTTCGGCGACAAATCGGTCGACTTGACCGCCGCCGACGTCGAGCCGATCGACGCGGAGATGGCCAAGCTCATGGGCGACGGGACATTCAAGGGCCGCATCTTTGAAATCTCGGGCAACATCAACCAATTCCAGGGCGACGTGATGGCCTGGTAGATTTCAAATTGGACGCACTCCTTGCCGACGTCCCGCGCCGAACACGCGGGGCGTCGGCCAAGGCGTCTTTCGCGTGAGCCCACCGCGCCGCCGGCCGCCGGCCGAACCGCTTCCCATGATGAGGAATTCCGCCATGATCCGTGTCGCCTTCCGCTGGTTGATGGTCCTTGTGGTTTGCCTCGCTTGCGCCACGGTCGAGGCCCAGCGAATTTATGTCCTCGCCGTCGGCGATACGTCGGAGAAAAGCGGTCTGTCGTTCTCGACCGGGCCCGATTTGCAGTACATCTTCGATGCGTTCTACGTCAACGTGCCGGGCGGGCAACTCGTGACCTACAACAACCCCATGGCCGACTTCGCCGACGGTTCGAGCGCCAACCTCCAAAATCCGTGGGAGGGCCCCGACGTCCGCGGCGATCTGGCCGACATGAAAAACAAAATCCTTCGCGCGATCGACCGTTGCCCGGCCGGGCCGAACGATACGATCGTCGTCTTCTACACGGGCCACGGAGCGTCGGACGACGAGGGCCATTTTCTGGTCATGCCCGACGGAAAAACCTGGCTCCATCGCAAGACCATTCTCGAACGGATGGCTCGCAAACGCCCGCGGCTCGCCGTGCTGTTGACCGATAGCTGCAATCTGCAGATTCCCTCGGGTATGGCGCCGGGCCCGTCCGCGCGGCTGATTCCCCCCGCGCGAATTTCGCCGCTGTTCGAGACACTGTTTATTCGTTCGCGCGGCGTCGTCGACATCAACTCGTCGAGCGAGGGCGAGGTCTCGGTCGGCGCCATCGGCGGCGGCCTGCTCACGCTCTCGCTTGCTTATATGGGCAACCAGCCCAACTTCAAGTCGTATCCCGGATTCAAGCGGCCGCCGGGCAGCACGGTCGATCGGACCAACGATGCGGTCATTCCCTCGGTCGATCATTCGATGGCCATGGCCGAGTTTTTCGGCCGTATGTCCGAGCACGGTATGCATGGCAACTTCGACCCGGACCAACCGCCGTTCGGCATCTGGTTCGCCTACCAGGATCAACGTCTGAACTGGGAGGCCGTTCGAGAGCTGTTGACCAAGAAAATCCAAACGCTCTTCACCGCCGCCGCTCCGAAGGGCTGGGACACGGGCCAGAGCAAGCAAATGACCCAGACTCCTCGGTTCTATAGTCTGCCGACGACCGAGGGCGGCACGTCGCGGGTGATGCCGCTCACCCAACCCGGAAGACCCCAGCCCGGCCCGCCACAAACCGGAAACCAAGGCTTTGGACAAGGGCCGGGACCGGTGCGAGGGCCAGCCCCGCCGCCCCGGCGATGGAGTCGTCCGACGTATCGGCCCGAGGTCGGCGACCGGATTATGGAAGTCAACGGTCAGGCGATCCACAATATGAACGACTACATTCGAGCCGTGAAGAACTCGCCGGCAACCATGACGTTTGTGCTGTGGGAACCACGCACCGGAAAAAGCTACTTGATGCGGACCCAACTGAATCCGCCAAACGCCGACAGCCGCTTCGGCGTCGGTGCCCGAAACGCACAAGGCGACGGCGTGCGCGTCGAGTTTCTCATGCGAGGCTATCCGGGCACTCGCTGCCAAGTGGCCCAATAACCAGAGAACCGTATCAACCTCTTCTCCCAAGGCGGCCGCCGGCACGTTCTCGACCTGGGACGCCGGCGGCAAAGCGTGCCCGAGAGCCGGGTCAGGCCGTTTTGCGGCTCTCGGGAATTTGTCCCTATCCCCTCGACTTGGACTTTAAGTTGCGTCGATTGGGCTTTC
>JAFGIR010000376.1 GCA_016929515.1 Pirellulales bacterium | reverse complement strand
GGACCGCTGGGCTTCGGCATGCTCGACGACCTGTTGGGAAACGACCATTTCTACACCGGCGGGCTCTACTACGATTCGTATGAAGAAACGCCCGGCTACGAGGGGTGGGGCCAAGGCGTCGGCGCCGGCATTCGCCAGGTGGCCGACGGCGGCATCGGCGTGATCTTCGACGGCGGCGGCGACGACGTCTACGAATACGACTACCTCTCGCACGGCGGAGGCTACTGGCTCGGACTCGGTTTCGCGCGCGATTTCGCCGGAAACGATCAGCGGGTCGGAGCCACGCGTGAGTCCTTCACCGGCGGCCCGAGGACCGAACGCCGGTTCGTGCGGTTCAGCAACGGGTTCGGATGCCACTACGCGCTGGGTTTCCTCTTCGACGACGCCGGCAACGATACCTATGACGGGACGATCATGAGCGTCGGATTTGCCTGGGACGTGGCCGTCGGCGTGCTGTGCGATTTCGGCGGCGACGACGAATACGTCGGTACCAAGGGAAGCGGCCAGCAGGCCGGATTCGGCATTCTTTTCGACTATGCGGGCGTCGACACCTATCGCGGATCGACGCCGGGCAGGGCTCCCTCGGGCATTTCCTACCACGATCTGCCCTACTGCGGCGGCAACTTCAGCTTCGTCGTCGACTACGGCGGCGAGGATCACTACTTCTGCTACGGCCGAAACAACGGCTACTTCCAACAAGGCAGCGCGGGCGGGTTCTTGATCGACCGGCCCAAGAAAGAAGAAATCGAAAAGACCCAGACGGCGGGCAAGGACACGGCGACCACGGAATCGGGGTCGTAGCGTTCAAACATGAAGTTCTTCCAATCGGTTTGCTCGGAGGAGAGAGAAAGATGCGTTGCGTGACTACCCTTGTTCTGGCGGCGTTTGTTTGGGCGGTCGCTTGTGGCGCCGTGAGCCTCGCGATCGTCACCGGCGAGCCCAACCAGGGGCCCATCCTGCTCGAACTAAATCCACCGCTTCTGGCTCAGCCCATCTTCGACGACCTGCCCGAGGCGGCATCCGCGCCGGCTGAAGAAGAGGAGCCGGAGGCCGGCGAGCCGGACGAGGAACCCGAACCGGACGAGACGACCGCCGCCGAAGAGACGCCCACCGACCAAAAAGCCGACAAAGCCGAAGAAGAGGTCGAGCAAGACGAAGCGACCGAAACCGCGGGCGAAGTCGAAGAGCAGAGCGAGACGGACCAGGCCGATCCGAACGCGGCGGTCAAGCCGGCCGACCCGCCGCCGCTGCCCGAGTTGACCGAGCAGATGAAAACGCTCCGTCACGCGATGCGGCAAACGATTGCCAGCTACTTCGCCGAGCCGTTCAATACCCGCGACAACACCCCGACCAACGTGCTCCAGGTGTGCATGGCTTTCGGGTGCGACGCCGAGGTCCGCCGCGGCTCGCCCGCCGGCCAGAAGCTCAATGCCTTCACGTGCCTTTGCTGGAATCATCCGTGTGCGGGCCGCGAGTTGCTGCGGATCTGCGACGGAGAGGTAACCGCCGGCATCGGCTACGGGTTGCAGGAATATCCGGGCCAGTTTCTCGCGATCCTGGGCCTCTCGCGCGTGCCGATCGAATATCCGCTGAACGTCGGCAACGGCGAGCACACCGTGGGTGATCTGGTCGAGTATGAAAAGAAGAGTTGCCGCTCGGGCGAGAAAACATCGCTGAAACTCATCGGCTTGGCCCGCTATCTGCCGACCGACGCCGAGTGGAAAAACGACCTGGGCGAGTCCTGGTCGATTTCGCGATTGATCAAGGAGGAACTGGCCCGGGCGGCCGACAGCGCGCCGGCCGGCGGCACGTATCGGCTGTTGGCGCTGAGCTACGCGGTCGACCGCCGCGTGAAGCACAAGCAGCCGATCGACGGCCAATTCAAGCGAGCCCAAGCCTACGTGGCCGACGTTGCCAAGTACGCATTGGAGCTGCAAAACCCGGACGGCAGTTGGCACCCCGGGTATTTTGCTTTCCGCGGTAGTGCCGGGAGCACGGTCGATCAGCTTCGCTCGACGGGCCAGATCCTGCGTTGGCTCGCGATCGGGTTGCCCGAGGAACAACTTCGCAATCCGCAAATCGTCCGAGGCGTCACGTTTCTGACCAATTCGCTGGGGTCGCGTCGCTATCGCAACTACCTGCCGTCGACGAGCAATCAGGAAATTGCCGCGCGGCTCGGCGCGGTTCACGCCTTGGTGATCTACGACCAGCGATTGTTCGGTCCCTACGACGCGGCCGAGCGCCGAAAAGCCGAGCAGGAAAAGGCCGAAGTCGAGCGTCAAAAGGCCCAAAAGCAGTCGGTTGCCATGAAGACGGCACAACCGTCCTAGTGCTCTGTCAAATCTAAAGATTGAGGTGCCGTGCCCACGCCTGCGTGGGCATGTTGACCGAGGTTTCGAGCATGTCCACGGCGAGCGTGGACATGGCACCCGACCCGGCATCGTCATTCTGAGCGAAGCGAAGAATCTCGTCAACCAGGAGTGGTAGGATGCGTGCTTGCACGCATCAAACATACTCGGGCTATACGTCGAGGACATAGCCCTTGGGGTACGTCGGCTTGATCATCGATTCGAGGCCGGCGACGTTTTTGGCTTTCATGTTCTTGGCGTCCCACTCGACCTTTTCGCCGTTAACCCAAATCGCCAGATTGCCCAACAAGATCGTCTCGGTCAACGCCGAGGCGTAGTCGGGAAAGTTGGACATGGCCGGTTGGCCGGTCTTGATCGCGCGGAACCACTCTTCGAAATGGCCCGGCGACTTTTCGAATTTGACGTTCATGTCTTTAGCGCCGCCGAGCAATTCGAACGAGGCGCCGTAGTCGTTGGGCGAAAAGATCTTGCCGCGCTCGCCGATGACGATGCAGCCGCTTTGGTCCTTGGGGGTCATCCGGCCGTCGGCCAATTCGGCCGCGGGCAGCTTGCCGCCGTCGTACCAGAAGAGCTTCAGGGCGGGCCGGCTGTCGGTGGCGGCGAATTCGTAAGTGATGACCGACCATTGGGGAAAACTGTCGCGGTTGTGACCGGACGTCTCGGCCTGAACCGAGATCGGGTCGCGCAAGTCGAGCGCCATGAAAGGCATGTTGGCCGTGTGGCAACCCATGTCGCCCAACGCGCCGCAGCCGAAATCCCACCAGCCTCGCCACGCAAACGGGTGATAGCCCGGCGCATAAGGACGCTTGGGCGCGGGACCAAGCCAGAGATCCCAATGGACCGTCTTGGGGCAAGGAGCCGGGGCGGGACGCTCCGTGCCCTGCGCCCAAATAGGCCGATTTGTCCAAACGTGAACTTCCTTGATCGGGCCGAGCGCGCCGGCCTTGATCAGAGCAGACGCTCGGCGCACGCCGTCCATGTTCGTGCCCTGGTTGCCCATCATCGTGGCCACCTTCTGCTCCCGGGCAACCTGGCCCATCAGCCGGCTCTCGTAGATCGAATGGGTCAACGGTTTCTGGCAGAAGCAGTGTTTGCCCATTCGCATGGCCATCAGCGCGGCGGCGGCGTGGGTATGGTCGGGCGTCGTGACCGTGACGGCGTCGATGCTGTCCTTCATTTCGTCGAGCATCTTGCGAAAATCGTGGTAGGGCTTTGCCTTGGGAAACCGCTTCAAGGCGCCTTTCAGAAAGCGATCGTCGATGTCGCAGACGGCCACGATGTCGCCGTGCTTGCTCGCGTTGCGCGAGTCGCTCGATCCCTTGTTGCCCACGCCAATGCAAGCGACCTGGACGCGATCATTCGCCGAGGTGCTCTCTTTGGCCTGGGCGCCGGCGGCAACCCAATAACCAATGCCCGTGGCGGCAGTGGTCTTCAGAAACTGACGACGGGTGGGGCGGTTCGACATGACACAATTCCTCTTGATCAACAGGCTGGGTGGGGATGGTGGGCAGTCAAAATAACGACCACGGTTGGCGAGGCCAAGGCTTTGCCAAGAGCACCGTGAGACTTGGCGGAAGGAATGGAGCGACAGCTAGACAACATACTCTAAATTATCGAAAACAGGCGTTGGAAGCAAGCTATCCACCAGAAAGGGGCACTTCTGGGGGATTGCCGGCGCGCGAGCAACGTGCGTTCTGAGGACCCCATCGAGACACAAAAAATCGTTGCCGTCGGATCAACACGCGGCCGATCGAAACGGACCAGTCGGTCGTGGCCGGAGGTTCCTTTTCTCGCAATTCATGGCCCTATCGACGAGGCCGAGGTGCCATTTCGCGTTGGGGTTTCTATAATAAAGGCCTCCCGCGGCGACGGGAGTGAGTTTCCGGTTAGCCAGACTTTCCAAAACGCGTAAGGAACGTAGACAAT
>JAFGIR010000375.1 GCA_016929515.1 Pirellulales bacterium | reverse complement strand
TCGGGCGTGTAGGCGTACCACATCTCCATCTGGATCAACCCCTTGGGGCGAAAGACGGAGAGGCGTTTGATGGCGTGGGCCATGCTCCCGGGGGCGGGCGGCTCCTCGTATCGATTGGCCACCGGCCGGGTCGCCAGTTTCAGGGAGTAGATGCCCGTCATGGCGCCGTGCGTGCCCATGTAGCCGAAGGACGCCGAGCTGAGCATGGTCGGTCCCCACCGCGACTTGTCGATGATGCTCTCGCGAGCGCGGAAGCCCTCCTTGGTGAAATTGGGCATCAGCTCGAGCCATCCACACGTGCCGTCGCTGAAATTGTCGTGGGCCAACACGAACGGCAACGGCTGGAAGCGGCCTGGCGTGCCGGCCGACGGCGAAGATCCGGGACTCAAAGCAATTTCCTCCTACGCGGGCAACCGTTTGGGGAGCTCGAAACGGGACGTGCCCGGGTTGCCTGTCCAGTATACCACGCCACCGCATCCCCTTCGGGGGGCATCGAAATGCTCCAGCGTGCCGAACCGCGTAGCAGCGAGTGGCCGGCGCGAAAGGCCGGTTTTTCATTTCGGGGACTTGACACAGCCTGACACGGGGTGTTATGATCCAAGACACATCACTGATATATCACACATATTTCATCGGGCTTCATTCTATCCTCGAACCTGTCCAAACGCAATACCCCATGAAAACAAGCCTGAAAGAAACCGCTTACCACCACATCCGCTCGAAGCTTCTCAACCGAGAACTCAAGCCTGGCAGCGCCCTGTCCCACCGCGAGTTGGCCAAAGAGATTGGCATTAGTTTCACGCCCGTTCGCGATGCGATTGGGCAGCTCGCCACCGAGGGGCTCCTTGAAACCCATCCGAAAAGGGGCACGACCGTGGCCGAAATCAGCCGCGAGGACCTGGCCGAACTCTACGACGTCCGCGAGGCATTGGAATGCCACGCCGTCGCCAAGCCGGACTCACGATTTGGCGAGGCCGATTTCGCCGAACTCGAGCAGCACACGGCGGCCATGGAAGAGGTGGCCGCCGAAGTGGAAGAGGCGGGCGGGCGGAGTTGGACGACCGAGCAGAGCGATCGGTGGATGGTCGCCGACGCGGCCTTCCACGTCGCGCTGCTTCGCGGGGCCGGCAACAGAAGGGCCATTCGCATCGTCTCCGAACTCCGCGTGATGGCAAGAATTTTCGGCCATCGGAAGCGCGAGGAGCTGCCCGGCGATCTGAATATGGTGCGTCACGAGCATCGCCAGGTGATTGACGCACTCAAACAAGGCAACGGGGCGCTGGCCCGAGAAGTGCTTGGAGCACATCTCCGCCGGGGCTGCCAACGCGCCCTCGAGGCGTACGACCGGAATCGTCTGGAAGAGGCGGAAGGGCACGGAGCGTGGGTAACCTATCCGGCCGAACTCCAAGGCCGGATCGTGGAATTGGAAGAGAAGGCGGACAACGAGAAGTAACCCTGCACGGAAGCCCGGACGGCGTCAGACGGGGCGCCGAATTCGACGAGTACCCATTCGTCGGAATGTTTCGCGGCACAAGACAGAGGCGAAAAACGGAAGAGGAAAGCAGTGGTGTTCACGACTACTTTGAAACTCGAACTGGGAGAAAAACTAAAATGAATCGAATTCTCTTTCTTTGTGTGGCCTTGGCCGTGGGCGCAATGGCGTCCATCGCTCAAGCTGAATTTCTCACCAATGGCAATTTCGAAGATCCCGCGGACTGGGGCGCGCTGGGTGCCCCTGGCAATGACGCTTTGCCGGCCGGTTGGACTCACGTGGATCCGCCGGATCGAATGAACCCGGCCGTGAAACAAACTGGCGTCAATGCCATTGGGGGTTCCGGCACTTCGGCGTATTTGCCCGCTGATTTCGGCGCGGCCACCGAGGACCGCCGCGACATGTGGAACGTAGTCAGTTCATTCGGGTACGACTGGGTATTGCAGTACGATTTTGCCTGTGAAGACCCCAACACCGAAGTCAACGCCGATCGGTCGCTAAGTTCTGCCGTTGAGTTGACCAACCTCAACCGCATCATCCACCGCATTACGGACCTGGACAACGACGGCTACGGCGATTTTCAGATTTACGACAAAACTATCTCGAATTACCGCCTTATATTTGGCAATTCGGTCCAATTCGACCCCGACGTGAGCGAAACGCCCGTGGTCAACCATATCAAGTTCACGGGCCACTACGACGGGTCCAAGCAGGTCTACGACGTCGAGCTCACCAATGGGCTTGGAACGTTCACGGCCACGGACCTCGCCTACTATCATTACCTTCTCAGCGGCACCGGCAGCAGGGCCGTCACCGGCGCGGAGGGCGTCAGCTTCAATACGTTCAACTCGAAGGCTGACTCCCTGGTCGACAACGTTTCATTGACGGTGCCGGAGCCTGGCATTCTACTGCTGCTAACATGCGGCACGATGTGCCTTGTCGGCATGCGTCGCCGCGGTTAAGCGAGCGAAGATCAAATCGGGAATGATGGGCGCTGTAGTATCGGCTTTAAACCTTCTCGCCCCGGATGCAGGATACCGGGGCGAGAAGGTCGCTTTGTTCGTCGACTTTTTTATTTGAGCACAGGGTTTAGCCGGCCAAACACAGGATGATTTGGGTAAAGGCCAAATCGGTCCACACACCACGCCATACGGCTGTAAAAAAGTTCATTTCAAGGAAATACTGTCATGCAAAATGTCAAAAACATTCTCAAGGTGGCGGCAGCCTGGTATGTATTTGCCGTGGTGATTTCACTAAATGCATTTTCTCTGGATAACTTGTTGACTAATGGGGATTTCGAAGACATCACGGGTTGGGGTGTGCCGGGCGACGAAACCTTGCCGGCTGGTTGGACTCACGAGGAAGTATTGACCCGAAAAAACCCGGCTCTGCAACAATCGGGCGTCAATGCCATCGGCGGCTCGGGCACGTCGGCGTTCATGGGGTCCTTCCCGTCGTCTGACAACGAGGTCAGACGAGACATGTGGAATATGACGGGCGGCGCAACCTCACCTTCTTGGACGGTCGAATTCGATTTTGCTTCTGAAGATCCCGGGGCTGGGAATGATCGGTCAGTGAGCGGCTCCGTGGAAGTGACCAACGCAAATCGCATAACCTTCCGAGTCTCCGACTTCGTGGACGACGATGGCATCGGCGAATTCCAGGTCTATGATGTTGGCACGTGGCAAACCATTCTGACCGGAGCGGTTGTATTCGACAATGATGTAAGCACCACGCCAGTAGTCAACCATGTCACCTTCACCGGCCGATACTATGAAGCAACACCTGTCTATGACGTAACCATTACCAACAGCCAGGGTACGTATTCGGCCACGGACATCCCCTATCACTTTTATTCGACCAGCACTAAGCTCCCGACGGGGGCGGAAGGGGTCAACTTCAGCACGTTCCTCAGCGCGGGCGATTATCTGCTCGACAACGTCGTGTTGGCCGAGAAAGAACCGAACAGGCCTGCTCAATACATTGTCAACGGCGATTTCGAGAACACGACCGGTTGGGGAGTGCCCGGCACGACATTTCCTCCTTACGGTTGGACCATGAGCGGCATTCGCACAAACGCTGCCGCCCAGCGGAGTGGTTCGTTGGCCATAGGCGGCTCGGGCACATCCGCGTACATGGAACCGTTCAAAACGACGGAAGAAGCGGATCGTCGTGAGATTCGCCAGGAGTTCAGCGTTCCGACGTCCAGCGACTGGCAGTTCGACGTCGATCTGGCCGCTGCAACGACGTCATTCGTGGAAGAGCGGTCGTTCACTCTTGAACTCGTGGGATATGACGGCGGAACGCTCTTCCTTCGTGTCGTGGACCACGATGCAAATGGAGTCGGGGATCTTGAGATCTATTCCAGTAGCACTTGGCAAACGGTCACTGAACTGGACAATTCGATCGTACTCGACGCCGTCCTGGGTGAAAATCCGTCGGTCAATCATCTGACCATCGTCGGACGTTATGCCGACGATACCCCGTTCTATGATGTCTTGATTACCGATGCAAACGACATCGAATTTTCGGCAACCGACTTGAGCCTGTGGGTAAGTTCGGCGCCTTCCGATGATTTTGGAGGTCTGCAGGGCGTGGCCTTCAACACGTTCAACTCTGATGTATCCTATATGATAGACAATGTTTCCCTGGTCGATATCGAGCCGCAAATCTTATGGATTCCCGGCGACGCCAATCACGACGGCAACGTCGACGTCGACGACGCCCAACGACTGGCCGAAAACTGGGGCTACACGAGCCTGAATCCCTCCTACGAGACGTTCTGGGAGATGGGCGACTTCGACGGCGACGAGATGATTGGGCCGGCCGACGCGGCCATTATGGCCGCCAACTGGGGATACGGCATCGGCAGCGAGTCGTCCACCGTGCCCGAACCGAGCACGTTGATCTTCCTGGGCATTGGCGTGTTGGCGTGGCTGCCGCTTCGCCGTCCGTTGTAGAACGACCGCGTCGGTGCGGAAGAACTCATGGTCAGTTTAACTAATGGTGTAATGTAATGCAGGCTATTTCTCTTTGGAAAAGGTGCGCATGCGCGACCCTGGTGATCGTCCTCGGTGGGGCGACCGCCGGTGTCGCCGGCCCCGCTTTTCAACAGACCGATCTATTCGTGTCGGGTGTGGGTGGGTATCACACGTACCGCATCCCGACCCTGGCCGTGATGCCCAATGGGACGCTGCTCGTCTTCGCCGAAGGCCGCAAGACGAGCGCGGCCGACAACGGGGACATTGATCTTGTGATGCGTCGAAGCAGCGATGGCGGCCAAACGTGGTCCGGCATGCAAGTCGTGCATGAGGAAGGTGGAACCGCACCGATAACCATCGGCAATCCAACGCCGATCGTCGATCGGACAAACGGCCAATTGCACCTGCTCTTCTCGCGAAACAACGAGCGTCTGTTCGTCACCACCAGCGGCGACGACGGGGTGACGTTCTCGACGCCGACCGAGATTACCAGCGTGGCCGAAAATTTCAATTTCGATTGGACTCGCCTCGGGCCTGGCCCGACGGCAGGCATTCAAATGACTTCAGGCCGGCTAGTGGCCCCGATTTGGCTCAACAATGTTTTGGGCGATCCGGATACCTATCGAAGCGGCGCCCTGGTGAGCGATGATCATGGCCAATCGTGGCAAGCCGGTCAGGTTGTCCCGATAAATGCTGATCCCACGATTCGAGGCACCAACGAATGCGCCGTTGTTCAATTGGCCAATGGCTCGCTCATGATGACTGAACGAACAAGCGCCGGAACACCAAGCCGAGCGAAGAGCACGAGTACCGACGGGGGTATAACCTGGACGGCGGCCGCCCGCGACAGCACGATCAATTCTCAAATGACCACGGTCAAGACGAGCATTGCCCGATATAGTCTGGCGAGCGAGGGCGGTACGAACCGCCTTCTCTATTCGGCCCCCGGCGCGGCGGACCGCAGTCACATGACCGTTTGGCTGTCGGAGAATGAATCGGCAACATGGCCCACCCAGCGTGAAGTCTACTCCGGACCATCCGGCTACTCTGAATTGGGGGTTATGGCGGACAAAACCGTCCTGCTGGCCTACGAGAATGGTACCAGCAGTTACAACGAGCGGATCACGCTGGCCAGGTTCAATTTGGACTGGCTCCAACAGTCCACTTTCGGAAATGCGATTACCAATGGCGACTTCGAAGACACTTTCGGTTGGGGTGACGTAGGCACGACCGACTTCCCTGCCGGTTGGATGGCCAATGATCAAAGGAAGAACGCGGCTGCCATGCAACAAGGCGCCAACGCCATGGGCGGAGAAGGATGCTCCGCCTTTATGCCTGCCTTCTTCACCTCGGACGAAACGCAGCGGCGAGAAATTCGCCAATCGACCAACACGGCTGCTCTCGGACCTCAATGGCGGTTGAGCTTCCGTTTTGCCACCGAGGATCCTGGAGCGGGGAGCGGCCGTTCGCTGAGCCTGGGCATCAGCCACGGCGATGGCCAGATCGTGCTTCGGGTCGTCGATACGGACAACAACGGTGAAGGTGAAATTCAACTGTACGACGGAGATTGGCAATCCATCGGATCGCTCTATAACGTGGTCTCGTTCGACAACGACGTTAGCCAGACACCCGAGGTCAATCGCATGACCATAGCGGGACATTACGACACGACGTCGCCGACCTATGACATTACGTTGGTCGATGCAGTGGGAAATGTACATCGTGCCGTGGGGCTCACGGGCTGGCTCAGTGCCGCGCCTTCGGCCGGCGCGCTGCCTTCGGCAATCAATTTCAACACGTTTCTGTCGTCGAGCGACTACCTGATTGACGACCTTGTGCTCTTGGGTCGAGACGTTTGGGTGCCCGGCGATACCGATGGCGATGGCAACGTGGACGCGACCGATGCCTCAACCTTAGCCGAGCATTGGGGCAATACGAATGCGACTTGGGCAACGGGCGATTTCAACGACGACGGCCTGGTCAATGCGTACGACGCTTCTATTCTCGCGGCCCATTGGAATCAAGGTCTTGAACAAGCGAGCAACGTGCCGGAGCCCGTCGGCGCGGTCCTGATTCTGATTGGTTTGCCTTCTTTCATATGGAAGATGACAGGCAGATAAGAAGGGTCTTTTCAAACGCTGCTTTTCAGGGACATTGAGGATGTACAATCGCTGCATTATCCGGCGTGGTTTATCACGCTGGAGGCTTGGGATGACCGGTTCAAGCCCAATCAGGACTGGAATCACGCCTGGGGAACCTCGCCGGCCAACATCATCTCGCGATACGTATTGGGTGTCCGTCCCCTCAAGCCCGGATTCGGCAAGGTCTTGATACAACCACAACCGGGTTCACTGAGACAGGCTTCCGGCACGGTCCCGACCATCCGCGGCCCGATCGGCGTTTCCGTCGCGAATGAGCCGAACAGACCCTTCGTCTTAAGACTGAATATCCCCGTCAATGTGACGGCTAGGGTGGGATTGCCGCACACGGATCGTGGGTCGACGACCGTCACTCTGGACGGGCAAGAGCGAAAAGGACACGTCGAACGGGGATATGTCTTTGTGGACGGAGTCGGATCCGGGCCGCACGTGCTGACCTGCGAATAGACGGAGATGCCCGCGGCAACCAGAACGGCGGCATGCATGGTTGGCAGTGCTCGACAGCCGCCCCGCGTCACGATCGAGCAACCTCATTTCGTGACGCGTGTGAACCGGCGTCCTTGTCGGCCGAGGGATGCATGCGATCAAACCAAACGCCGATCCGCAAACCTGCCACCGCCGCGCGGATTTGATTCCACGCTCCCGGAACGACCCTGCAATCGAGCTTGCCGAGATCAACAGTGGCCAGCGGCTGCCGATAGTCGTTCATGTTTCCGAGATAGAGGGTTTGGGTGTTGCAACCGACGTAGTAACCGCGCATCTGGTCGGGGTCAGGATCCGGATTATCTGCACGAAACACCAGTCCGACATTGCCCGTGTTGCCCCGAAGCATGACGACGCCTTCCAGCACGTAATCGGTCCGTCGGGCGTGACCGGCGACCAACGGAAACCTAGCTTCAATCCATTCGGTCATGAACGACCGTTCCATGACATGACAATGCAAGCATTAATAATGTCGCACATGCAACTCCGACAGTGTATAATACTCTTGACCGTTGCGGTACGGTCAAGAGTAGTATGGAGAATCGCCCATGAAACGCCGTGAGTTCGTCCGCCTTATCGCCACTGGCGCCGTGGTGGGAGCCGCATCGACCGCGTGGACGCTGGAGACCGAGTCAACTGGGCCGTTCGTTCGCGGTTGGGTAGTGTCCGACGGCAAGCCTCTGGCCAATGCGATCGTCTCGAACGGGCGGCAACTAACTCGGACCGACGCGGCTGGCCATTATTCACTGCCGACCGGTCCGGACGCCGGCCGGTTCCTCTTCGTCTGTTGTCCCCGGGGCCATTGGACTAACGACTTCTATCGTTCGATCGACGAGGCCGTGCGTACGGGGAAGGCCGACTTCGCGCTTCAATCCGTTTCGCAATCGGACCGGTTCGACTTCGTGTTCGCCGCCGATCTGTCGAATCTGGGCAACGCAAGCCAAGAGATCGGCCGCAAAAAGACGAAAGCGAGCATCGCCGAAATCTGCAACCTCTCGCCCAAACCGGCGTTCCTTTGGATCCAAGGCGATCTGGGCCTCCGCGGCGACGACGGCAAGCGGTTCCTCGACTGCCTCAAGACGGCGACTATTCCAATCCGCGTGGGTATCGGCAATCACGAGATCATGCCCTCCGAGCCCAACCCCAAGGCGGTCTACGAGCGGCTCTTTGGTCCCACCTACTACTCGTTTGACTGGGGGCCGGTTCATTTTGTGGTTCTCGACGGGAACAAACCGGCCGCTCACATTCGGGGAAACTCCCTGGGAACCGTCGAGCCTCGCGAATTGGCTTGGCTCGAAGCCGATCTGGCGGCGCAACCGGCAGGCAAACCAATCATCGTCGGCGTACATATCCCCATCGTCTCGACCTATGCGGACCGGCGTTCCGATCTCAAAGAAACCGAGGGCCCCTTCTGGCAATCGGCCAACCGCTCGAAGGTGACAACGCTGCTGGCTCGCTACGGGGTCCGCCTCGTGCTTCAAGGTCATGTCCACGAGAACGAGCGAACCACGCAAGATGGCGTGGAGTATGTCGAATCGGTTTCCCTTTGTGGCCGCTGGTGGAAAAGCGGAGCTGGATTCGAAAGGGCAACCGACGACTCGCCCCGAGGTTACCGCATCGTCTCGGTCGACGGTCACCAGATACGGCACCGTTATCAATCGAGTTGCGAATCCCGAGTGGACCGCCAGGGCGAGTTCATGAAATTGCCCAAAACCGTACGGCGAAACAATAAAACGTCTTTCGTCTTCAATTGCTACGACGCGCCCAATGGTTCCAAGGCAAGCGCGCGACTGGATGATGGGCCATGGCACGAAATGCGATCGGTCATTTTACACGATAGCGGCATGAAGAAACCTCACCATTGGCGATGGACCACTGATACGACCTCATTGGCCGCGGGACGCCACGCCATCGAAGCCCGCGTCATCTGGCCCGATGGGACAACGGTGCGTGAAGCCAGTTCTTTTCGCGTCGGCGAACCGCCGCGCGACGGGCAGTCGCGCGAAAAACCCTAGACCGTGTTGTGCTTTCCCTCGCCTTCCGAGAACCCGCCGTGTGTTCACTGGCCAGTCGGATCGGCTTTGGCAACCGGTACGGCCAAGAGCGGATCGTGACGCGGCGAATCATGGCCGTTGAGTTCTTCGTGCCCGGGGCCACCACGCACACCCGTTGCACCCCGTGATGTCTCGGAAGATCGTCAAGAACGTGCGTCCGTGAGCGGCCGGTCGTTGTCTTTCGTCCACGCACTTTTGGCCAGTGCCAATACTTCGTGAAACGGGCTGGAGGCGAAAGCGCCGAACATCGGGTGAGCACGCAGCCTGGCCCGAGTCGTCGCGGGCGACGACAGCCCACACAAGAACCGAGTCGCTTGCCGCGGCGAAGCGATCGATTCGTGTCGTTCGGCAAAAAGACGTTGCACTTCGGCCTTCTCACGTTCGGCCAGCGGCACGCGGCGTGCGGGTGCAAGGGGCCGCGGCGGCTGGCCCTCGCATTGGCCGCAGTGGCCACACGCTGCGCGCTCCTCGCCAAAATAGGCCAGCAAGTGACGGGTCCAACACGACTCGGACTGAGCGTATGAAATCACGCGCTGAATCCGGGCGATATCCTGCTGTTCGCGCTGGTGGAATCGCTGGCTGAGTCGGTCACATAGCTCGGGCAAACTGCTCGGCCGATTTCGCAGTTGGTATCCATGCCGAACACCGGCCGCCTGGACGATCAAGTCGCCCGTCTCTTCAAGATATCCTATCGCGGCAACGATCCGTTCGCGCGGTTGGCCCGTCTCGCGGCCGACCTTCTCGATATCCAGCGAGAACCACGTACGTCCCTTCACCGCGTGGCGGAATACGCCGCGCAGGAAATCGGCACGATCCCGGTCGAACCGTCCAAAAATCTCGCGGGAACTCTTCTGCGGCTGGAATTTGTACTCGGAGTAGAAGGGCCCGGTCGATTGCAGGATGTCTTCCAGCTCGAGATAGGTGAACAGTGTCTTGACAACCAGCGGCCGGACGTCGTGCCTGATCGACAGCCTGTATTCCGACACGTCGAACCGTTCGCCACGCCCGAGCACATCGCCGACCAACCCCGCCACGGCTTCCCGTGTGGGCGTGTCGCCGTAAGAAAAATTCTCCAGCGTGATGACGTCGTCCGCGCAAGCCAACATTTCGCAAACGGACGCCTTGCCGTCCCGGCCTGCACGGCCAATCTCCTGGACATAGCTCTCCAATCCCTTGGGCAGGTTGTAATGGTAGACATTGCGAATATTCGCCTTGTCGATGCCCATGCCGAAAGCGATTGTCGCCACCACAATCATACGATCGGACGCCATGAACGACTCTTGAACTTCGTTGCGATCCTCCGTCTCCATGCCCGCGTGATACGCGCGGGCATCGAAGCCGTTCGAACTCAGCAACTCGGCCACTTTCTCGGCCGTCCGCTGTAGCGTGACGTAGACGATCGTGGGTCCCGGTGGCCGCTCTCGGAACCGAGACAGCAGCAGGCGGTCCTTCTCGGTTGGTTCGCACGGCGTTACGTACAGCTTCAGATTCGGCCGATAGAATCCCGTTTGGACGATGTCGTCTTGGGCAACGGCAAAACCCTCGGCGATGTCTCGGGCAACCTGGGGCGTGGCCGTCGCCGTCAGGGCCAACACGCGTTGGATCTTCAATTGCTTCGCAAGCCGGGCGATCTTGAGATAGTCGGGCCGAAAGTTGTGACCCCATTCGCTGATACAGTGGGCTTCGTCGACCGCCAGCAGCGCAATCTTCCGCCGTCCGAGCGATCGCAGAAAGCGTTCGCTACCCAGCCGCTCCGGCGAAATATACAACAGCTTGAGCCGGCCGGCGTTCAAGGCGTCATGCACTTCGAGCGTTTCGTCGCGCGTGAGGCTCGAATCTAACCGTGCCGCCGGCACGCCACGTGACACGAGAAAATCGAGCTGGTCCTTCATTAACGCAATCAACGGCGAAATGACCACGGTCAATCCGTCCAGAAGAAGCGAGGGTAACTGGTAGCAAAGACTCTTGCCGCCACCGGTCGGAAAGATCGCCAGCGACGAGCGGCCTGACAGAAGACGCGAGACGACCGCCTCCTGGCCGGCATGGAAGCGATCGAAACCAAAGACTTGCCTGAGCGTTTGCGACGCCTGTTCCGCCAGCGGCTCGGCATCCGTTGAAGGCCGTGTTTGCATGACAATAGCCCCGGAACTCCGCGATGTGCCTAGGCTTTGATCGAGACACAAAGGAAGCGGTATGCGTGGAAGTCCAAGTCTGGACCGGTCCACCAGACACTCACGCCTGATAGAATGTACTGTTGTATATCATATCGACACAATGTGTGCAACCCTTTTGGACCCAAGAAAGAGGGAAGTCTCGGTTCATCCAATGGAGGCCCTTCAAACCAAGGTTCTTGCTTTCTCACACGCCTTGGCAAACCGTCCCAGTTCCAATATCATGAGTAGTTTTGGAGAGATGATTACCCCAACGACACAAGCGCCCGTGGCGCAACTGGATAGCGCATCGGTCTTCGGAACCGAGGGTTGCAGGTTCGAATCCTGTCGGGCGTACTTACTTAAGTCCTTTTCTGAATCGACGTTAGCTCTCAAGACTCCTCGGCCACCAAACGGGGAGTTCTTTTATGTCCCCCCACTAATTCGTCGTCCCTGAAAGATAGTGGTTTTCTCGGCGGAACTGGGGTGGAATGAAGGGCGGGGGCGTGTAGGATTTGCAGGGTATTGATTGT
>JAFGIR010000045.1 GCA_016929515.1 Pirellulales bacterium | reverse complement strand
GTCATCGGCATCAACAGCCGGCTCGATTCCTTCCAGGCGGCCGTGCTCAACGTGAAGATGAACCACCTCGACCGGTACACCGAGCAGCGTCAAGCCAACGCGGCACGCTACGGCCAACTCTTCGCCGAGGCCGGTTTGGACAAGCTGATCGGTCTGCCCTCGGATGGTCCGAATCGACGCCACGTCTGGAACCAATACGTAATCCGCGTGCCGAACGGAAAACGGGACGCCCTACGCGAGCATCTGGCCGCCGCGAAAATCGGTGCCGAAATCTACTATCCGCTGGGACTGCACGACCAGGAGTGCTTCCGATACTTGGGCTACCGCAAGGGCGATCTGCCCGAGACCGATCGAGCCGCCGAGGAAGTCTTGGCGCTGCCCATCTTTCCGGAACTCACGGCCCCGCAACAACAGGCCGTCGTCGAGCGCATTGCCGGGTTCCTGGGCACGACCGGCGGACACGCGACCGTCGCCCGGCCCCAGTCGATGAGACACTCCAACCCAAGGGTTGGGGCTTGACGAAAGAGCGCGGCGGGATTAGAAGCCGGGCAATCGCTGGAGTCGTGTCCCGTTCCGAGTCTCGATCTGCCCTCGCGGAATCGCCGGTTCATTTCGTCGGCGTCAGATTCTCGTACTTCTCGGGCCGGGCACGATCCGAACGTCGGCTGGTGCGGCAAACGACCAACATCCCCAGACCGATGGAAAGAACGACGAGAAAATAAGGAAATACCCAGCCTCCGGCGTTGCTCGACTCTTCCACCACCGCTTTTTTGGCCGGCTTGGCCCAGGCCAACCCATCGAGCGTCAACCACCAGCCCAAAACGAGCGTCAGCAACCAGAGTTTTCGGAAAACCGTCTTCAGCACGTTCATTCGTCAATACCTCCGAGACCGTTGACCCTCGGCCGAACCATGTCGCGAGTCCGACCCAGCCACAGGCCGGTTCCCCGACAAAAAACGCCCAATCACGAGGACATGGCTTCTCTCATTTTCCGAGAGCCAACAAACCTCCATTCTAGTCACAATGACGCTCCGAGGGAAACGGCCCATTCGGGAAAAATGCGGCCAGGTGCCCCTCCATTGGAATGGTTGGCTTCCGGTGCCCGTGTGGCTTCCGGCGAACGATCAACCTAAGAGCCTATCCGAGAACCCGGCAGAACATGTCATCCTGAACGCAGCGAAGGATCTCAAACCGTGCTGCGCAAACGAGATCCTTCGCTACGCTCAGGATGACAATCAGCGGCTCGCAAGGTTCCCGGATAGGCTCTAAATGGTTCCGCGAGGCTCGTCGTCGAGGCACAGAAGCAACTCGTCTACGGGCCGGGCAAGTCGCCGGAACTCGGCCGTGGGCATGGCCACGGTGTCCCAAGCCGGCGAGATGGGCCGAGCCGTGGCCGCATAGTCGGCCAGTCGGACGGCGACGAACCCATAAAGGGCTTCGCGAAACTCGAAGAGCCGCTCGGCCGGCAGCGGTGCCCGGCAGCCCGTGACGTTAAAAGCAAAGACGAACAACCCGACGAACGACCCGCCAAAGAGCGATTCCCATTGCCGGAGGCTCCGCAGATCGTCGGTGGTCGACCAGTTTTTCCAATAGTGTTTCTGATCTTCGCCGCTGGGAAAGCGCCGGCCCTTCACGTCGACCAGCCACGAAACACCGGTGGCCGAGGCGACGATGAAATCGAGGTTCTTGATCGATTGCCCGTCGGTGGTCAGACTCCGCCTGAGCTCGTCGACCGCGACGTAGGGCACGTGATGATGTCGCAGATAGGCCTCGAACGCCGCCTCGTAATGGTTGTTGCGGTTGACCATGACCGTCCTGCTCCCGCGGCCCGCTCTGTCGAAACAAAAATCGAAACCGCCTCGACAGCATACCTTAGTGCAAGCCGGCAACCTTGTCCAGCAACGAGACGGCAAGAGACGAGAGTCTTTGTTTGGGGGGGGTCTT
This sequence comes from Pirellulales bacterium, assembly GCA_016929515.1. Taxonomy (GTDB): domain Bacteria; phylum Planctomycetota; class Planctomycetia; order Pirellulales; family Thermoguttaceae; genus UBA11386. Next base: position 1,596 of record JAFGIR010000045.1, on the reverse strand, counting down.
TTTGGCGTGGCGATTTCCACGATCGGCCGCGAGGACGCAACGTCGACTGCAAGTCGAAATCAATAATCCATTGAACACAAAACCTCTTGTTGCTTCGCAACACCGACGATTTTCCGAAAAGCCGTCAAAAGATCGCAACGTCGTTGCCGGAAAATCGTCGGTGCCACCCGGCGAACGACCGTTCCGGCAATGCTTGTCGGAAATCATGGCCGGTTGCGGAACGATCCTTCGCCGGGTGCCACGGGCTCTGCCCGTGCTCTTCACCACGAACTGTTCAAACACTGGCAAAACCAGTGCCACCCAGCCGCCCGTGCAGCGTCGTCCGCGTCGGCAACTACAAACTCCATGAGTATTTCGAGGACGGCGGCCTGGAACTCTACGACCTGAGCCGTGACGTCCGAGAACGGAACAACCTGGCCGCGTCCATGCCCGAGAAGCTCAACGAGATGCGCCGCGTGCTAAGAACCTGGCAACGAGCGGTCGGCGCCCCGATTCCCTCGACTCCCAACCCGGAATTCGATCCGGCCGCCGAAGCGGCGGCCATCCGGCGAATCAAAAAAGGAAATGGGCCGGAGTCTTGATCTTCGTGGATCGGAGGTCATCCAAGGGGGCATTGCACATTACTGAAGTTCCTTATTGAGTCGGCCCGTCCCCTTGCTTCAACGTGGTCACTTCTGGTGTGCCACTGCTTGCCTCGGAAAAATGTCGATCTCCGAGGCTGGCCCGCACTGCTTGCCGATTATCTCTCGATTCACGTCCTCCGGCAAGCAGTGTCGTTTTATCGATTCAACGCCATTAACAGTTTTCGCAAGCCGCCGCACACCGAGAGCTGGGCCACGCTGCGAAGCACCCCATTCTCCAGCCCGAAGGGCTCAAACTTGGTAGCCCAGGGCAACGCCCTGGGTACGCAAGCGCCCCCTTTCGCACGTCGCCCTGAAGGGGCCGGACAAACGTGTTTTGCCCTTTCAGGGCGGCGGCGCGGAGTCGGTGGTACCTCACCCCAGGGCGTTGCCCTGGGCTATGATATTCGGCCCTTTCAGGGCGGCCGCGCCCACCGTCTGGAGATTCGCACGGCCACCGGATGCCCTTGCTTCAACATGGTCACTTCTGGTGTGCCGCCGCTCGCGTCTTCGTGTTTTTCGTGGCCAATCTCCATCGTTGGACTACGACCCTCCTGCGCCCGCTCCGGTTTTCTCTTCCATCGGTGTCCATCTGTGTTCATCCGTGGTTCCCCTCTGTCTTCTCCGTCGGTCTTCGTGCCCTTCGCGAACTTCGTGGTGACAAAGAGGGGTGGCCAAAAACTCGACTGGAAAATCCGATCGGGCTGTGGTATGCATGGAGCTAGGATTCACGAGGGATTTTCCATGGTTGCTTGTGTCGAAACGCCGAGCCACGGTCGCCGATGGAGTAGAAGCTCGGGTGCCATGTCCACGACAAGCGCGAGGGCGTCCGAGAATTCGTATTTTGGGTGGCACCGATGATTTTCCGCCCATCGCGTTGCGATTTCTCGTCGCTTTTTCGGAAAATCGTCGGTGTTGCGCAGCAACAGGAGGTTCCTCAAGGTCATCTAATGCCTCTTGCCGCTGGCGCGGCACC
>JAFGIR010000374.1 GCA_016929515.1 Pirellulales bacterium | reverse complement strand
GCAGAACCCCGGTTGCACCGTGATTCTGCCTTGTTTCGCGGCGCGGTACATGATGGACCATTCGGACCGATTCCCCAACTGGCGGCGCGACTGCCGAAACATCATCACGTTGTTCTTCGCCCGCGCGGCCGTCGATCCGAAAGCGGACGGTGGACTTTACTCGGGCACATGGACTCTGCCGGAGTCGAGCGGTTGCTGTGCCCTTTCGCTTCAGTATTCAACCCAAACGCTGGCCCCGTTCTTGTTGCGCTACGGCCAGATGGCCGACAGCGCCTGGGCGACCGAGCTGGGGCGGCGGATGACTCTCATCGGCACCTACGACGCACATGAAAACGGAGTGGTCGAAGACTTGATACACGGCGGGTTCCGCGTGAGCAGGATCTGGTTCAATCTGGCCCATCCGTTTCCGATGAAATACACCCTCGATAGCATGGCGTGGCGGCCGGATCTATTCGGCGCGGCCCGCGAAAACCACATCATGCGAAGCGGCTCGGTCGTGACGTCGGTCGTCTATGGCAAGGGGAGAGTTGACTACGAGACGTTTGCCGACCCGGGCCGGCAGATCGACGTCTTGCGGCTGGCATTTGTCCCGAGTTCGGTTACGGCCGACGGCCAGCCGCTTGTACCGTTTGCCGATGAAGCCCTCCACGACAATGGCTACACGATCCGGCCGTTGGAAAACGGAGACTGCATCGTCACCATCCGCCACGATGGAAAGACACGGATCGTTGTCCGTGGCGACGATCCACAAGAGATGGTCGACGACGACGCGCTTCAATACGGGGGCAAGTGGGACGTCGTCGAGGACACGGCCGCCTACCAGGGCAAGCTGCACATGGCGACGACGGCCGGCAGCGAGGCAATCTTCACCTTCGAGGGCAATCAGGTTCGCCTGATTGGTCGGGCCGGACCCAGCGGCGGAAAAGCCGACGTCTACCTCGATGGCGTGAAGCAGCCCGCCGGCCTGGATTGTTGGTGCCCGAGCACGCGCGACCAGCAAGTGCTCTATTATAAAAACGGCCTGAAACAGAGCAAACACACGCTGAAGGTCGTTGCGCTCGGCAAGCGGAATCCGATTGCCAAGGGCAACGACGTCTGCGTCGACGGCCTGCAATGGTCGGCGGCCACCGGCGCGACGGGTTTTGGGGCCGGCGAGGGACCAACCGGGCCACAACGAGTGATTTTTGGCTATAAGAATCGCCGTGACTACGTCGACTCGCAAGGGCACGCGTGGCGACCGGCCACGGAGGTGATCATGCGATTGTCTCAATTCGCCGATCTCGTGCCGATCGCCTTCTGGACCGAGCCTCGCGCCGAAAACGTGCTCGGTACCAAGGACCCGGAACTCTACCGCTACGGCATGCACGGCAACGACTTCACGGTCCATTTCACGGTGTCGCCCCGCCCGACCTGTTACGTTCGAATCAAGCTGGCCGAACTGCGGAAACCCGAGCGGCCCGGCCAGTTCGCCACGAGCATCCAGATCCAGGGCAAAGAGGTGGTCCGCGACTTGGACGTGGCGGCCAAGGCGGGTGGCTACGGAAAGGCGGTCGACCTAGTCTTCAACGACATCCAGCCGCGCGACGGGCTGATTTCAGTCCGGTTCTACAACCCACACGGCCAATCAGCCATGGCTCAGGCAATCGAGATCGGGCCCGACGAAACGGGAGGCGGTGAGCATTAGGCGGGCAAGACGCCGCAATGGCAAGAACGTGCACACAGGGTGGCCGGGGCATGATGGATTGGAGAAACGAGCCTGGAAACCGCGCAATTGACGCCGGCCGACGCCTTGACTACAATTCAAGATGCTTGTATGCTGGGTTTTCATCTTCGAACCGATGTACCACCAACCGATTCGGCGCGCGTTCGATGGTCTGACGCCCGGCCATACGCGCGGTGAGATGGTGCGTTGCATCCTGGAAGCCGTCGCCGTGGAGCTTCGCCATCAGGTCGACGTTCTATCCGAAGACACTCGGCCGAAGAACCGTGTGAGTCTCGGCGGTTTGGTGATTGCCTGAAGCGATTGGCGCCGCCTCGGGGTGGATTTTTCCCAGTTTCGCATATCCTTAAAAAATAAGATGGGCGAAGTGAATTTTTTGTTTTCAGGAGGTGTATCATGTTCAAGGTAGTTGTGTGTTCGTTCTGCTTGTTGCTCGGTCTTGTGGTCGGAAACGCATCCGCGTTGGAGATCACGGTTTCGCCAAGCGTGCTGGTGGTGAACGCTCCTGGAGATGCCGTCTCCATCCATACCAATATGCCCGGCGCGGTGGTGGGCAGTTGCGGGTTGAGTGTCAATGGCACAAGCATTGACTTCGGCACGTTCACCGACAATTGTGGGAACATCGTCGTCCGATGTTCACGAAAGGTCGTCGTGGGAGTCCTTGGCGATGACGCCGAGACGGCCACGTTCTGCTTGACCGTCGAGACGGTAGCAGGGACGACGGAGTCGGGAACCGATACGGTTTCCGTCAAGCGATAGCCGCGATGAGTTCTTGAGTTGCGCAGCCGCGTTCGCACACTCTTGCCAATAACCGGCCCGCCATTGAAACGGTCCTGCTCGATGCGAACCGCACGTGCAGCCGTTGAGGTGGCGCGCCGGCCGCATCACCCGGAGAGCACTCAGAAACTCACCGGGATCCCGCTGATCCTGCCCAAATCGCCACAGCGGCGAAAAAATGACCGCTGCTACACTGGGGCAGCGGATCGGTCAAGACGACCGAGACCTCTACCAATCCGCTGTACGCGCCGTTTTCGCACCAGGGCGCTGGATAGATTAGTCTCCCAACCTCACCGTTTATTATCTCGTAAAACCACGGCCTATGGCCGTGGTTGATTATTGTCGACTTTGCCTGGGGCAAAGTCAAGTTCGTCGCCAAGAACGGTTGTCTGGGCGACGGTGGACGAGCCCTCGGGCGGTGCACTTTCTGGTGCACTTGCCCAGGGGCGTCATCGTAAGTCTAATCGGGGCGACAAGACGCCAATTGAACTTTTTCGACGCGGTGCCGCGTCAATTGAGCCTTGTATTCGGCGGCTGATTATGGTTTTCAT
>JAFGIR010000373.1 GCA_016929515.1 Pirellulales bacterium | reverse complement strand
CGTGCCCTCGATCCCGCTGCGGTCGGCCGCCGCGAAGTCCTTGGTGAGTTGCTCCGGATTCTCCAGAACCAGATCCCAAAGGTAGTCCCAGGTGGGCAACTTGCAGCCGCACGGTTCGCAAACCGCCTTGGCCGATTCGATTAGCGCGTCGATCGAGTCGGTTTTGAGCTGAGCAACGTCTTCCTTGGCCACGCGCAGCAGCAGGCAGTCGCCGTCTTCGTCAAGTTGGACGCGGTTCGGCCCACACACGTCTTCCGGAAGTCCGTCGGCCTTTACGCGGGGGCTGAGGATCAACAAATCGTCGCCGACCAGGGACGCCGGCTCGTTGACCGGCCACGCGGTCCGCGCCCGATAGGCGTCGGCCATGTACGGTGGGCAGAAGCAGGCCACGTCGGCCGGCTTGACCCGGGCAATCAGTTTCTCGGCCAACGACGTGATGCCGCAACGCAATTCCCAAATCGGCCGACTCAAAGCCACGGGATGAAAATGAAAACGTTTCTCGGTGAGCTGGTCCAGCAAGACTAGTCGCATGGATAGAAGAACTCCTTGATGGTTATGGAATGCTCGACCTCGGTTGTCGCAAGATACACCAACCGGCCTCGTTCCTCTAGGGAGCGTCGGGCATCTTGGCCTGAATCCACTCGTAGTATTCGAGCATTCTCAGCGAACTGGCCGCTTCACGATCGACAATGGCCATCGCCTCGTGATGCAGTTGAAGCGCGCTGGCCGTGATCATGCTCGTAACCGGTCCCTCGACGGCTGCCGCGACGGCTGCCGCCTTGGCGCGACCATTGGCCAACAATAACAGTTTCCGCGCTTCGAGAATCGTGCCGACTCCCATCGTGATCGCGTAGATTGGAACCTCTTCGGCCGAATCGAAGAACCGGGCGTTGTCGTCGATCGTCTGCTTGGCCAGCGTCTTGATTCGCGTGCGAGATCCCAGCGAACTCGTCGGCTCGTTGAAGGCGATGTGACCATCGCTCCCGATGCCCAGGATCTGAAGATCGATGCCGCCGCAACGCTCGATTTGGTCTTCGTACCATTCGCAGAACGCCTCGTAGTTGTCGGTCGTGCCGGACGGGATGTAGATGTTCTGAGTCGGGATATTAATATGCTTGAAGAGGTTTTCGTGCATGAAGTAGTGGTAGCTCTGAGGATGCTTCTTCGTCAGGCCAACATATTCATCCAGGTTGAAAGTGGTCACCTGGGAAAAATCGAGCCCCTCGTCCTTGTGCATGCGGATGAGTTCCTTGTAGAGGCCCAGTGGCGTTGAGCCGGTGGCCAACCCCAGAACCGCGTTCGGTTTCGAATTGAGAACTCGCGCAACAACCGTCGCGGCAGACCGACTCATCTGATCCGCATTGTCTCTGACGATGATTTCCATGATACGCCTTCTCCGTGGAAAGAAGAATGAACCTGGCTGGTACGTATTTTTCAATAGAACCCGTTAGTATCGAAGGGACAGCCAGATGTGTCAAGGAGCTTGTCGACCGTCGGCAGACGGCCGGCTGTCGGTCTCCCGAGTCCGTTTTTCGGGCCTGGCTCCGTCAACCCAGACCGGGCGAAGCACTCGTCTATTCTGCGCATTTACCCCAGACTTTGCTGTCCGAGTCACCTGTCGGCACAAGGCTGCCGCACGTTACGCCCTTGCGAAACGCAACCTCGCGAGAATCGAGAAGTCCGCCGGGCTTGCGGCTGCCGGCCGGCAGAAGCCATGGTCGACCCGCCCGGCACGCCGACCACGCCGGATGCAAAGAAGTGACTCCAGACAGCCGCCGAGAAGGTCTGCTAGCGATCGGAGAACACGCGCGTGCTTTCTTCCTTGGTCACCGGGCCTTGCAGTTCGGCGGCCATCAGGCGAACGCTGATGCGCTGGTCGCCCGGCTCGCGCCCCTTGACGCGAACGCGATAGGTAACGTCGGCCTTCGGCGACAGGCGCGACAGCGGATCGAAGACCACGTGATTTCCTTGGTTCCGATTCATCGGCCCGTCGGGCCCCTCGGCGGCGACCACGTCCAAGCCCCGGGGAATCATGGCTTCGAGCACCACGTGCGTTGCCTCCTTCGATCCCTGGTTGAGCACGCGGATTTCGTAGACGGTTTCGGCACCCACCTCGATCGGGTCTTTCACGTCGACCACCTCGAAACGGAGCGCGGTGATACCGTCGACCGAAATTTGCTCTTTTTCCTCGACCGCAAGCGCCTTGTCCGCCGTGCCGCGAAACTGGACGGCGTGCCGGCCGATTTCGACGGGCAACGTCGTCAACTGAACCGTGCCCGTCTTGCCGGTGGGCAATTCGGCCAGTGCCCATTGGACGGTTCGCGTCTGCGGATCGTAGTGGGCATTCTTGTCGGCGCTGACAAACTTCAAACCGCGCGGCAATTCGGCCGTGAGCCGAACGTCGCGAGCCGGGGCCGTGCCCGGATTGCTCACCGCGAGTTCGTAGGTGGCCTGCCGCTCAAGATAGCGGGTCTTCGGGCCCGACATGGCAACTTTCAGCTCCGGCGCCACGACCTCGATGGGCAGCTCCTTCTTGACCTCGGCAACGGCATCGGCGCGGGCAATCAGCACGTTGCTACCCTGACCCGGACGCACCGCCGTCAATTGCAAATCGAGCGATTTGCTTTCGTTCGGCGCCAAGTTGCCGACCTCGTACTCTAGTTCGGCTCCCGCCGGATGCTGAAGACACGGCGGCACGTGTTCCTCCAACACAACATTCGTCGCCGCGCCGCTGCCCGGGTTCGAGACCGTGATCGACACGGTCATCTCTCCCTCGATCATGAGTGTTTTGGGCGCGGAGACGTTCAACGCAAGTTCCGGCTTCGTGGCGTGGCTGCGTGCCGACGCACTCGTGCCGAAGTAGACCGTGGCCACGCTGCCGATTTCGCCTTCCACCAGGGGCGTCACCCGCATCTTGACCGACGCTCCGCCGTTCGGCTCGATCTTGTCGAAACGCCAGACCAACTCGCCTCGCGTACCCCGGGTGGCTTCGGGCTCGGTTTCAAACAGCTCGGTCCCCTGGGGAATCTCGTCGCGGATTTCGACGTTTTCGGCGGTGACCGTGCCCGTGTTCTTCACCTCGATCTTGAACGTGGCCGTTTTGCCGACCTGGATTTCCTCCGGCGCGATCTTCTGGATGGTCAACTGGGGCGTCTGTTGCCCGTCGAGTCTCCGATCCATCGCCGGTTGGCCGGTTCCCTCGTTCGCCGTCGAAGATGTTGACAACCGCGAGTCGCCGGTTCGTTGCCCAAGATCGTCGGTTCGTTGCCCAAGATTCGATGAATCGTCGTAGGAGCTTGCCGGCGGGACCGTCGTGCGACAGTCGTTCGCCAAAGGCTGCGGCGGCGATTCGTTCTCGAAGCGTCTGGGCGCCTCGGCGCCAAGCCGCGGGACGTACGGATTCGTTTCAAACTGGCCCGGCCGATCGTCGCGGTTGGGCAACGTCGCGTCCTGTTGGGGGTAGTTCCGCGGGGGCTGACTCGGAGTCGACGCGGCAAGCCCGTTCGTTGACGCCGGATACAAATCGGCCGCGCCATTTCCCACGCTGTTTGGCGCGCCATTTCGATCGGCGCCCCACGCGGGCGCTGAAGACGCCGACGAGCGACGCTCTTCAACGGCGTACCCGCCTGATCCGGGTGAAGAATCGACCCTCGCTCCACCCGGCGGTTCGGCATTCGACGATTCACGGGCCGCTTGGATCCCGAACGGGTCGGGCGGCGGCGTCGGCAAGGGCGGCTCGCCGGACGGTTGACTCTCGACCGTCGCGACTCCGTCGTTCGACACGGTGGAATCACCGATCGACGGCGGCGAATAGGTCGGCGGAGACGATTCGCGAAGCCCAAGGCCGTCTCTCGCTCCTCGCAGCGGATTCGGCTGTGGAAGAACCGTCGCGGGGTTCGAGGGCGCTCCCAGGGTCAACGTCGAGGTGTTCGAGTCCGGGATTGACAATTCGCTCGCGTCGCTTTGGTGCTGGGCGTAGGCAATCGCAATACAGCCGACCAACACAACCGCGGACAGTACCGATAGACGGAGGACTAAACGCTTCATTGGACCTTTCCCCACTTCCCTCGTGAGACGTGACCTGATCGGAAGAAGTGTCCGGATCTGCACGCGTAGGCGTGTCTTCCCGCAAGGCGAACACACCTCGGAACACGGCTCCCGCTTGGATAATTGCCGTATGCGGCGGCGTTAAGTACCAGAATTCGCCGCGTCACGAAAGGTCAATTCGCAAGAGACCGGGCCACGGTGCATGAGACTGAGGGAAACAGGCGATCGTAGTAAGAATCTTCCGACGGGCAACACATCGAGGATTGGACTGACGCGATCCGTCCAACGAGCGAGCCGGCTCAGGCAGTTCTTGGGCTTCTGGGCTTTTGTCCCCACCCCCTCGACCTGGACTTTAAGTTGCGTCGATTGCATCATCCAGATGTCCTTATTTTGCAACTAGTTGCATTGCATCATGTCGACGTAAGTTGCGTGGCCAATTTGGCCGGTTGTCGACAAATTCCCTCCGTTGAGGGAAAGACTTTCATACGATCGTCCCCCGGTTGGCGGTCAGTTGCCGATCCCGGGCGGCTTCGCGCGCTGCCCGATTCAACGCGAGCCACAGGGTGAACTTGTTGTTGGGCCACCCTGCGACGGTACGCCGAGTCATGTCGGCCAAATGGAAACACAAGCCACTTGCCGCAACTCATCGTCATCCATGCCTCCACCCTTGTATGTCAGAGAACCAAGAGAATCGGCAGTGGCCCAAGCGACCGTTGTCTGGAGTGAAAAATGGCCGGGCAGAAAACCATACGCCAGAGGTATTTCGCGAGGCCCTCGCATAGGGTAGGTTAGGGAGCAGCGCCCTTTCAGGTAGACCTCAATTCTAGCCATATGGGGTATGTCGCTATGGAACCGACAGAACCAGCCAAAGAGGAACGATTCGGAACCGGCAAACCACTGGACGGCAGTGAGCAGCGATCGGAACTCTCCGCCGATCAATTGGCCCGTGAATGCGAAGGGTTGCGCCAGAAAGTCCGCTCACTCGAAGACGACGTGGGGCGTTGCCAGGTCATGCTGACTGACATTTACCGAAGTGAAGCCAAGTATCGAGAATTGGTCGAAGAGTCCTGTAGTATTGTCTTGCGCATGAATACGCAGGGAAACGTGACCTATGCAAACCGCCACGCCTTGTCCTTCTTTGGTTACACCGAACGCGAGCTGCTGGGCAAAAACGTTGTGGGGACGATTGTCCCTTTGATCGAGCGTTCGGGACGCGACTTGGCCGAGTTGATTCACGACATCTGTGAACATCCCGAGCGATACCAAGACAACGAGAACGAAAATGTCCAGCAGGACGGTACGTCGAAATGGATCGCATGGACGAACAAGGGGATTCGTGATGCTTCGGGCCGCCCGGAAGAGATCCTTTGTATCGGCAATGACATAACCGCTCGCAAACGCGCCGAGGAAACCCTGCAGGAAGAACAGCAAGCGCTCAGGCGACTCCTGGAATCGCAACAACACGACCGGAAACTCGTGGCCTACGAAATACACGATAGCCTGGCGCAGTTGCTCTCTGCGGCCATACTGCATTTTGAGGCGTTTGATGAATTGCAGCGTACCGATGCGGAGGCCGCCCCAAGGGCCTATCAAACCGGGCGAGATTCCCTGGACCGTGCCTTGGCGGAAACGCGACGACTAATCACCGACTTGCGGCCACTGGTGCTTGAGGAATCCGGAATTGTCGAGGCCATCGCGCAGTTGATCGCCATACGGGGCAGCCACGCGCTTCCTCGGGTGGAATTCGTCTGCGATTCACACTTCGGCCGACTCGACCCGCTTCTGGAGAACGCCTTGTACCGCATTGTCCAGGAAGGCCTCAACAATGCCACGCGTCACAGTGGAAGCGAAAAGGTGGTGATCAGTCTTCGGGAACACGAGAGCTCCATCCTATTGGAGATCAAGGACTGGGGAAGTGGATTCGATGTTTCGACGGTCGGAGCCGATCGGTTTGGACTGCGCGGCATTCGCGAACGAGCAAGGATTCTCGGCGGCGAAGCGTCCATCGAAAGCTCGCTTGGAAAAGGAACCTCTGTCACGGTGCGGATTCCCGGGACCCATGACGGAGACGCGATTTCCGACGAGCAAGACGAATTGACCTAGACAATGCCTGGCGACGCGGCGTTTGGAGTGACACAAACCACGGAACAGGCCCAGCCGGGCGCCATGCCCACGGTCGCCGTGGACCTACTTTGCCGAGCCGCCCGATCACTGCCAGCTGCCTACGGCCGGCTACACGCGTCGTTGCGTCTGGCGGGCCATTTCGCGCTTGGCTTCGGCCTTTTTCATGGCTTCGCGTTTGTCGTG
>JAFGIR010000372.1 GCA_016929515.1 Pirellulales bacterium | reverse complement strand
GGTGTGCCCGAAGTGCGGAGAACAGATCGATCTGTTCAAACGCGGCGGCGGCAAGGCGCTGGCCCAGGAAATGGACGTCCCGTTCTTGGGACAAATTCCGATCGATCCCGAGGTCGTCATGGCCGGCGACGCGGGCCGAGCGTTTCTCCACGACGGCCCGGAGTCGCCGACCACGGAGGCATTTGCCGAGGTTGTTAGAACGGTCCTGTGCAACAACCTCCAGAAACAGGAACGGCCCCCGGCCGAACAAGAACCGCAAGAACCATGAACGAGCACGTATTTGGGCCGGTACCCTCTCGTCGGCTGGGGCGATCGCTGGGAATAGACCTCGTTCCCTTCAAGACGTGCACCTACGACTGCATCTACTGCCAGTTGGGCCGTACGACTTGCAGGACGACCGAGCGGAAGGAGTGGGTATCGGTAGACGAGATTTTTTTGGAATTGAACGAAGGACTCGCGGCGCGTCCCGACTACGTCACCTTGTCCGGTTCCGGCGAACCGACCCTCTGTTCGCGAATCGGCGAAGTCGTCGACCGCGTCAAGACCATGACGAACGTCCCGCTGGCCGTACTGACCAACGGGTCGCTCTTGTGGCAAGAAGACGTCCGCCGGCAGTTGCGCGATGCCGATCTGGTGATTCCCTCGCTCGACGCGGGCACCCCGCACACGTTCGAGCAAGTCAACCGCCCCGATGAAAGCCTTACGTTCGAGAAGTTGCTCGACGGTCTGATCACGTTTCGCAATGAATTTCACGGCAAGTACTGGCTGGAAGTGCTCCTCGTGGCCGACTTGGCAACCGACGCCGAGGTGGCGAAAATCGCCCGCCACGCGGAGCGTATCCGGCCCGACCGCATCCAGCTCAACACGGTGACCCGTCCGCCGGCCGACCGTTGCGCCGCGGCCGTCTCGCGCGACCGGCTGATCCAGTTGGCTTCCTCGTTTCGTCCGCCTGCCGAAATCATCGCGGAGTTTCGCGCCACGCGGGAGCAAGCCGTCTCGGAGGTCAGTCGCGACCGTGTTGTTGCCCTCATCGAGCGCCGGCCGTGCACGCTCGACGACATTGCCCAGGGAACAGGCATGCACCGCAATGAAGTCGTGAAATATATCGAGTATCTCAACGCACAAGGGCGTCTTCGGCAGACCGACGTCGAAGGACGACATTACTACCAAACCGTCCGGTGACACGACGTCGCCTGTTTGCGTTCACGCCGCCAGAACCAACGCCGGCCAACCATGATCCAGAACCTGCGAATAACCGTACTCGCCGAGAACACCGTGCGCGGAGCCGATCTGCTGGCCGAGCACGGGCTGGCGTTTTGGATCGACGCCGACGCACATCGCATCTTGTTCGACACGGGCCAAGGAAGCGTGTTGCGGCACAACGCCGAACGACTGCGGATTCCTCTGGAAACCACTGAGATGGTGGCCATCAGTCACGGCCATTTCGATCACGTCGGCGGATTGACCGACGTCCTCGACGCGGCCGGACCGATCGACCTCTATCTGCACCCGGATGCGCTGGGCGAAACTTACCACCGCGAGAAGCAACCACCTCATCGCGGGATTGGAATGGCCGGTTTCGACGAGCAGACGCTGCAACGGCGAACCCGGCGTTTGATTTGGACCCGACAGCCGACCGAACTGATCGAGGGCGTTCACCTCACCGGCGAAATTCCGCGACGCAATGATTTCGAGGATACGGGCGGCCCTTTTTTCCTCGACGCCGACTGTCATCAACCCGACCCGCTGCTCGACGATCAAGCAATGTACGTCGAAACGGCCGCCGGAATCGTCGTGGTGCTCGGCTGTGCTCACAGCGGCGTGGTCAACACGCTCGACTATGTTGCCGAATTGACCGGTCGGGATCGGATTTACGCGGTGCTCGGCGGCATGCACCTCGTCCGTGCGACGCCGCGGCGGTTGGAGGCAACCGCCGCGACACTGAAACGATACGGCGTGCGGAAACTTGGAGCGGCCCATTGCACGGGCATCCGAGCCACAACCTGGTTGTGGTCCCAATTGCCCAACGAGTGCTTCGAGTGCTGCGTGGGAGCAGTATTTACACTCGATGGTTGACAATTGTATTCAGAGAATAGCCAGAAACCACGGGAGCTACACCATGTCGGAATACGACAAGAACCTCGCCAGGTTGCAAACGATTGCGAACGAAGAACAGCTGGTCTTGAACCCCGATGAAGCCCGAGTGCAGAAGGTCGTCGGGTTGATGACGGAGAATTTTGCCGCCGTCGGTGAGTATGTCTGCCCGTGCAAGCAAAAAAACAAACCGCCGCTGAAGGGAGTGGACACGCTCTGCCCGTGCCCCGAACTCATGAAGGAAATCGCGGAGGAAGGCCACTGTTTCTGCCGTCTGTTCTTTACCCCGGAAGCTGTCGCCGCCCAATAGACCGTTGGCGGTGGTCTTGATTGTATGCGTCTTCATTTTCTTCTAACAGGGAGAGGCCATGCGATACGTTTGGATTGCCGGGTTGCTCCTCGTCGGACTGAGCATTGTTTTCGTGGCGATGGAATGTACGGGCAACGCTGAAGGAGAAAAGATGGTCGTAAAGTACACGGTTTGTCCTATCGGTTGGGTAAGGAAAACCGAGGGGCGAACCACGATCGTCGTGGACAAGAAGTACCAGAAGGGGCTGCTTGGGCTGGATCAGTTTTCGGAGGTTTGGGTTTTGTACTGGTTCGACCGCAACGACACCCCCGAGAAACGATCCATCCTTCAGATCCACCCTCGCGGCAACACGAAAAACCCGAAGCGCGGCGTATTCGCGACCCACGCCCCGGTTCGCCCCAATCCGATTGCCATGAGCAAGTGCAAGATCGTCTCGGTGAAGGATAATGTCATCGAGATCGAGGAAATCGACGCATTTGCCGACACGCCGGTGCTCGATTTGAAAAACGTCTCCGAGCCGTCCGGCCGAACGAAGTAGCGATATTCATGCGGCGGCCGTCCAACACGTTCGCGGTAACCGTTGACCGAACATTCACCATTGATACATTTCCAAAGTCCGAGGAGGTCCGCAAGTGTCTCATTCTCCCATGAAGGTCGTTGTGATCGGCGGTGTGGCCGCCGGGCCCAAAGTAGCCTCGAAGGTCATTCGTCTTCGGCCCGATACCGAGGTCACCATCGTCGAGAAAGGCGAGTTCCTGTCCTACGCTGGGTGCGGCTTGCCGTACTATGTCTCGGGCGTCGTGAAGGAGCAAGCCGAGTTGATGTCCACGCCGGTCGGCGTCGTTCGCGACTCGGTTTTCTTTCAAAAGGTCAAGAACGTCCATGTCATGAACCACACCGAGGCAACCAAAATCGATCGAGCCAAACGGCGCGTGCAAGTGCGCAACGGCAATGGCAACGATGACCGCTACACCGAGTCGTGGCTAGGCTACGACAAGTTGGTGCTTGCCACGGGCGGCACCCCGGTCGTCCCGCCGCTGGACGGCATCAAGTTGGATAACATATTCACCCTGCACGGCGTCCACGACGCCGAAGGAATCAAGAATCTGCTCGCCCAAGACAAGGCTCGCGACGTCGTCATCGTCGGCGGTGGGCTCATCGGCGTCGAGGCCACCGAGGCACTCGTCGCGAAAGGCTGCCGGGTAACCATCGTCGAGATGCTCCCGCAAATCCTCAACATGCTCGACTGGGAAATCGCAAAACTCGTCGAGCAGCACATGGAATCGCATGGCGTCAAGGTACTGACCAGCACGAGAGTCGAGTCGTTCGAGGGCAACGGCCGCGTCACCAGCGTGGTGACCACTCGGGGAACGCTGCCGGCCGACATGGTCATTCTGTCGATCGGTGTTCGCCCCAATGTGAAGCTCGCCCGCGACGCCGGGCTCGACATCGGAGTCACCGGAGCCATCAAAGTCGACCAGCAAATGTGCACGTCCGACCCGGACATCTTCGCGGCGGGCGATTGTGTCGAGTGTACCGACTTGCTCACCGGCAACCCCTGCTATGTCCCGCTCGGCTCGACGGCCAACAAGCAGGGTCGTGTCGCGGCCAATAACCTCTGCGGCCAGCCCGACGTCTTTCCTGGAGTGCTCGGCAGTACGGTCTGCAGGGTCTTCGACTACTGCATTGCGCGGACTGGATTGACCGAAAAGGCCGCGGTGGCCGAGGGCTACGACGTCGTTACGGCCATGGCTCCCGCGCCGGACAAGGCCCACTTCATGCCGGAGGCAAAACCCTTGCTGCTCAAACTCGTGGCCGACAAAGCCTCCCGGCGGCTCCTCGGTGCTCAAGCAACGGGGTCAGGAACCGCCGACAAGCGGATCGACGTGGCCGCCATGGCCATCACTGCCCGAATGACCCTCGACGAGTTGGCCAACGCCGACCTCTGCTACGCCCCGCCTTACGCTCCGGCGATGGACAATATCATCACGGCCGCCAACGTCGCCCGCAACAAACTCGACGGCTACTTGGTTGGCATTTCGCCCACTGAAGTCCATCAGATGATCGAATCGCAAGCCGATTTCGTCTTCCTCGACGTCCGCAGCCCGGCCGAATATGGTCAGGTGCAACTGCCAGGCACAACCTTGATTCCCCTCGGCACGCTTCGCCAGCGGCTCGGCGAGTTGCCCAAGGACAAGGAAATCATCACGTTTTGCAAGATCTCGCTACGCGGCTACGAAGCGGCGCTGATCCTCAGGGCAGCCGGTTTCGAAAAGGTCCGCGTGATGGACGGGGGAGTAGCGATGTGGCCCTTTGAAAAGACCACTTCACACCTCAAGGACCCAACACACCTTCGAAAGAAACACGGAGCCAGGCCTCACATACCCCATGCCTGACGTAGCCCAAGCTGGTTCTTCACGCTCGGATTCCCGCCGCTCGGTCGATGGCCGGTACAGTGGCCTTAATCCAGGAGGAATTAAGAGGAATCTAAAAGAGGGG
>JAFGIR010000371.1 GCA_016929515.1 Pirellulales bacterium | reverse complement strand
GATCTCCAGCGACGAACTGCCTGCTTCGAGCGTCAGCCCCTTGGTCAGCCGGATGGGGAAACCCGACACGTTGCCTTCGCGCGACAACTGGACTTGGATCCGGTCCGGGTTGCGGCGTACCCGGGCGTCGTAACAGCCCGTCAAGAAGTCGCCCTGCTGGGCCGCCTGACCCGAAGCCGCCGCTTCGAGCGAAACGTCCGTCTCATAAAACAGATCGAGAAGACTCTTGCGCGCATAGCCGTCGTATTGGAGATGCTGATCGAGTCCTTCTTGTTTGCAGACAACGCGATCGTGGATGCTGGCACATTCGTCATCCGGGTCGTTGGCGCCGGCCGCGATTTTCTGGTGATAGGCTTCGGGTCGCCGCATGAGCGTGGCCAGCAGATTATGGCGAATCTGGCGGACGTCCAATTCGTAAATCCGGCCGCCGACGCCCGGGGCAATCAACATGGCCAAACGGTCGTTGGCCAGTTGGATCTCCTGGTTTCCGTCGAAGTTGAAATCTTCGGCCTTGGCCTCGATCCACTGTTCGGGCCGCCGATTTGCCTGATTCAACAGGTTTTCGGCCGAGATCAGGTGCTCGTAGATAGCATTGCGCAGATGGGGAAGGTAGATGCCGCCGAACGCGCCGTGCCAGTAGGCACAATTGCACTGGCCGCGATACAACTCGGCCCGCGCCTTGTCGACGAGGTCCGTGTCCATGGGCTCGCCCCGGCCGATCGCCTCGCTGGTTTGCTCCAGCCGGCAACTGACCTGCAACATGCGCGAGTACATCTCATCCGACTCGGGATAACGCACCTTGAAGTTGCGCCAGAAGCCCCCGCGAATGAATTCCCGCAACAGGGGCCAATGGGGGTCATCGCTCATTTCGCGCGCCAGATGGCCAAACTCGATTTGCCGTGCCACCGGCAGGGCCCACTCGGTCATTTCGCGATAGCTGCAGTCGGGCAAATAGACCTTTCCGGCCGGCGCGACGTTGTCGGCCGCTTCGGACAACGTGGTCGTGTGGATCCAATCCTGGTTGTCCGTGAGTGCTTGGAAGAAACGTTCGAGCCATCCGTTTTCATGGACGTGCTTGAACGTGCCGGGCCAGGAACCGAATTTCTCGCCGTCGTCGGCAAACACGACCACCGCGCCGGGGTTCTGCTCGGCGACTTGGCCCAGATATTCGATCGTTTCGTCGGGCGCGCCGAAGGGGATCAGGTAGCGGAGCCGTTCGCTGCCGGGAAACACCGACAGAACCCGACCGTCGTCCTCCGTCACGAAATGACTGGTCAGTTGCGACTGCTTCAGTCCGGCCGTCCGGAAATGAAAATCGTCGAGCACCGTATACTCGATCCTCGCGTCGACCAGGTCGCGGGTGTAGGACTGCTCCCAGACGCGTTCGGGAATCCAAAGGCCGCGGACCGCGGCGCCGAGACGTCTTTCGAGCCAGTTCGTGTAGCCGCGGATCTGACCGAGCCGGTCGCGCGAGGGCAGCATGGCCAGAATCGGTTCGTAGAAAGCGCCGCCGATGATCTCGACGCGTCCCTGACGAACCAGCCCGGCCAAACGGTCCACGTATTCCGGGTGGCGAGCGTCGAGCCACTCCATGAGCGAGCCGCTCACGTGCAGGGCGATCTTGATCGAATCGAAACGTTCGAGAACGTCGAGAAATGACCGGTAGCTTTCCTGATAGGCCTGCTCAAAGACGTGCTCGAAGTTTCCGACGGGCTGGTGGTTGTGCAGAACCAACGAGAATCGAATGGGGTTGGGCATGCTGGCGACAAGTTCTTCTTCTGGGTCGGTGACTCCGCGCCGAAGTTGAGACGCGATTCCAATGACGATTACCTTCTAATCGGCAATCACGCCCCAGTTTATCCAGTTCGCCTGGACGTAAAAGTCTCCGTTTCACTGGATTCTGCCTCGACCTCGCCGAGGAACATGGCCGCATCTTCCGGCGGAACCGGGTTAATGTAAAAACCGGTACCCCATTCGAAACCGGCCGACTTGGTCAAACTCGGCATAATCTCTATATGCCAGTGATAGTGCCCAAGCTCCTGTGTGTCAAAGGGGGCCGTATGAATGATGTAATTATAGGCAGGCTGATCCAGGGCAACTTCGATTTTGCCGATTACTTGACGCATCACGCCGGCCAGCTCGTCCACCTCGTTCTTCTGAATTTTCTCGTAATGACTCGAATGGACCTTTGGAAGGATCCACGTCTCGAAGGGAAACCGGCTTGCGAAAGGGCAAAAGGCCACGAAACCGGGCGTATCCATGACGACCCGTTTTTCGTGGGCTAATTCCTGTTGGATCATGTCGCAATAGACGCAACGACCCCGATAATGCTGAAATTCCAACGAACCGGTCATCTCCTCCCAGACGTTGATCGGGACGATCGGGGTGACGATGAGCTGGCTGTGGGTATGCTCCAGCGACGCGCCGGCCGCCGCGCCCACGTTCTTGAAGATCATCCCGTAAACCAGCCGAGGGTCCTTCTTCAGATCGACCAGGCGATCGCGATAGACCCAGAGCACCTCGCGAATCTGCGACTCGCTCAACTCGGACGTGCTGATGACGTGTCGAGGCGACTCGATGATCACTTCGTGCGCCCCGACGCCTTGCATCATGTCGTAGATGCCTTCCCCCCGCTTGTTTAGCTCTCCCTCGATCTCCAAGGCCGGAAACTTGTTGGGGACGACGCGCACGCGCCAGCCTTTGCCATTCGGCCGCGAGCCCGGCTCGCGATAGGCGATGATCTCGCCGGGAGTCTTGTCCTCGTTGCCTTCGCAAAACGGACAGAACTGCTTCCGGCGGCGGCGCGGCGTGGTGTCGAAATCGTGCGGACGTTTCGCACGACTTTTCGCCACGATTACCCAACGGCCGACGATCGGGTCTTTACGTAAATCTGGCATGGGCTTTCCTGCTGCGTGTTCCGTTCTTCACGGTGTGGGTTCCAACGGCCCGACGTATTCCATGTTCCTTGGCCCCTCGCCGCACGCGTGCGGCGGTCATGCCTGCCACATGATGAGTTCGTAGTCGGCCGAGGGCACGGTCGCTTCGATCGCCCCTTCGGCCGGCACCCGCTCGACCGGTTTTTCCTGTTTGAACAGTTGCACGAAGAAATGGACCGGGTCGTCGGTTTTCAAAGACAGGCTACCCAGCGGAACGGTCAATTCCAAAATCAAGTCGGCGGCAACCTTCAGTCCGGCGTGGGCGACCGGTTTGCCGTTGCGCGTCAGCTCGGCTTTCGGCGTTTTGCGGTCGAGATGCGACAGTTTCACTTCGAACCCTTCCGGCTGGAAGAAGACCAGTTTCACCGCATCGATTGCCGCGAGCCGCTCACTCAGCGATCCGCCCCGAGCATCGAGCCGAAGGGCAAAATGCGAGAGATCGAAGCCGAAGCGAAGATCGGAGAGCAACCCCACGGTGGCCTGACTCATGGTGCCGCGGGCACCTTGGCACACGTGGTGTCCGCCGTTGATCCACTCGAAGTAGGTCCGCCGACCATCTACTTTAACGTTCAGCAATCCGGTAGGTTGCGTGTGCAGCCCGGCGGCCCGATGGCCCTGGCTGATGGGGCGAGCCAATTCGGCCGGCGGATGTTCGTCGAGCACGCGATAGACGTTCTGCAAATGAGTGCGAAAGAGCCGGTCGAACAGTGCGTCTTGCTCGCTATGGTGATCGTCGCCGAACCACCAGAACCAGTCGCTCCCCTCGGCGATGTACAATTCGTTCCACGCGGCGTCGAGAATTTCGACCGGCTTGGCTCGTTCCTCCGTTCGCCGGAGAAGATGCCGCCGTGTCTCGTGAAGCAGATCCCACGCCCGATTGCACTCGGCATGGCCGATCCAGATCCCGAAGTTGTGGCCAATCCAACTGCCGGGAAACAGGTGTTTCAGCTTGTCGGTGGCCGGATACTTCGCCAAGTAGTCGCTCACGCGGACCGGGAGGATTTTCGGATGGGCCGCCACGCGGCGGTAGAGCGCGCGGAGAAAATCGACGCCCGCGTTCGGATAGTATTCCCAACAATTCTCTCCGTCGAGAATGATGCTCAGCAGCGTGGGCCGCTGGCTGGCGTTTCCGCTCGTGGCTCGCCCCACCGCTTCCACCTTCGAAAGGAAGTCGCCGACGGCGTGCTCGGCGTCGTAGCTTTGATAGTGGAAACCGATTTGATCGCTCATCGCGTGGTCGCGAAAGATGATCTGGAGCGTTTTTCCGTGTTCCTCGATTCGCCACGGACGATAGAGCATTTCCGGATTGCGCAGGAAGCCCTGGCCGTCGCGCGAGACCCAACCGTCGGTCGACGAGGAGAGGATTTCCTCGTCGGTGGCGATCCATTCGATTCCGGCAGCGGCCACGGCCGGAAGAATGCCTTGGCAAACCGAGCCTTCCGACGGCCACATGCCGCGGGCCTTCTGGCCGAACAGCTTCTGGTGGTAGTCGACGGCCATGGCGATTTGCCGCTCGGCGTCCTGGGCGTAGCCGTCGAGATACTTCGGCAGCACGACCTCGGGCATGGCTCGCCGGGCCAATCGTTTGTCCCACAACAAGGGCAAAATCGGATGGTAAAACGGCGTGGTGGTTAGTTCCACCTGGCCTCGTTCCTGCAAACGGCGATGCATGGGCACGACTTCGGCCAGCATCGCTCGCTGCTTCTCGAGCAACCAGAGCTTCTCCTCCTGGCTGTAGTGCTTGCCTCGGGCGAGCAGCGCGGCTAGGTCCTTGTCTTGCTCGAAGGCCAACGGGTGGAACCAAACCAAATTGGACCACACCTGAAGATCGAGAAGGTCCCGCTTGTTGAACCGCTTGCGAGACTGTTCGGCCGTATCGACCGAGACTCCCCGCTTCCGAAAAAGCTCGTAATAGCGGGCATAAGGGCGGATCATGCGGTCCACGTGGACCATGAAGAAATTGTCCAGCAGATAATGCAGATCCTCGCGGGAAAGATCCTCGGGCGCCAAACGCGAAATCCGCAAATGGGTGTCTTCGTAATCCTCCCGAGCATAGGCCATCAACTGCTGCAGAAGCGAGGGGACGAGATTGATCGTCGCGTGCAGCTCGGGCACCTCCTCCAACAACTTGGCCATGCCCCAGTAGTCTTTGGTGCCGTGCAAGCGAACCCAGGGCATTGGATTCTCACGCCCAACGTCGTCGGCGTAATAGGGTTGATGATGATGCCACAGCAGGGCCAGACAAACGTCATGCATGGCTTTCCCTCGCTCATGAGCCCTGAGGCGTCAGGGGCGATCGTCCTTCTCTCGCTCCGCGAGACGAAAGCACGTCTTGCAAAGCGAGACCAATACTCCGACGGTACAACCTTTCGCCGGCCTAGTTAAACGTGGGCCGCCTGTTTCATCCGTTCGATCGTTCTAGCGTAGAGGGCCAGATACTGTCGCGCGCTTCGATTCCACGACCAATCTTGGCGCATTCCCGTCGTGACGAGTTGGTTCCAGACTTCCTTGTCCTGATAGGCCTGGCACGCTCGATCGAGCGTCTCGGCCAGGGCCAGATTGCTGTACTCACCGAAACTGAACCCGTTGGCCGTGCCCG
The DNA here is from genome assembly GCA_016929515.1 of Pirellulales bacterium. Classification (GTDB taxonomy): domain Bacteria; phylum Planctomycetota; class Planctomycetia; order Pirellulales; family Thermoguttaceae; genus UBA11386. The sequence continues at coordinate 5,600 of JAFGIR010000371.1, read as the reverse complement.
CGACGAGCGTTTCCTCGCGAGCGTCGACGATCGTATCGGCCAGCCCGCCCGTCGCGCGAACCACCGGCACGGTACCGTAGGCCAGGCTGTACATCTGGTTGAGTCCGCAGGGTTCGTAGCGGCTGGGCATCAAGAACATGTCGGCGCCGGCTTCGATCTGGTGGGCCAACGGTCCGGAGAATTCGAGCCGAACGGCCACCTTTTGTGGATAGCGCTCGACGAGGTCCTCAAGCTTCTTGTGATACTCGGCGTCGCCCGTTCCCAGCACGACCCATTGGACGTCCCGGTTCGGAGCCCATTGCTTCATGACTTCGACGACCAGCTCAATTCCCTTCTGCTGGCAAAGCCGGCCGATCAGCCCGACTACCGGCACCTCGGGCCGCTGGGGCAATCCGACCGCTTCCTGCAAAGCGGCCTTGCAAGCGGCCTTGCCCTCGCGATAAGAATCGACGTCGTAGTCGGCCGCCAGATGCGGATCGCCGGCCGGATTCCAGTGCGACGGGTCCATGCCGTTGAGGATACCCGACAGAACGTCTCGCCGCTGCTGCAACGTTCCTTCGAGACCGCAACCGAGCGTGGGGCTTTGAATTTCTTGCGCGTAGCGCGGACTGACCGTGTTGATCGAATCGGCAAAGACCAAGCCGGTCTTCAACAGATTCAGGTAGCCGTGAAACTCCATTTGGTGCCAATTGAAGTACTTCCAGTCAAGTCCCGTGAGCAACATGTCCCAGTGCCAGAACTGGCCCTGGTAGGCCAGATTGTGGATCGTCAACAACGAAGCAATGTTCTCGTAGCGAGGGATCCCTCGGTATTCGATCTTCAAATAGGCGGGTACCAGACCCGTCTGCCAATCGTTGACATGAAGTAAATCGACGTTCAGGTCGAGCAGCCGAATCGCTTCGAGCACGGCACGCGAGAAAAAGACGAACCGCTCGCAGTTGTCGATGTAATCCTTGCCGTCGGCCTGGTAGAGCCCGTCGCGGTCGTAATACTGGTCTTGTTTCACCAGGTAGACCGGCACGTCGGTGCCCGGCATCGTGCTTTGCAGCAGGTGTCCGGTGACCGTCTTGCTTCCGATCGGCACGATGAAGTCGATCCCCAACTCCTCGATCGGCTGTCCACAGCACCACGACTGGCGATAGGCGGGCAAAATGACGGCCGGACTATGTCCCAGTTGCGCCAATTGACCCGGCAGGGCGCCGCACACGTCGGCCAGTCCGCCCGTCTTCGAAAAGGGAACCGCTTCACTGGTTGCCAATAGGATGTTCACGTTCTTGGACTCCGTAATGCTAAGCCACCAAGGCATCGGCTCTTTCGGACGCTTCCGAATCGAGACGCGGCCTCCGGCATATCACAGTATTTTATGTCAGCAGCAGGTTTGTAGCGGCCCGGCCAATGGTTGAAGGTACCACAACCGTTCGGAAGTCCAAAGGGACGTGAATCCCGACTTGACCTTCCGACAGCCCCCAGCCTTCCTATAATATTCCTTTTGCTCAATCGGAATTGACAGAAGCCGGGTTGAGTTTTTCCTGATCGGGTGTCGCGGATTCGCTTGGCGCCAATAAGTCCGTGTCAAAAGTGGGGATAGGTACGAATTTGCGAGCCTGCCGAGAAGACGGGGACGCGTCGGGCGTGCTGAATCGCCCCCCTGAGGGTGGGTCCTCGGGCGGTCGTGTCGCTCGATTGGCCGGCAACCAAGTATGAAGTGCGACCCCTTGACCACCGCACTTATTTGTATTATTGTAATAATACAATTTTTGACTCGGGGATCCCGGTGGCCAACCGACCGATGCAAATCCACATCTCTTCCAGCGACGGCGTGCCCATCTATCTGCAGATCGTCAACCAGGTGAAGTACCTGGTTGCGGCCGGGCGGCTTGTGCCGGGCGAAGAACTCCTCCCGATTCGAGTGCTGGCCGAGCAGTTGTTGGTCAATCCGAACACGGTCGCCCGGGCCTATCGCGAGCTGGAAATGGCCGGCATCGTTGAAAAGCGGCGCACGGCCGGCACGTACGTGGCCTTCGCGGGCTCGCCGTTGCGACGGCAGGAGCGCGTGAGAATTCTTAAAGAGCGGATTGACGCCCTGCTGGCCGAAGCGCGGCAGATGGACGTTTCGACCGACGACGTGATTCAACTGGTTCACCAGCGCGACAAACACATGGCGCCTCGTTCCAAGGAGCAATAGTGCGATGACTCAACAGGATCATTGCGGCACGGATCCGGTGGTCGAGATGAAAGGCGTCTCGCGGCGATTCGCTCTACCCGGGGCCAATGCGCACGCTCCACTGGCGCTGGGCTGGAATCGGCATCGTTGAGCGACGGTTCTCAGCGAATCACGAGCCCACCGAATGGGGTATTCGATTGCCATCAACCGCCCGCCAGATCATGTGGTTCGGCACGTGTCGACGGTGCGTCTTGATCGTACCGAAGTCGACTTTCTCTCATTGTTGACCGAGAGCTCTCCATTCAGGCCCTATACTCGACGCAGTTTGACACTAGCGGCGGGAAAACCCTTAAGGTTTACCCAAACTAGGTCGATGATCTATCCGGTTTGACCGTCAAACACAGTGCTGCGCAACCACCCTATCAGCGTTGTGGGTACTGTCCGTTCTACATGTCTGCGCGCAATCGTCCGATTTCGGTCTGGCTCGTCCCGTGAGCTGGAATTGACCTGTTAACACTGAGAATACCTATTCCGCGAAAACTACCCACCGTCTCGGGCTCGTCGATGTCTATGGAAAGACGCACTCAACGACAAACGGCCAGACAAGGGAAGAACCCGTGGGATCGCTGCGCGCGCGGAGGTGGGTTGGGCCGTTGCAGGGCGTCGGGCGTCAGGTTGTGGGCCGTCTATCACGGTCGGAAAATGGCCTCCACGAACGTGACCGCTACACCAGTGCTCACGGGGCGGTCACTGCCTGGACGGCTGGGGCCCGTTGCGAAACACGGACGTCTCGTGCTGTTATTGGTTTGCCTCCTGGCGGGTTGCACGCCGTTTCACAACTCGGGCGAGCGGCGTTTGACCGTGGCCAATTACCAATCTCAGCAGACCTCGCTATCGCCTTCGAAAGCCGGTGACGTGCCGGATGCTTCCTCCGTTCGGGGCAAGGCGCCAAAGTCGAATCGTCGCGCGCCGGAAAAACTGACCCAAGAGGCCGCCACGGCACTGGCCGCTTCGGAACCGTCCCGTTGGGACAGCGTTCTGAAAGATCTTTCGACCGTGGTTCATGCGGCCGGTGCTTCGGGCAACAAGAAGACACTGGTTCCCGATCCCACCGAGCCCCGTCCCACGGGCCCCGTGATCGACCACGAGCGACATGACGCGGGAGGAAACGAAGATCCTATCTCGAATGCGTTCCAAACCGAGGTCGTTTCGACACCGGACGCTTCCACGCCGGTTACGTTGAACCTGAATGAGGCAAGCGCGCGTCAAGCACTGGAGATGCTCGACAGCAGCAACCCATCCGTGAATATTCTCATTGCCTCGGGCGTGTCGGGCAACGTGACGGCCAATCTTCGTGGAATGAGTTTCGACGAGGCGCTAAACGCCATTCTGAGATTGTGCAATCTGGTGGTCCATCGTGAAGGAAGGAACATTTTCGTCTATACGCCCGACGATCTCCCACAGTTGGACCTGACCTGTAAGGTCATCCCCGTGGATTACGTGTCGGCCGAGGAAGTGGTCGATTCGATAACCACCATGAAGGGGCTGCTTTCGTCAAAGGGCAGCGCCTACGCGTTCATTACCGATGATCCGGCCAAAGCGTCCGAGGACGATCCGGATGGGTCGGACAACCGCAAGAGTCGAGAGGCTGTCGTCGTCACGGACGCACTTGACCACGTGCTTCGGGTCGAACGCTACCTTCGCGAGATCGACGTTCCGCCACACCAGGTGCAGATTCAGGCGTACATCTTGTCCGTGGATTTGAAGGACAATCTCAAGCACGGCGTGAATTTCGAGGAGATCATCCAGATCGCCGGCAACACGGCCACGTTGCAAACGGTCGGGTTCGCCGCCACGAACGCGAGCCAAGCGTTCTTGGCGAAGATCGACGGCCATAATTTCGACGCATTGGTCGAATCCTTGAAGACCACCACCGACGCCAAAACGCTGGCCGACCCCAAGATCACCGTGCTCAATGGTCAACTGGCGCACATCCAAATCGGCGAGAAACTCGGGTACCTCGACACCACGACTCAGACTTCGGAGGCGGCAACCCAGAGCGTCAAGTTCCTCGAATTGGGCGTGGTGCTCGACGTCACGCCGAGAATCAGCGCGACCAACGAAGTGACCATGACCGTCAAGCCGAAGGTCTCCAGCGGGCGAATCAACCCCGTAACCAAAATGCCCGAGGAAGAGACCACCGAACTCACGACCAACGTGCGTTTGCAAAATGGTCAAGGGATGGTCATCGGTGGATTGATAAAGGAAAAAGACAGCGACATCCAGAAGAAAATCCCGTTCCTCGGCAATCTGCCTTACGTGGGGATGCTCTTCCAGGATCGTACGAGGGAGACCGAACGCAAAGAGGTCATCATCGCGATTCTGCCGCGCGTGCTTCCGTACACCGGTTGCCCGGCGGCAAGAGAGCGGCTCGAAACGATTCGTGCCACGACACCGCTGTTCCATGGTCCTTTGCGGCGATGTCCGCGGCCGTGGGAGCCAAGTCTCCGCGACGCGCTGCCCGAGCGGGGTGATCGGCTCTAGCGCCCCCATACGAAACAGCACGCTTCCATCGTGGCAGCTCTCGCATGTTTGCTCGAAAGACGAACCTGCGACGCGGCGCCATTCCACTCTCTTTTTTCGCATCGCCGTGGACCAAAAGGGCTCAACATCCATGGTTCATGCGGGCATTTCCGCGATTTTTTCGTCCGTCGGACACGTTGCGGGCGGCCTATTCGATATTGATGGATTCCTTTCGTTGGTTCGGCGCGCTTGTTGGGAAGCCGTGGTCGTCATCAAGATGTTGCACTTCTGCCACGTGGCGGACGCCGCCAGCTGTTTTCTTCACCAGGTTGGTCAAACCCTAGTGGCGCAACGGCGTTTTTGCCGTGCCGTCACGTGACCGAAGTCTTGGATCGCACGGGCAGCCGCCGCACGACCGCCCTGATGACCGGCATAATCGGTTCCTTTTGGCTGCCACGGCCCGTCATCGGCGCGAGACCGAACAGCGGGTCCGTCAAGGCGGCAGCGTTTGCCTATGCTTCGCAGATTTGACATTCCTTTTTCACAACCTAAATTTCACTACAGATGTTTTGAAACCGAATCACGCGACAGATGTGCGTCGGCTTGTTGCCGCGCCGCGTGAGGAGGCTGTGGGCTGAATAGCTCCACCGGCATGCGAAAGAGGGCCACGTCCCGCGAATACCGTTGTTGCCAGGATGCGAGCACGGTAACCATCTCCGGTGTATTGCCGGCCCCACCGGGGCCAACCGAGTTTGGTTCTCGCACCGGGATGGTCACACACCGTTGCTAAGCGCGACGGACCGCATTGGTGGATAGCCCGTTGGTTACCAGTTTCGTTTCTCTAATTGCGATGGGAGTTACCCATGAGTAGTGCAATGTTTCGCAAGGTGGCAAACAGGCGGAAGGGATTCTC
>JAFGIR010000370.1 GCA_016929515.1 Pirellulales bacterium | reverse complement strand
TTGTGACGCAACAGTTCGAACCACTCCTGGCCGTCCGGCGGAGCCACGTCAACCCACGCCGCGCTGGTTTCCAAACCAGCCAGTGCGTCGTAAAACTGCCGGACCCGTGCGGCCCAATGTTCGTAGCCTTCTGACATGGTTCGCCAAAAAGAGGGGCAGGACTACTACTGCGAAAGACAGTTCTGGCCCTTCGAGCTAGCCCCCTTGAGTTAAGGTGCCTGGAGCAACAGGGCCATCGACTGGACGATTCGCGATTGGTTTAGCACTAGCGCGGCCGGTCGGTTAAGTTTCATCGGTTCGTCGCGGATCACATTGACGGGACAGTCGGGGTCGGGTTGGTGGTAATTGAGCGTGGGCGGGACCTCGCCGTGCTCGAAGGCCAACACGCTCGCAATCAATTCTACCGCGCCCCCGCCGGCTCCCAGGTTTCCAAAGTAGCTTTTGAGGGCCGTCACCGGCACGTCGCCGAGCGTGTCTCGGATGGCCTGCGCTTCGAGTCGATCCTCCAGGGGCGTGCTCAGTCCGTGGGCGTTGACATAGCCGATGTCGTCGGGCCGCAGGTCGGCTTGTTCCAGCACCTGGCCGATAGTCTGGCGCACGGCGCGGCCGTCGGGATCGCGGCCGCTGGGCTGGGGTTCGAAGCCGGCCGCGAACGCGCCGATTCGCGCGAGGATCGGGGCGCCTCGCGCTTCGGCGTGCTGGCGCGATTCGAGCACCAGCGCGCCGGATCCCTCGCCGTAGACCATTCCGTCGCGATCGGCGTCGAACGGACGCACGGCCGCCGGTGGGTCGTCGATGCGCTCGGAGAAATGATAGGCGCGGCGATAGGCCCAAATCGTCGGGTGGATACGGCAACTGGTTCCTCCGGCGATCATGACGTCGGCCTGGCCGCGCTGGAGAACGCGAACCGCTTCGGCCACCGCCGCCAGACTCGACACCTCGCCCAACGTGAGTGAGTTGTTCGGGCCGCGGGCATCCTGGGCAATGCCGATGTGGCAGGCCGGCATGTTCGGCAGGTATTTGAGTAGCCACAGCGGGTACATTTCGCTCATCGCCGAGTTGCCCCACCGAGCGAAATCGAATTGCCCATCGACCATGCATTTGGCGAAGGCCGACTGCAACTCGGCCAAATTGCACGTGATCATGTCGGCGCCGAAGGTGATTCCGAATCGTTCGGGATCGACCGCGCCGGGGACAAGAGCCGCTTGTTGGCAAGCCATATCGGCCGCGACAAAGCCCAGTTGGATGTCACGACTCATAACCTTGAGGCTCTTGCGCGGCCGCACGTACTGCTTCGGGTCGAAGTCGACCACATCGGCGCCGAGCGGAGGCGGCAAATCGCTACCGTCGAAGAGGTCCAGCCGACGAACGCCGCTACGACGATGGCCAAGGGATTGCCAGAAAGGTTCGACGCCGATGCCGACAGGGCTGACCACGCCCACTGCCGTGATCACGATTTCCCGCGAGCTAGTCATCGTATGCGGATCGCTCTATTCACTGAGGCTCGGCGGAACACCATCGCGGAGGCCACGAACAGGAACCCGGCCCGCGACCGAGATCACCTGATACGGCAAGATAACATCATCCTAGATACGCATCGTCTGGCCGAGCAGTAACCGTGGTCCGCGTGGGTCAGTTTGGCTTGGTTCGCTTGGAGCCGGTTTTCGCTTTGCCGCCGCGGCTGCGATTGCCGCGGGTGCGCGAAGAAGCCTCCTTAGGACTTTTCTTCGATCGGGCTTCGAGATTGGCCGCGACCACCACGCCCACCGCTTCTTCCCAACTGGGAATCCCACGATGAGAAGGCCCGGGCTTATTAGGATCGGATTCGTCATCCGGCTCGATCATTTCTTCTCGGGTCCGTTTGTTCCGGCCTCGCTCACGGGTCGGCTCGTCGTCGGAAAGCGGCTCGTCGGAGGCTTCCTCGACGTCCTGCTCCGGTGTGTCATCAGCCACCCTCTTGCTGGCCGATTTCCTCCTGCCGCGTCCACGACGTCGGCGTTTCGAAGGGGTAACGACTACCTCACCCGTGGCTTCATCGGTCGGATGGGCAACAGACTCTTCCTCGACCAGGTCTTGCGGTTCTTTGTGGAGGGGATCAGGCTCGGCACCGTCGGTTTTCGTCTCGTTCTCGGAGGTTGACTCACGAGGTCGGCGACGTCGCTTCCTACGCTTCCGCGACAGCCTCTCTTTGGTGCTCTCCTCGCAGCCGTCTTCTGGAGCAACCCGCCCCGGAGGTGTGTCCAAGGCAGCCTCGTCAAGAGGTTCGATCAAGGGCTGTGGTTCCATCCAGTCGAGCGCCTCGGAAAAGACGCATGGTTCGGCTTCAGTGGCGGACACTTCCGGCGGTGCGAGCTGTGGCGACTCGGAGGGGACTCCCAAACTTTCGGCCAGTCCTGTCCAATTGGTTTGAGGTCGAGGAGCCCGAGGTGGTCGCGAGGCGCGGGGTGGCTCGGCGGTCGGGGGCGACTCGGAACGGGAGGTCTTGCTAGGTGTCTTGCTCGGGTCTTCCGAAGATGTTTGATCCGAGGGATCCGGCTCAGCGGGCACCTTCGCGCCAAGATCGAAAGCCAGTGACTGCCAATGGTCCGGTTTTCCGTGGTTTGACATGTTCTCTAACAGCATGAAATAAAATGAGTTATGGCCGTCAGACGAGCAGTGAGCGGCAAGATGGCGACAGTCCATCAGTATAGGTCTTTCTGGGCGGAGTGGGAAGTGGGTTGGTGCCGCACCTTATAGTGGGGGATACGCCACGAAGAGCCGGTCTCGCGACGTCCGAAAAACGGACTTCTGGCCGGTGAAACACGAGCGAAACCATCACAACTTGCCGGTTTAGTCGGCCGCGCCAAGTAAGAGACTGCTGGGCAGGGTGTCGTCAATCTGAGTTATTGTGTCGCGAGTTTGGCCCACTTTTTGAGGCGCACTCGGTGATGGCTGCTCTGCGACAGCCACTGCCATGAAGACCATAAACCCTTATAATGTAACGTGTTGATGATGCTTGGCTGTCTTGGTCCGAAGACCCCGACGTCGATTGGTATGCCGTTCGCTCTTTTTTTCGAACGAGAAAGTCCGTTTCGACAAACGGTCGATCTAAGAAAGGGAGAAGACCATGTCACATTTGCCTAATATCCCCCCAATGAGCCAATCGTTCTTGCGGAGCCTCGGTGTCGGATTGCTTTCCGTGGTGATCTGGCTGCCCTGGGCGGACGTGGCTCAATCTCGCGGTCCGTCATCCCATGGCAAACCGTCAACCCGATCGTCGTCCTCGCATTCTCGGGCACCGAGTAGACACTCCGCATCACGGTCAAGCGTCCGTTCGTCGGATCGTTCCTATCAGGGAAGTAGTGCCCGGGCTTCGTCATCGCGACCGCAACCCTCGCCGCGCGCGCCTTCGTCGGCAAGGTCGTCGTCGAGATCGTCATTCACGGCACCTCCGGCGACGAGGTCTTCGTCGCGTTCCTCTGGCAAGTCGTCTTCAGTGGCGAGGTCATCGTCCCGATCGAAACCCTTGCCAAATGCATCTTCGTCGGCGAGATCCTCGTCGCGTTCGTCCATCAAAGCACCTCCCGTGGCTAGGTCTTCATCGCGATCATCATCTCAGGTCAAATCCGGTCCCTCACGGTCGTCCTCGGCACGCCGGTCGACGCATTCGTCGAATCGCGCATTGCCTTCCACGCCTTCGCCACATCGCGCGTGGCCTTCGTCCAAGGAGCACTCTCCACGGACCGGGAACATTACCGTCAAACGGAGTCCTTCGCGAGACTCATCCGAGGCCAAGACGCGCGCGACATCAATGCCAGACTTCCGGCAGGTGAAGCGACGCACGAGCGACGCGAGAAGTCCTGTTTCAAAAAGCGAGAAGATAGGTCCGGTGTTTTCCGTCAAACCGAGTTCGAATCGACACCGCGTGAGTGGCGACGATTCCAAGCGTCAGGAGCCAGGCAGTCGCCTTTCGGGCGCAGCCGTCTTGCGAAACGACGTTTCGAACCAACACCGATCAACCAACGTAACGGGTTCGAAGAACCAAACGCGGAACGCTCCGCAACGAGTCAGCGGTTCGTCGCCGAAGCGGACCTCGTTGTCCGACGTTCGAAAACGCATTCTCGGCGGCAATGCGGGACATGGCGGAGACGGTCGGCCCGGCCACGATTCAGCCAAGGCGAGTTCCGGTCTCAAGCTGGAGGGACCCTTGCGCGACGGCAACCGGTCGCGAGCCGGTCGAGGGTCGGGCAACGTTGACGTTGCCAAACACGGCCGGACGTCAAGCGGGGCTGTCTCGCCAAAACGTGACAACCACCAACCAAAGATGGTCATCCGGCGGAGTGGGTCGGTCGGCAAAGGGAAGGTGCCGGGCGACGGCCATGGTCGGGCGGTGTCCGCCACCGGGCATGCAGGAGACGATCGGTTCAAGCACGTCACGACAGGCTCGGTGGCAAGACGCATCGATCTGGCCGGCCAATACAAAATGCGCCACGACGGCGACGTCGCGCGTCGCATGGGATTCGATAAACACAGTCCGCACGGAAAGGGGCCGCCTCATTCGGCCGGATATCGCGGCCACGGCACGCACGCGCTCCACCACGGTAGTCATTATCACCTCGGCCATGTCAGTCCCCACTACGCCAAGAGTCATTTTCGGTTCCACTTCTATTGGCCGTCGTACTACGCGGGCTTCTACGCGTATCCCGGGGACTATTACTACTCGTATCCCTACTGGTCGCCTTGGGTAAGCTGGAGTTGGTACTATCGGTGCCGTCCGGTGTGGGATCCGCGACCCATCTGGTGCCGCCCGTCGATTTACGTGGCGTGTCCCGGCTGGACGTGGTGGGCACCACCCGTTTGGGAGCCCTTGCCAGTTACCGTCAGTGGCACGTGGGTCAACGTCCAGCGCGAGGTGGTCCCGGCGGCGCAATATGATTTGCAGCTTCTGGCCGTTCGGTTTGTCGATCCGGGGCATCCGGAAGAGAAGCTTGGGCCGCGCTATCGCGTTTGGCTTCGTAACAATAGCGAACAACCGATCGATCGACCGTTCGACGTCGTGCTGTTGGCTGGCAACGATGAAAAAGTCACCGACCAACAACCGATGGCGGGAGTTCGGATTGATTCGATGCTGCCGGGCCAAACCCAGGTGGTCGACGTCCGTCTTCCCTTCGCGGTTCATCAGATGGGACGCGATGAGAAGGGACAGCCGACCTCATTCACAACACTGCACGTGCTGGTCGATGCTAATCGTGAGATCGACGAAACGAGCGAGCAGAACAATGGGACGCGTCTGACGGCCGATCTAGTGTTGCCGGTCGACCCCAGCGCGTTTGAAGTGGAACCCAAGGCAATCGCGGCCGGCGGCGAGTTGCTGTTGGCGGGTGAGGGGCTAGGACCCGAGCCGGGGCGAGTCCTGGTCCACCTTGGTGGAATCGAAATGGAAGCCGACATTCTGGGCTGGTATGACCTGGGTGTCCGATTCAACATGCCTCGATTGCCGTTGGCCGGGCCAGTCGAGGCCGAGCTGATTGTCGTTCGACGCGATGGCGTGGCCACCAATCCAATCGCGATCACCATCACGCCGGAGCCAGTGCTCGAAGAAATTGCCCTGCCACCGGCCCTGCCGAAGTAAGAGGCTGACGCGACCTGTCCGAGAAATCAGGTCCTTCATTCCTCAGGGCGTGCTGCTCCGATTGTATGAATCGAGCGTGATGGTCCTATTGGAGTGAAATCTCGGTTTGTGACGAGACCGAATGGCTCAGTGGGCCGCATTGAGTTCGGGAAGCTGCTACTACGGGGCACATTAAATCGTTCATCTCTCTTTTTGGCATTCGCCGCATCGCTCGCCACGACGACCCGAGCCGGGGTGTTGTATACTTGGTACAAGCGGTTCTGTGGTTGATGCCCAGTCAGATGTTGAATCGCTGCGGCTCGTTTTTTGTGGGCAGTGCGCGCGAAGTTTGGACCGAATTAAGGAGTTCGAAAAAGGACATCATGGATATCACGGAGTACTTCAGGATTGTCTCGACATCGGGCCGCGTTCTGCACCTTGAAAACAAGGGATTCTGGTCCGAGCAGGTTGCCAGACAACTCGGCGGCGCGATGTTAGCACAGTTTCGGAAAGCGGCGAAAGAAGTGTCGCGCGAGGGCCCGTTTATCGTGTTGGCCGATCTGAGGGAACTGGACGTGCTGTCGCGGCAAGGGAAAGTCATCTTAAGCCGCGTAATGCAGTGTGCGAAAGACTACGGGATATACAAATCGGTCGAGATTGTGCCTAACGCGATAACCAAGTTGAGTATCCGAGAGGCGGCCGAGTTGACCGGACAACCCAATTTCCGCGTCATGACAGGCTCGTTCGACGAAGCCATCACGCTGGTCGAGACACTCAAGCAGGAAATGCTGGCGGCGGAATCCGTGGAATCATCGGCGAGCTAGCGTTCGACCGCAGACCGTGGCTTCGTTTGACAAGCACCGCCTTCAGTCCTTTTCCAACGCCACGCCCGTGCAATTCGGATTGACCGAGAAAGAAGGCGTCTTCGAAACGCTCTTCGTTTCAACGTTTTCAAAGGTCGAGGCGTGCACGTCGTCGAGCACGAAAGCCGGCCGGCCGTCTTCTTGCGTGATGACGACATGGACGTCCTTCATCTTCACGTTCTTGGCGTGACGGATGTAAAATCCGTAGGCGGGAAGGACGCCGAACATACGGTTCTCGGGATAGCGCCGCGACTTTTCCGGAACTTTGCGTTTTGCGTCTTTCGCGCTTCGCGGCTTGCCCCCTTGAATCATGACATGGATGTCATCGAGTTGGATGCGTTCGACCGGGTGGCCCGGAATGCCGGTAATCGACGAGGCGTAGCAATCGTAATTGTGCTGGCGCCGTTCGGCCTCGTTGAGTTTTTTGATTCGATCGACGGTTGCAACAATCCCGCTGATATGCACGTCGTGGAGTTGGCCGTCGCGCGCCGCGAACTTCTTTCGACCTTCGTATATTGGGCGTTTTCGTTCGCCCAGTCTGATGAAGATGGGCGTTCCGACCACGTCCATAACGATATTGCGGACGATCACGTTTTGCAGGGTCCCGCCGTCAACGCTTTCCAGGGCGATGCCGGCGATGCCCGTCTGGTGGATTTTGTTGTCCTCGATGAGGACGTTTTGAAATCCGCCGGACGAATCGGTACCCATCTTGATCGCGTTGCACAGACTTCGCAAGCGGTTATTTCGGATGACGACATTTTTGCACCCGCAGGGCATGAAACTCTTTAAGCATATGGCGTCGTCGAGTGCATCGATATCGCAGTGTTCGACAATCACGTTTTCGCAGTCGACAATGTCGCATCCGTCGTTATTCATGAAGGTACTGTCGGTAATCCGAATCCCGTCGATGTGGAGATTTCGGCACAAGCTATATGCATTGGTCCAGAAACCGGCCGAGGTGAGCGTAATGCCCTTGACCGAGATGTTCGTGCACTCGTCGAACCAGATGAGCGTCGGCCGTCGTCTTCCTTCAACTTGCCGCTTGGCCAAAAAATCGTTCGTCGCCTTGCTGTTGCCGTTCAGGGTGCCTTCGCCGGTGACTGCCACGCGGTCGGCGGCTCGGGCGAAGATCAGACTTGTGCCGAGATACTCGTTATAGCGTCTTTCTTTCGCCGGCTTCTGAAGTGGATAGTCCTTTATCCTGGGGCTGCCGAGCAAGACGGCACCCCGTTCGAGATGGAGCGTCACGTTGCTCCTCAGCACGAGCGTACCGGTGAGAAACGTGCCGGGTGGAACGACCACGCGCCCCCGGCCCGCGACGGCACACGCATCGATTGCTTTCTGGATGGCCTTCGTATTGCGAGGGATGTTGTCAAGGTCTTTGGCCGACTCGACCGCGCCGTATTGAAGAATGTCGAACCGGCGCTCAGGATTCACGATGGTCGTTTCCGGCAATTTGGCAGACGGTTCTCCCGTCGCGCTCGACGGCGCCGGTTGTGGTTCCGCGCGCACTCGCGCCGTCGATAGGCAACAGCTGGTGATGGCGACGAAGCACGAAAGCATTAGGCGAAGAAATAGCGTTTTGGACATCGATGGACCCTTGCCTGTTGAATGAGCGTGGTGCGACGGACGGGAGCCCGGCTTGAAGGTGGGACGTTTCTGGCCGCCGTCGTTCCGGCCGACCCAAGCTTCGATTATCTCAGAGGACCGGGGAGAATCAAGTTCTTTTGGTCTCAGGCGACAAGAAGATCGCAAATCACGCGTCGAAAACGGCCGCCTGCCGAAACGGAGCCGGCCACCAAAAGGGGGTGCTTGCTGCTCGGTAGAGAACCAGTGTTGCACAGGGGTTCGTGCCCTGGTCTTTGTCGAGCAGCATCAAGGCGTGTCGTAGATATTGACCAGTTTGCCCTTACGCCGGTTCCACTGCGTCTTGGCCGGGTCGTAGTCGGGGTTGGGCTTCATCGTCTGGGCGTCGACACTCTTGCGCCAGGCCTTGAGCTTCTGATGCATTGCGGCCGTTTTCTCGGGCATGGCGGCGGCCAGATTGTGCCGCTCGCCGAGGTCTTCTTTCAGATTGAATAATTGAAGTTGGCCGTCTTCGTAAAACTCGATCAATTTGAAGTCGCCCTGGCGAATTGCTCCGCACGGCGGCATGCGATGGTTGCTGTAGTGCGGATAGTGCCAATAGAGGGCGTCGCGCTTGAGCGTGTCCTGCTTTTTCAACAACGGCACGAGGCTTTCGCCGTCGACCTTTCGGGCCGGACCTCCGGCAATCTCAAGAATCGTCGGAAAGAAATCGACGGTGGCCACCGGCACGTCGCAGACCGAGCCGGGTTGCGTGACGCCGGGCCACTTGATGATCATCGGCACGCGAATCCCACCCTCGAAAAGCGTCCCCTTCGACGCGCGGAGCGGGCTTGGTCGGCTGTAGGGTCGCAAGGGACCGTTGTCCGACATGAATATGACCACCGTGTGGTCGTCGATTCCCAATTTCTTGAGCCGGTCCAGAATCCGGCCCGTGCTCTCGTCGACGCTGTCGATCATCGCGGCGTAGGTCGGATCGTGTTGTTTGTCGGCCGGGTCGAGCTTGGCTCGGTATCGTTTGATGCGGTCTCGTTTGGCCTCGACCGGATTGTGGACGGCATAATGGGGCAAGTAGAGGAAGAACGGTTTGTCGCGGTTCGCGTCGATGAACTTGATGGCCTCGTCGGTGATCTGGTCGGTGAGATACTGTCCCTTGAAGCCGTCGACCTTGGGCGAGCCGTAGGGCCAGAACATGTGTCCGTGGCCTCGGCCCAGCGGATCGCCGAAGCTGACGTCGAAGCCGTGGTCCGGCGGTTGCGACCCGCGCCGGCCCAGGTGCCATTTGCCGATCGACGCGCTCGTATAACCCAGCGGCGCGAGCGCTTCGGCCAGCGTCGTCGTCGAGTGGGGAAGATGCTGATTCATCTTCGGCTGCAACAGCTTGGCAAACGGTTCCTTGCGGCCGGGTAGAAAATCGGTCAGGTGGAGCCGGGCCGGGTACTGGCCGGTCATGACGCTTGCCCGGGTCGGCGAGCAGACGTGGCAACACGCGTAGGCGTCGGTGAACTTCATTCCTTGGGCGGCCAACTGATCGATGCGCGGCGTCTCGAAAAAATCGTCGCCAAAACAGTGCAGCCCGCACCAGCCCATGTCGTCCAAAAGGATGAGGACGAAGTTGGGTTTTGGCTGAACCTCGGCAGCCTGGATCGGCAACGCTACAAAGGACAGCAGCACGGCGCAGACAAGGATCACGGCAATTCGTTTCATGATGCAATTCTCTCTTTTGTCCACACTACTTGGTTTTGATCGTGAACGTGCCCTGGGTGGCACCGATGATTTTCCGCCCATCGCGTTGCGATTTCCCGTTGCTTTTTCGGAAAATCGTCGGTGTTGCGCAGCAATAAGAGGTCTTGTTTCTCAATCGTCCAATGCCTCTTGCCGCTTCGCGGCACCGACGATTCCGCGATGCGGTCTTGTTCAATTAGCAAGCTTGGATCCGCGGAATCATCGGTGTTACCCTTGTCAGCCGTTTGGGGCGTCGCTCCGCTATGCCCCGGCCACTCTTGTCGAAGGTTCTCTATAGAGCAACGACTACTTCTTCTTGATCGTGAACGTGCGCGAGGCTTTGACCGTCCCGTACAGTTCCATTGTATCATAGACGACGGTCACGGTGAACGTCTCTTGCTCGCCCTTGATCTTGAGATCTTTCGGTACTCGCCACGAGTACCCGCAGGTGCCGTCTCATCCAAAGGGCATTTTGCCCTGCGACACCACCTTGCCCGAGGCGTCGGTGATCGTGACGGTTGGGTCGAGGGACCGCGACCGCCGCGGGGCGGGTGCCGGCGTGCTGGGCGTTTTTTCCGTGAATGCTTCGACGATCGCATCGAGAAGACTGCCTGTTTTTTTGGCTGCGTTTTTTTTGGCTTCTTTCTTCTCTTTCTTCGGTTTTTTCTCGATCGGCAGCCCCATTCGGTCGAGCCCGCGAATCATGATGTCCAACTTGGGATCGATCAGGACGGCGGCCATGTTGATCTCGTCGCCCGGCTTGAAGGTTTGGTTCTTGGCCGGGCTGGCGAACATGACCTCGGGCTTGTTGGAGAAGTCGAGGACGAACGGCTTGTTCTTGCGGATTTTGATGCCGTAGATGGTCGGTCGGTCGGTTCCACCGCGAGGCTTGCCGTCGGCATGATAGTTGTTCGATATGTTGATTGACAGCGGTCCGTACTTGACGCTTACGATACTGAAATTGTAGTCGCCCTCGGGCAACGTGCATTGCCGGGCCTCCTCGGGCCGATACGTGATCTTCGACAGGTTGCCTACCGGCACGGCGGTGTCCTTGGAACGCAACGAGCCGCTGATTGAGCACTTGTCGATCTTTCGTTTGCCGGGGCCGACCTCGAAGACGCCCAAGTTGCCCTGATAGGGTTTGACAAAGAGTCTGTCGCCGGTGGGCGTGGACGCGAGCGAGTACCAGCGGCCGTCGACGTAGCGCATGGCGCCGAGCCGGTCGCTGCCCCACCACTGCTCGCGATTCTGGCTCGAACGGAGCGGGATAAGATGCACCCCGGTCCAAGGGTTGTCGAAACGGCCTCCGACCATATAGGCATGGCCGAGGGTGATTCGGTACTCGCGCCGGCCGATCTTAATCCAACCCCGGCGGCCGACCGTCGGCACAAACGCCAGCGAAGCGTACTCCGTGTCTTGGTATTCGTTGATTACAAAACGCGGTATCATTTCCAGCGGGCGCTGGCCCAGCTCGGGGCCGTAGTCGAAATCGACGTTCAGATAATCGAACGGAACCGTCTGTTTGCTCGACCAGGGAAGCGCGGCGCCCTGCGGCGGGTCTTTCATGGGCCGCAGCACCGGGTCGTTGGTCAAGTCGAGATTCCGGTCGGCGTCGAAATAGAACCGGTCGTAGCCCTTGCCCGTCCCTTTCGACTCGTCGACGACAAAATGGAACAGGCGTCCCGAGTTGGGCTCGTGGGCCTTGCGGTCGAAACGGACCGAGCCATACCACGGTTTGTCCGACTTCAGCTTGGGATAGGTTTTGACCGTTTTGTCGGGTTCGTGGCTGCAGCTCTCTCGCTGCCCGATCCGAAACTCGTGGCCCTCGCGAGAGTCCTTCTTTTTCACCACGGAGAATTCTTCGAGTTCGAAGACGGCCTCCGTCTCGGCCGCCGGTTCATCGGCCGATTGTTCTTCGGCGGTTGTCGCAGCGGCGGGCCACCAGATCGCGGCCGCCATCGCCAGCCAGAACGCGTGTCTTACGAACCCCATGGCTTCACTGCCTTTCTTGTGAAAAAGCCCCTTCGACCGGGAACGTTGCCTTCCCGCGGAATCCATCCTATCGGCTCGGCCGCAGGGTGTCAAACAAGGCAGGCAAGAAGGCACGAACACGTCTAGCGTTGGCCCGATTGCAGCAGCCGGACCGGGCCAATCAGTCCCGACTCGGGCAGCGGCGAGTCCTTCTTGTACTTGTTCCAGAAGACGAACGCTTGACGGCCTTGCGAAGGACGGTTGCCCGTCTTCACGTAGTCGGCGAACCAGTCGGGGAACGCGCGAAGCGGCCCGCCGATGTTCTGGCCGCCCCAGTGCTGATCGGGATACCAGGTGCAATCGTCGGGCTCCTGCTGGTCGCCGATGAGCCGGTTGACCCAGGTGTTGGTCACGTCGAGTTCGAGTTGATTCTTGCCGCGGCGAAGGTGCCGCGTGACGTCGATGCGATAGGGTGGCCGCCAAAGAATCCCCAACTCGTGGCCGTTGAGTCGCACGGTCACGACGTTGCGGACGTTGCCCAGATCGAGACGCACAGGTTTTTTGAGCCCGGCGATTTGCGATTTCGACAAAGAGAATTGCCTGCGATAGGTGGCCGTGCCCGAGAAATATTTCACCCCGGAATTCTCGTGTTTCGAGAGATTCATCAACTCCGGCAGGGTCACTTTCTCCGGCGCGCCGAGATCGGCCGGGAACGCGACTTCCCACGAACCGTCGAGCGTCAGCAGGGCGGACCGTTTCGGTTGCGGCAGCGCGATCGTGTCGCCATCGTGGGCCACGATTTGTTTGGTCTGCCCGATGTCGGCTCGATAAGTAATTCGCAGTTCCTTGACCTTGTACGGTGCTGGGTCGATGCCCAGCGCATGGCCCACGACGAGTTGAGTCTGGCCGCCGGCAATGAATTGGTTCAAGGTGGCGCTGACGTCGACAATTCGTTTGGTATCCGGCAACCCGTAGGCGGCCTTGACGACCGGCCCAGCGGTCGCGGGGCTCCTCGCGTTGAACTCGACGCCAGGTCCCGGCCCACGGACCGGCTTTTGAAAGACAACGAACGTCGCATGGTAGGCTTCGAGCCGCACGGCAACTTTCGTTTGGCGACTGTCCGTCCGCCACGACTCGGCCGGCCGGGTCGAGCCGTCGGCCGGGTCCCAGAACTCGGGCAGCCGCCCGGCGACGCGGAAGCTCAACAAAGCCGAAACGGGGCCCGGCGAGGTGTTGGCCACGAAAAAAATGTCGGCCGCCGGCGTGTGGCGATGGATCGCCTCGAAGCGCGCGCCGGGCAAAGCGCGTTCGATCGCGAAGTCGGGCACATAATTCGTAATGACTCGGGTCGGATCGTCGTTCCAGAGAACCATGCCTCGGCCGTACCGATGACGGCGCACCTTCTTCCCGTCGCAGTCGCCCCAGAGTTCGTCGCCGATCGACTTCACTTCTTCGACCGATGCCGGGTAGCCTTCGAGCCCGGGCGCGTCGGTCGGTTTGGGCCCGACCACGACCGCGCCGTCGGCAACGAGTTGTTTGAGTCGGCGGGCCACGTCGAGCCGCATCGAACGGTCTTTGGTCAATTGAATCCACGCAGACGAATTGCCGTCGGGAATGGAAACACGGCCGTCGCGAACCCTTAGATCGTCGAGAAACACGGACGTCGGGCAGTGCTTCATGTCGAGAACGTCCTCGACCCGAATGCCTTGCTGCAGCAGATACTGGCATCGGGCCAGATAATCGAACAACGGGCGAGACTGTTTCCACCAGGTGGTCTTGCGGCCAATCTGGGTCCCCCACTGCCCCATGCTCATGCCGGGCCGAACGTGATCGCCAAACGGCTGATGTGCATAGCAGTGGAAGTAGAGCATGTTGATCCCGCGGGCGAACGCCCCGTGGGCCCGAGGAATGAACATCATGGGCGTGGCGTCCCACCGCGCGCCGGGATTTTGTGGGTAGGTGGTAAACGCCTCGGCACCGACGATCGATTTGCCCGCGTACGTCGCCAGCAACGGGAACGCTCTGCGCGGCGGACCGCTGCAGAACGTGTCGAGCGGTTGGTCGACCCGGGAAACCAGCTCGACCGGATCGAGGTTGCCTCCGTACGGTTCGCAACTGAATTGCAGTCCGTCGCGATGGGCCAGCTCGGCCGTGCGGCCGATCATCCGCTCGGCAAACAGCTCGATCTTCGTACGCTTGAAGTCATGGAGAAATCGCCGCGCGCGCTCGTCCTCCATCTTCTTTGGATCGATACTTAGCAGCGGAAGAAACGTCAGTGGGTCGTAGCCGCGACGCTGCCGGAAATCTTCGCGAAACGTCTCGGTCCAGTTTTGTGGACCCGCTTCGAAGCTGTCAATATGCACTGACTGCAATGCCTTGCGCCCCTCGGCGTCGAGCATCCCGAGCAGCTTTCCGGAGTAGGCTCGATAGCTGATTTCGAGAGCCCGATCGTTCCATTTGTCGGCTTCAAGACCTCGGGCATGTGGCGGAGCAGGGGCGATGCACCGGCCGGAACTGTGATGACCGATTCGAAAGACAACCCACGCGCCCTCGCCGGGTGGATGCCAGTCGAGTGTGCCGTCGGGCCGCATGTGGCGCGTCACGTCGACGCCACGGGCAAAATCGGGCCGTCCGCTTTCGGCCTTCGGAACAGCCACGACGCCCACCTCGCCGTAGAACCCCTTCGTGTCGTAGGTTACCCTAGTGCGTTTGAACTGCTTCGGTCCGGCGGTCGTGTTGTCATGGGACCAATGAACAACCGGCTTGACGGCGGGCCGTGGCAACGTGATCGTCGCCGGCTTCGCGCCGTCGAGATCGGTTTGAGA
>JAFGIR010000369.1 GCA_016929515.1 Pirellulales bacterium | reverse complement strand
TCGTGACTGTCCCGAAACCGTATCGCGTTACGCCGAGCGAGGTGTCGGTGGGCACGTTTCGGCCGGCAAAGACCGTTTCTCGCCCGGTGCCGGCCACTGCACCTCCGTCGGCCGGCGAGCAGAGCGAGTTGGACGAAGCAACGCGCAAACGGCTGAAGGCACTGAAGGCCCGATTTGGTGACCGCCTCGTCACCATCAAGTACTATCCTCTCGAAGACGTGTTGGCCAAGATGCACTCGGAGCTGGGACTCGACCAGAAACAGGCCCAGACGCAATTGACTCGTCACCTGGCCTCTCTGTGCGATGAGCCGGAACAGCCGGACAGCTTGCCGGTTTGGGCATGGTGGAACGGCACCACTTTGGGCGTGGTGCAGACCTTGGCAGGCCACCACGGCATCAAGACGGCCTTGCAAGACATTCGCAAGCAACGCATCCAACAGATTCTCATCAATTGCCGCCTTTTCGAAGTGCCCTCGGAGCAGGCGCAAAAGCTGTATCGAGCGGGATTCCTGAATTCGATTACGACCTCGACAGCCCGTACGTCCGATCTGCCCGAGAACGACCGGAGCGTCGCGAGATTCTCTTTCACGGTGCTTGACAACCTGCAGGCCGAAACGCTGCTGAATCGCATCCGCAAACTGAAGTCCGTCAAGGTACTCGCCGAGCCGACGTTGGTCACCATTAACGCCCGACCAGCTTGTCTGCACGTCGGAGGATCAAAGCAGTTCATCGCCGGCTTCAAGGATGACGGAACCCCTGAGGTGGTCGTCCGGCGTTTCGGGACCGAACTGCACGTACTGCCGATCGTGCTGCAAAACGGTTTCGTGCGGGTCGAACTCCACTTGCGCGTGACGACGATGGGCAATATGGAGACCAAGCAAATCGAGAATCCGGTCTCCGGAGAACTCGTCACGCATGAGTTCCCGAGCTTCAACGCCCGAGAAGTAGAAACCGGCATCGAGATGCGCCCCGGTCAAACCGCGATCATCGGGGGAATGGAGCAGAAGGCCGGCTCCAACCAGACAAAACGCTTGTTTCTCGCGGTTCGTCCGACGCTGCCGAACATAGAGAAAGAGACACCGCTCATCCGCTGACCGATGCCGCCGTCGCAGACGCGACCGGCACGGATTCTTGAAACCGAGCCACGCGGCGCGAACGAACGGTCCGCCGGCGATCCTATTCGAGTCTACTCTACTCGAAAACGCCTTCACCGAAGCCGCTACTGGCGGCGCCGTCTTTCGAGGCGGATCGTTGCGCGGGAGGCGTGTGCGGCCCCCGCGGTTTTTCGGCCGGCTGAATTTGCTGCGTTGTCCGGACAACCGAGGACCGGGGAGCAGGAGCGCTCTCCTCCTCGCCGAAGTCGTCGTAGCGCGAGACGTAGCCCGGCTGGGTCGCGTTGCTCCGTTCTTCTTCGTAGGCCTTGATGACCCGATCCTGGATCATCTCGCGACACGACGAATTGATCGGATGCGCGATGTCCGCGTACAACTTGGCGCGACCGTCCTCATCCTTGGCCGTGACGGTTTCGCGCAAGCGTTTGCCGCACTGGTTGCAGAAACCGGCGCGCAGATGATTCTTGCAGCTGCAGTAGGGGCAGTGCGACGTCAACTTGCGGCTGGGCATCGCAACGAACGGCCCGTTGGAACCTTCGATGATTTTCAGATCACGAACGACAAATGCGTCGTTGAACGTGACCGAACAGAACGCCTTGAGGCGTTCCCCCAACTCCTCCATGAGTTTGATGCGAACCTCGGTGATCTCCACGGCGGTCCCTCCTAAAACGTCGGCCGACTCATCGACTCGTTTGAACTGCGTAGGTCGTGCCGACACCGATTGCCCGTAAGCGCCTCGCCACGCGACGCGCGTGACGCATATGGCGACAAAGCCCAAAATAACAGGTGCCACTTCCGCTCATCAGATGGCCCAGACAGTCTTCCCGACCGAGCGCATCTTCGAGTTTGCAGATCCAGACGGACAACTCTCTCGCGACCGGTTGGAGCCGGTTGAACAACAACCGCCCGACCCTGACCCAATCACCTCGTTGGAGAAATTGCAGGATTGGATCGACGTGTTTGGGTTTTTCCGGCACTTCGCAACGTTGATACACGGCGGCGGTTGAAAGCCCTTCGGGCGGGCGAACGACCACGAACGCCATGGTACCCAAGGTTTCAATCGGCTCGATTCGTTCCCCGCGTCCACGACAGACGGCCGCGCCGTCAGCGAGGAAGAACGGGACATCGCTTCCCAACTCGGCAGCCAACTGACCGAGATCCGAACGTGGCCAGCCAAGTTGCCACGCTTCGTTGGCCGCCACCAAAGCAGCGGCCGCGTCGCTCGAACCTCCTCCCAGCCCGGCCGCGATGGGAATCCGCTTCACCAACCGCAACTTCGCGCCGCACTCGACTCCCGCCCGACGACGAATAAGATCAACGGCCCGAACCACGAGGTTCTCGTCGCCGACCGGCAACGTCGTCGGATTGGTTTCACGAATCGCGGGAACGCCGACCGTAGCGTCTTCCGGACAAGTGCCCAAACACTCGAACACAATCTGCCCGCCTGAATCCTCCTCAAAACTCAGAGTATCAGACAATCCGATTGGCACCATGAGCGTCTCGATCTCATGGTAACCGTCGCGCCGCTTCCCGAGCACCTCGAAAAACAAGTTCAACTTCGCCGGTGCCTGGACAACGACACCCACCGTTGACCGGTGGACCAACATCAAGACCGTTCACTTCCTGCCATCACGGCAACATCGCGTTTTTCGCACAAAATGGCCCTTTTGGGCAGGAAACGGCCCAGCAAGACCATGGAATTCTATCGATCATAATCTGGCTCGTCAACCTGAGAACACGGTAAATTCGTGTGAATTGAGACTTCTACCACACGCCGGCCAAAAAAACGTTGCCCACCCCCCCTGTTCGTCTCTCAGACGTTTGGGCAGATAGGCAAAATAGACTACCTGTCTCCATCTCCGCGACCGGCCGACCTCCAAGGCCCACGGAGCGAAACGCCATCGCATCTTGTTGCTGCAATGAGAACAAATGCGGCACTGGTCGCCCGGCGCCATCAGTCGCCACGAAGCACCATCGCACTTCCCACGTCTCAGCATGCAGACTAGAATGCCGACGCCCTTAGGTCGAGGCTTCGCGACACACGAATCTGATTGACTTCCGCCAAGGTGGCCAACGTTCGACGCGCGAGATGCCCGTGACACCGGTGGCCTCGATGGCCATGACGCCTCTCGTTCGACTCCTGGACTAAGCCTCGCCGAGAACCATATGAACTCTTTCCGTACCGCTGGGCTGGCCAACGTTTTTCGCGGAATTCTGATGGGAGGCGCCGACATTATTCCCGGAGTTTCCGGCGGCACCGTGGCCCTGATCTTGGGCATCTACGAGCGATTGGTCACGGCGATCAGCCATGTCGACACGCGACTGTTGGGCCTCCTGCGTCACTGTCGCTGGTCGGAGGCAGCCGTTCACATCGATCTGCGTTTTCTTGTGACGCTTGTTTGCGGGATTCTGCTGGGGGTCGCCGGCCTCGCCACATTGATGAACCATCTGATCGACCACCACCCGCAACCCACGCTGGCCGTCTTCTTTGGCCTCATCCTTGCCTCCAGCGTGTTGGTTGCGCGAATGGTGGGTCGGTGGAACGCAGTCAACGCCGTGTTGTTGGTGGCCGGAATGGCCGTGGCCTACTGGCTGGTCGCTCAACCGGTAATGGCCGGCCGTGAGGGCTACGCTTATCTCTTCTTCTGTGGCATGGTCGCCATTTGTGCGATGATTCTGCCCGGCATCAGCGGCGCCTTCATTCTCTTGATCCTGGGCAAGTATACCCACGTGACGGGCGCGATCAGCAGCCTGGTTCGAGGGGACGTGACTGTCGAAAACCTCTTGACGCTTGTGGTCTTCGCTTGCGGCTGCGTGGTTGGACTTTTGTCGTTCAGCAAATTCCTGCGTTGGCTTCTAGCCCACCACCATGCCCCGACGATGGCCGTTCTCTGTGGGTTCATGATCGGATCGCTGCGGCGCCTCTGGCCGTTTAAGGGCCTTCCGTCGGGCGAGGCGATCGACTTCAAGCACAACCTTTATCCCAATGTCTGGCCGGAGGAATTCAACGGCCAGGTGGCGTGGGTCGTGGTCTTGGCCGTGGCATCGATGGCATCCGTGCTGCTGTTGGATTCGTTTGCCAAGAGACGCCATCAGAAAGTGACAAGCGAGGAACGCTAACGCGCGCAAGAAAAAGCGAGGCCCCGGAAGATGAGGACCTCGCTGGGTATTTTCTTGGTCGACTTCGACCGGCGTCGCTATCTCACAAGCAAGAGCGGTCGAGCATCGGCAATCTTGCGGAACGCGGCCATCAACTCGGTCTCATAGTCGGTTACGTTGGCTCCGCCGGGAATATTAAAGTGTTCCCCGTCGGTGCCGTCGGCAATGGCTTGCATCAGTTCCGTATCGGCCGCATTGCCTAGGCTGATCGTGAAGATCTGATAGCCGCGTGCCTTGGCGGCGGCCGCCTGATCGAGCGCGTACTGCCGGGCATAGGACGTGTTGTTTGGCTTGTTGGCGTTCCCGTCGGTCATCAGGACGATCATCTTCTTCGCCCCGGTTCGTGCGTGTTGATCGAGTTCGAGATAGCCCTCGCGGATTCCCGCGCCGATATTGGTGTAGTTGTCGTAGTGGGCTGCCTGACGCTGTTGGACGATTTCTTCGACGGTCGAGAAGTCCATCGTGAGGGATTTTTCGAGCAGCGCCTGTTGCGACGGCGAATTATAGACGATCAACCCCACGCGATCGTCGACGTCGACCTCCTGGATATAATCCATGAAGACGCCCACCGCGTCCTTCACCGCCGTGACCGGCTGGGCAGTCACTTTCCACAGATCAGGCGTCTCACTATGCCTGGGTTTCCTTTCGAGCCAGTAGTTGATCAGCGTCAGGAATCCGTATTTCTTCTGATAGCCGGCCTTGGCGGGGTAGTTGGTGCTGCTCTTGACATAGTCGATGTAGTCGTCCCAACTGCCCGACGGATAGGGATA
>JAFGIR010000368.1 GCA_016929515.1 Pirellulales bacterium | reverse complement strand
GGTCGAGCCCGATCACTGGGTCCTGCTGGCCACGGCACGTTTGTGGCCATTGTGCGACCAGTGCAGCCCCCCGTTTCCTCGCGAGACGTTGACTCGTCACGCGGCGAAGATCTGCCGGCGGATGTTGGACGACCGGCCGCGGCCCGGTGAGAGAGCGTTGGAGTCGGGGTGCCTCACGCCGGACGGCCGGACCTGCCCGACGGCGACCCGGGTCGAGGGACTCACGGCCGCGTTGACGTTCTTGCCCGACTCCGAAGCCTCGCTGCGAGACGAAATCAAGCAGACGGTCGGCGAAGCCGTCGATTTCTTGTTGCGGAGCCAGGTTCGGGCGGGACCCTATGCGGGCGGGATCCCCAGGGCCGTTGGTTCGAACGCGGAAACGCCGACGGACTCGGCGGCGCAACGCGACGCCCATCGTCGGACCGAAATTCGGATCGACTATGTGCAACACGCCCTCAGCGCGATGATCCAGTGGGAGCAAGTGAACGCCGGGGATGCCGAGAGTTAGAGACGGGCCAGGCCAACACTCCCAGATGCAATGCGTATCCGTGTTCCGGTCCATGCTTCGGCACGAACCGTTGCATGACGGACGGCCCGCTCAGAGTGGTTTCTTGCGTCAGAACACCAAAACTGCGCCGCTGTTTATGTTACCTTCCCAATGCCGCCACATTTCCCACTACGCCCAGTTTTCACTAATGGGTCGGTTGTCCGATTGGCTTTTGGCGTTGGGGGGCCAAGATGGCCGTGTTTTGCGAAAAAAAACAGCTTTGGAGGGCAATCCCGTATGGACTCGTTCTCCCCTCTGACGGTAGACTGCGCCGCCTGTAAAAACGGGTGTGTTCGACCCGGCGCCGCCCCTCTCGGTGGGGCTGGCGAATGAGCGTCTTTTTTCTGCCAGATCATTTCCGCATGACGCCGCTCGTGACGCTGGCGAAACGAGCAATTGAAACCTCAGGAGGAGGAATTGCAATGCGTTCTACAAGGACTCTTCGTACAGGCCCGTGGCGAGTCGGCACACGGCCGTGGCGCGGCGCGTTGGTGCTTGCCCTGCTGGTGCTCGTGGCCACGACTTCGGCACTAGCCGGCGTGGAGGACGATCCACTGCTTGACGAGCCTGCGTCTCCGACAACGACGCGAGCTCTGCCGGCGACGCCGACCGACCAGCCCGTCAGCACGCTTCAAGTGGTTCCGAAAGAAGAGAATCCGGTTGCTGCTCAAGCCCAAACCACCGAGGCGCCGAGCGCCGCGGAGCGAGACGCGAATTCGGCGGTCGGACAGGAGACGCCCGTGTCGACTCAGGCGGCGACCAAACCGTCGGAACGATCGCTTGAGCCAATCCCCGAGGCCGAGAACTCCGGCCCACCGAAAGTCGAAACGGCCGGGTTCAACGGGATTACGCCTGGCCGAAGCACGCTGGCCCAGGTGACCAGCAAGTGGGGACCACCCAAGGAGGTTCGCAAGGATGAAGGCACGTTGATTCACCGCTACGTCTTGGAACCGTTCGATCAAGTCGAGGTGAATTTTTCGGGCGAGACGGTGGCCTCGATCGTCGTTCGGTTGCAGCAGACCTTCCCGGCCAAGGCCGTGGCCGAACAACTGCAGTTGGCTGCCATTCGCCCGGTGCTGGTTTCCAACGAATTGGGCGATATTTTAGGCCAGGTTTATCCCGAGCGCGGCGTGCTTTTTGCATTCCAACAGAACCACGAGCCGGGCAAGCCGTCGATGAAAGTGACGGAGATCGTTCTGGAACCGGTCAGCGCCGATTCGTTTGTCCTTCGCGCCGAGACCAACCTTCAAAGCAATTTCAAACAGAACGTCCACGATCTGGACGAGGCCATCAAATTGGCTCCCAATAATGCCCGGGCCCATTGGCTCCGCGCGCGGGTGTTGACGGCCATGGGACGCTTGGACGAGGGCGTCGCGGCAAGCCGTCGAGCAATCGCTTTGGACGCGGAGAATGCGCGATTCCGCGTTACCCACGCCCAGATTTTGGACCAGGCGGGCCATCGGAAGGAGGCGATTGCCGAGACGGCAACCGCCATCACGATGAGCGACGAGCGTCCGCACGTGAAAGCACGAGCCCAATGCCTGATGGGCGATTTGCTCGGCGAGGGGGCGGACCCCGACTGGGAGACCGCGTTGAAGTTCCACATAGCCGCGATCAAGACGGCCGATCCGCTCGCGGTGAATCGCCATCCGGCCATTCGCCTGGCGGCCAAGGAGGTGATGATCGACGCCCATCTCGGCGCGGCCAACGACATTGCCTGGGGACGCTGGGGCGGAAAGGAAAAAGCCTTTGCCGAGTGGACGCGGCGCGCGTCCGCTTTTGCCGAGGAACTGATCGCGAACGACGGCGGCACCAACGAGCATCGTTTTCGCGTGGCCAACCGCACCTTGGCTTCGCTGGTCGGCGTGCAGGGCGGAATCGATCCGACCGATTGGGTCAAGGAAGCCGTGCAGGTGGGCAACGAAATGATCGACGCCACCGCCGACGTGGACGAGCAACGGGAGCTGCGCTGGGAACTCGGGATGGCCTTGTTCAACGCGGTGCAAATCTATCAGAGCCGAAAAGAGCACGACTTCGCCCTCGAATGTGGCCAAGAAGCCATCGGCTACATCGAGCCGCGCGCGCAAGACGGCCCCCTCGCGCCCGAGCAACGCTACCTGCTGGGCCGACTCTGCTTTCGCTTGGGCACCATCCACGCGTTGGTCAAACAAGATCACAAGACCGCCATTGTCTGGTTCGACAAAGCGATTCCGTTGACGGCGCAGTCGATGTCGGATCAGCCGGACGCCGAATGGGGTCGGCACGGCGAGACGCTCGTGAGCATGGGCGTTTCCTATTGGGAGACCGACCAGCAGGACAAGGCCCTGCAACTGACGTTGCAAGGACTGACGATTTTGAAGCGTGTGGTCTCCGGAGGCGCGATGCCGAAGAGCGTGCTGGCCGTGCCCTATGAGAATCTGGCGGCCATGCAGCGGCACCTGGGCCGTGACAAGGAAGCCACGGAAATGCAGAAGCTGGCCGACGACGCCAAGACCACCAAGGCGGCTCGACAAAACAGCACGGCCGAGAAGCCGGTCGAAACCTTGCGGCGTTAACCCATGCGGCGCTGGGGCTCAAAATGCGATAACCGTTAGCTTTGACGCCCAGGGATCATGTCCCTGGGCGTTTTTGACGCGCACTGCCCTGCCGCGGCCCGGCCGTGTCGCGGCGGGCCGATTCGGGTAGAATGAAAGCGGTCGGATCATCACGGTCCGTCGTCGAAATGGACGCCAAGAAACGGTTGGGACCATGCGTTTGCGATTATTGCTTCTTTTTGTTTTCATCGTCGTGCCGCTGGTTGAGCTGCGCCTGTTGCTATGGATCGGCGTGCGGATCGGCTTCTTCTACACCTTCATGTTGGTCATTGTGACCGGGGTCGTGGGGGCGTCGCTGGCTCGGCACGAAGGGTGGCGATGCTGGACGACCGCTCGACGGCGTTTGGCCAACGGCGAGTTGCCGACCGATTCGCTGCTGGATGGGCTGATGATTCTCCTGGCCGGGGTGGTGCTGATCACGCCGGGCGTGCTGACCGACTGCCTGGGTTTTGCCCTGTTGATTCGACCGATCCGAGGGCTCTTTCGCCGGTGGGTGGCCGAGCGTTTTCGAGCACACCTCGTCATGGTCCCGCCGTCGGGGACTTCGTGGGATCGGCAGCAGGACAAAATCATCGACGTCCAAGTGGTCGACGCTTCGCGGGACGAACGCGACGAGCCTTGATATCGCTTCGGCCGCCCTGCCCTGCCCTGGTTCAAACGAGACCTCATCCCTATACTGCATTGGTGACGATCGAAGAAACCGTTTACCGCGAGGACAAGTTGTGAACGAAAACAGTCCGGTCGACGCAGCGGCCCACGCGCTGTCTCCTCATCTCCGCATGGAGCCCGAGGAGTTGGTCGCGCGGATTCAAGCGGTCCGCGATCAATGGGGCCCGCGTCTGGTGATCTTGGGCCATCACTACCAGCGCGACGAGGTCATCGCGATGGCCGATCTGCGCGGCGACAGCTACCGGCTCAGCGAGTTGGCCGCCGGCAACGAAGCGTGCCGGGCGATCGTTTTCTGCGGGGTCCACTTCATGGCCGAAACGGCCGACATTCTGGCCAACCAGCCCAAGCTGCTTGCCCGTCGGGACGGCGAGCGTGTCGACGTGATTCTGCCCGAGCTGGCTGCCGGTTGTTCGATGGCCGATTTGGCCCACATCGATCAGGTCGAAACGTGTTGGCGGCAACTGGCCGAGGTCATCGACGTCGAGGACGTGATGCCGGTGACCTACGTCAACTCGTCGGCCGCGTTGAAGGCGTTCTGTGGGCGGCGCGGCGGCATCGTTTGCACATCGGCCAACGCGGCGGCCGTGCTCGATTGGGCTTTTGCGCGACGCCGGCGCGTCCTCTTCCTCCCCGACCAGCACCTGGGACGCAACACGGCGCTGGCCAAGGGCATTCGCGTCGAGCAGATGCCCGTCTGGGATCCCGAGCAGCCGTCGCTGGGCGGCAACGACGACGCGTCGATCGGCGCCAGCCGCGTGATCCTCTGGCGCGGCCACTGCAGCGTGCACCTGGCGTTTCGGCCCGAGCACGTGCGAGACGTTCGCCGCCGGATGCCCGACGTGAAGGTTATCGTTCATCCCGAGTGCATGCACGAGGTGGTTGGCGAGGCGGACCTATCGGGCTCGACGAGTCGGATCATTCGCGAGGTCGAAGCCGCGCCGCCGGGCACGCGCTGGGCGATCGGCACCGAATTGAACCTCGTCAACCGATTGCGCCAGGAGCACCCCGAGCAGGAAATTCATTTCCTCGCGCCGAACGTTGGGGTTTGTCCCAGTATGTATCTCATCGACCTGCCGCGGCTTTGCTGGGCGGTCGAGAATCTGGCGGCCGGCACGCCGGTGAACGTCATTCGCGTCGACGACCGGACGGCCGAGGGGGCGCTTCTGGCACTGAAGCGGATGCTCGAAGTGAAGTGATCGGGCACGGCCGGTTCGGTGGATTTTTGGCGGCCGCCGGGCCGTAGTCGAGCCGCCCGTCGCCGAGATTTGACGCTCGTCCGCAACTCGTCTATGATGGACGAAGCGGCCCCCGTTGTTCCCACCTCCCAAAAGCTCTCACCCCTCGGAAGTGCCTCTCATGGTCCGCTCATTCAGCCGTCGCACGTTGTTACACAAATCGGCTCTGACTGCCCTGGCCGGTTTTCCCATGCTCTCGACGGTTGCCCATGCCCTGGGCGCCGAGGCCGACCAAGCGGTCGACGCCGACGTCGTGCTTCGCGGGGGTACGTTGGTCGATGGGTCGGGCAAGGAAGGTTTTTTGGGCGACGTGGCCATCGCCGGCGATCGGATCGTGGCCGTGGGCCGTTTTCGCGCCGGAAAGGTTGCCCAAACGATCGACTGCCGCGGACTGGTCGTCGCGCCGGGGTTCATCGATTTGCACACCCACTGTGACCGAAGCATCACGGTGCCCGACAAACGCAACAACCGGAACTACCTGATGCAAGGTTGCACGACGGTGGTGACGGGCAACTGCGGCGGCGGAAAGCTCGACACGGCCAAGTACTTCGCCGAAATCGAAAAGCACGGCGCCGGCACGAACGTCATCCACTTGATCCCGCAAGGGTCGCTTCGAGCGTCCGTCATGGGGCTCGCCAACCGGCGGCCCACCGGCGACGAAATGAAACGCATGAGACGCCGGATCGACGAGAACATGCGGGCCGGGGCGTGGGGCATGTCGACCGGGCTCATCTACGTGCCGAGTGTTTACGCCGACACGGACGAACTGGTCGAACTGGCCAAGCAAGTTGCTCGCCACCGTGGCATCTACGCCAGCCATATCCGCGGCGAGGAAGACCGGCTGCTGACGGCCGTGGCCGAGGCGATCGAAATCGGGCGGCGCGCGGGCGTGCCGGCCCACATCTCCCATTTCAAGGCCAACTGCGTGCCGAATTGGGGACGGCTTCGCGACGCGGCCGCGCTGGTCGACGCGGCACGCAAGTCGGGCCAGAGCGTCACGGCCGATCAATATCCCTACATCGCTTGTGCCACGTCCATTTACGGAATTCTGTTGCCGGTCGAAAAAGTGCCCGGCGGCTACCGCGATTTGGCCAAGCGAATCGAGGCCGACCCGAAGCTCCGTCGGACGGTCCGCGAATTGATCGTCAAGCAGCTCGACCGGACGCGCAAGGTGCTCGTGACCGGGTGCAAGATAGCGCGGTACCGTGGGCGGACGTTGGCTCAAATCGCGGCCGCCGAAAACAAGGAACGGGCCGACGTCGTGCTCGAAATCATTGCGTCGGGCAAGGCGTCGGCCGTGAATTTCTCGATGTCGGAGGACGACGTTCGCTACGCGATGAAACTGCCTTGGGTCGCCACGGCGTCGGACGGGGCCGGCGCGCTGGCCAGCCCGACCGGACGCGGCCACCCGCGGAGCATGGGAACCTTCGCACGGAAAATCGGCCGCTATGCGATCGAAGAAAAGGTCGTCTCGCTGGCCCATGCGATTCGCAGCGCGACCGGGCTGCCCGCCGATATCCTAGGGCTCGCCGACCGCGGCTATCTGCGGCCCGACTACGTGGCCGACGTCGCCGTGTTCGATCCCGCGACGTATCGCGATCGGGCAACGTTCGAGAAGCCGCGCGTCTACGCGACGGGCGTTCGCTATCTGTACGTGGCCGGCCATGCGGCGATCGACGCCGGGCGGCCGAGCGAGAAGCTCTTTGGCCGGGCCTTGCGGCATCCGGTTTCGACCAAGCCGGCATCTTGATCGGCACGCTTCGCGTAATCAGACGCTACGGGATCGCGTTCGGACTCGTCGGCGGGAACGGAACCCCACCTTCGGGAATAAAAGGCGGCGGATCTTCGAGGCCGCCGGACGCCGCTTCGTCCAGTTCGAGGACGTGTTGCTCTTTGTTGTCGAACGTGATCTCGACGCGCGTCAATCCCCATTTGCCATTGATGAGTCGGGCGTTCGAGCTCACGTTCGCGGTCCCTTTCGGACCCATGATGGGAATTCTGAGCGTGGCTTTACCCTGGCCGTTGGTCTCGCTGATCTTGACGTCGATCTTCCAGTCGTCTTCGATCGGTTCGCCGAGCCGCTCGATGACGACCGGGTCGCCGCGAACCGCATCGAGCGTCATTTTGTAGGGAGCCGTCTCTTTGAGCATGCCCATGCCGTAGAACACCACGCCCGAACAAACCCCGGCGCAGACAACGCCGGCTCCGATGATGACGAGCAGCAGAACCCACCACCAATTCCGTCCGAACCAGCTTTTTTGGGGTTTTTGCGGCGAGACGGTTTCGTCGGCGACGGCCATGACAGGATCCTCCTTTTGGGCGATCGGTTTTGCGATTCCTTGACGATCGTGGACCGAACCGAGATCAACGCACCCGATGGACGGTTGGGGTCCAACGCGGATCATAGTCCAGGTGGCCAACACGGGGCAACCCCACTACCTTTTCCTTTGGGTGGGGGCGATACGCGACAGAAAGTCTCCGGCCGGCGGATTTGGTGGCTCTTCTTCGTTTCCAACTCTTGGTTCTCTTGCTTTGTGGCCCTTAATGTGGGTGGTTGTATGCGACAATAAAATCCCCTACAATACCTACCCGTTTAATGACAGATTCTGTTGAGAAAAATGGTCTTCGTTCTGGAGGCTGGGCAGCACGGGGCATCTCGTGTGGACGTCCGGTCGGATGGTCCGTGGCTTGGCTTCAAGTAGCACATCCTGAGATGGGGAGGAAAAACGATGTCATTCTTGGTTGTGTTCAAGCGAGATTCCATGAAGAGACCAGGCATTGCGAGAGGTGGACAAGCCGCCTTCTGGTTGTGGCTGATTTGTTTTTCAGTCGCGACGTTTTCCGCCGGCGCGGTCCAGGCGGCGATTACCACCACGGGCACCGTGGTCCCGACCTATCCAGGCACCAGTCCCGATCCGTGGAACGTAGGCGGTCTGCTTGCGATTGCGCCCAATCTCGCCTCGACCGGCACCATGTACATCTCCAGCGGGAGCCAAGTGATCAATACCGACGGCGAAGTTGCCCGCTCGCTCGGCGCTAGCGGGAGCGTCGGCGTTGCCGGCGCCGGATCGATTTGGGAGAACACCGAAGATCTGTTGCTGGGCGTTGAGTTCCCAAGCAGCGGCGGTGGCACGGGCGATCTTTTGATCGGCTCGGGCGGCACGGTCTACGTCGGCGACGCCGCGCGAAGCGGCGGGCTGAGCGAGGGACTGACCGTCAGCGACGCCGACAGCAGCGGCACGGCCGGCGGCCGGCTTTCGCTCTACTACGGTAGCGAGCTAATCCATGGCGGCCACGCCATCGTGGGCGATCTGGTGGACGAATACGGTTGGGCCACCGTCGACGGGACCGATTCCGCGTGGCTTAACAGCGGCTGGCTCGCCGTCGGCTACTATGGCACCGGGACACTCAACGTGCGAGACGGCGGGTATGTCTCCAACACCGACGCTTGGTTGGGACGCTATTCCGGCAGCACCGGCACGGCCACCGTCGACGGCGCCGACTCGACCTGGACGTCGACGGGCAATCTGTCGCTGGGCGATTCGTCAGGCGGCGGCACCGGGTCGTTGACCATCTCCAACGGCGCCACCGTCAGCGTTGGCGACGCAGCCGTCGCCGGCGGCGTGTTCGGTTGGCTCATTGTCAGTGATGGCGATAACACGAGCACCGACGGCGGCGGTCTGTACATCTACAACGGCAGCACGCTGGTCCACGGCGACGTCGCCGTGGTCGGCGACGGCGTCGGGGAATACGGCTGGGCCACGGTCGACGGGGTTGGTTCCTCGTGGACGAACGACGAGTGGCTCTGCATCGGCTACCAGGGCATCGGAGAATTGATCATCGAGAATGACGCAACCGTCTCCAACACCGACGCCTGGCTCGGGTACAGCACCGGCGGTGCCGGAACGGTCACGGTTGCCGGGGCCACTTGGGATTGCACGGGCGACCTATTGTTGAGTAATCCGGTCGCCGACAGCGTCGGACACGTGACTATCTCCGACGGTGGCACGGTCTTTGTCGGCGACGCGGCAAGCAGTGGCGGTTTATCTAACTGGCTGACCGTTAGCGATGCCAACAACAGCAGCATCGACGGCGGCTGCCTCTGGGTCTACAACGGAAGCACGTTGACCAACGGCGGCGGCGCCACCATCGGCGACGATGCAAACGAATACGGTTGGGCGATCGTCGATGGAGCTTCCTCTTCCTGGACCAACGACGAGTCGCTCATTGTCGGCTTGTTGGGTTCCGGTACGTTGACCATCCAGAACGGCGCCGGCGTCTCGAATGACGACGGCGTGATCGGCTATGCCACCGGCGCCACCGGAACGGTCACGGTCGACGGCGCCGGATCGACCTGGGAGAACACCGGCGATCTCCTGCTTGGAAATTCCTCCGATAGCGGCGTCGGGTCGTTGACCATCTCGGCCGGCGGCACGGTCTACGTCGGCGATGCCGCGCGCCTCGGCGGCACGGCCGGCTGGCTCACCGTCAGCGATGTCGTCGACGCCGGCGTCGACGGCGGCAACCTGGCTATCTACAACGGCAGTACGGTCAACGCTTACAGTTCCACCGTGGGCGACGGCGCCGGCGAGTTCGGCTGGGCGACCATCGACGGGACCGATTCGTCCTGGTCGAACGACATTTCGCTCGTCGTGGGCAACTTCGGCTCCGGTGCCTTGGCGATCCAAAACGGGGCGGATGTCTCTGATACGAACGCCTGGCTCGGCAACGAGGTCGATAGCGTGGGCACGGCCGTGGTCGACGGGGCCGGCTCGACCTGGTCCAGCGGCACATCGCTCTATGTCGGCTACAAGGGCTCCGGGACGTTGGCCGTCGAGAACCATGGAAGCGTATCCTGCGGTGGCGACTGCTGTGTCGGCGCCTATGGCTTCGGCATGGCCGTCGTCGAAGACCATGGAAGCCTGTCCTGCGGCGGTACATTCACCGTCGGCGCGTATGGCTTGGGCACCATGATCGTCCGCACGGGCGGAAACGTCTCGAACACCGGCGGCGACGCGTTTATCGGCCGCTACGGCGGCTCGACCGGCAGCAGCGTGACCGTCGGCAACGGCAGCTCGTGGAACATCACCGGGGCGCTTTGGGTCGGCGGTGGCACCAACGCCGAGGGCGTGGGCGACGACGCCCTGCTGACGGTCGAGGCCGGCGGCGCCGTTGCCACCACCGGTCACTTCAAGGTTTGGGGGCCCGGCGAGGTGCATCTGGCCGGCGGCACCATCGCGCCGGGCGCGTCGGCCGCCTACTATGTCAACTTGGCCACCGGCTCGCTGACCGGAATCGGCGCGGTCGACGGCAATCTCGTCAACAACGGCCGTGTCGCGCCGAGCGGATCGACGTCGCCCGTCGGCCAGTTGGAGGTCACGGGCAACTATACCCAAATTTCCGGCCTGCTCGAAATCGACCTGGGTGGCGCATTTCTGGGCGACTACGACCGACTGATCGTGGACGGCACGGCGGCGCTCGCCAGTGTGCTTGAGGTCTCGCTGGTCGGTCTCAGCGGACCGGTCTTCGAACCGGACGCCGGCGACACGTTCGACCTGTTCGATTGGAACGGCGGTGTCACCGGCTCGTTCAGCACGGTAACGCTGCCCGGGCTGCCTGCCTATCTGCGATGGGTCGTCGATGATCTCTACACGTCGGGCGAGTTGGTGGTGGACTACTTCACATGTCCGGGCGATGCCAATCTCGACGGCTACGTGAACGAGACGGACTCTCAGACGCTGGCCGGCCACTGGGGCAACGCCGGCATGACGTGGACCGAGGGCGATTTCGACGGCGACGGGCTCGTCGGGCCGAGGGACGCTTCGATCATGGCGGCCCATTGGGGTTACGGGGCCGGCCCGGCCAATGCCGTGCCCGAGCCGAGCACGCTCGTTTTGTTGCTTCTCGGTATGTCGATGCTGCTGGTGCGACGAGGGCCGGGACGGGCAGATCTCCGAACGAGCGGTAGGGACGGATTTCGGGATCGTTCGTCTTGACGGGACCGGATCGTCGGCGACGTCTTGTACGGCGACAGCGGAAAGTCGCTCAACGCCTTGGAAGAAACCGGACAGCGTTTCCTGCTGGCTGTGAAGTCGAACACGCTCGTGGGTGACCTCAGATTGCCTGTTCCCAGATTGCCCCAGATTGTCGGATTGTCGCCTTTGGGGTGTCGGGGCCAAGGTAGCGTCGTGTTATTTGTCTTGAGCTAAGCTTGTTAAGGTGATTCACACCTCTGATATCTTCTTCTTTCTGGGCAAGGGAGCAGACCGTGGTCGTTCGCACCGAATCCGATTTCAGCTTGGGGCCCGCGTTGCTGGTGGGCATCCCATTCACGATTATCGGTTGCTTTCTTCTTTTTGTCGCCATCGGCATGATGGTCCACCAGTTGAGGACGCGCGATTGGGTCGAGGTCCCGGCCACCGTCCGACAGGTCGAGCTTCTTCACATACCAGGCCCTCAGCATTCCATTCTTTCCCGGGTCGCCTGCACCTATACGTACACATTTGCCGGCCGTGGCTACGAGGGCAATCGCGCTGGCCTCGTCGCGAACGAGTGCAGTCCGTTCAGTGATACCACCTCGGTAAACCCCTGGTACGAGGCCATGTACCGTCGGCTCAAATTGGCCCAGTTGCAGAATCAGACGGTTCCTTGTTTCGTCAACCCTGATAACCCGGCGAAGGCTGTTTTGGATCGCGACGTGTGTTTCATGGTCCTGATCCCCACTTTGATATTTGCGTCGGCGATGGGCGGCGTCGGGCTTGGCGTTGTTTTGAGCAATACGCACCGCTTTCTGAGGAACCGTCGGCGACGCCGCGATGCCTTGTCCGACGAGCTGACCGACGAGCAAGCCCGGTGGAAGACGCAACGCTCGGCCGCAGACGTGTGCGTCGCCGCGCTAGGCGTCTACGG
>JAFGIR010000044.1 GCA_016929515.1 Pirellulales bacterium | reverse complement strand
GAAACCGTCGGATCGCCAGAAGCCCGGCGACATCGGGCCGCCGCCCTACCATCCCGACACGCCCACGGCTCGGCACGATTGGGCACGGTACTACGAACTGATCACGGCGCTCGACTACCGGGTGGGCGAGTTGCTCGACGAACTGCAAGCCGCCGGTCTCGAAGAAGAGACGATCGTTTTTTTCTGGTCGGACCAGGGGTGCGGCCTGCCGCGGATGAAACAATGGATCTACGACTCCGGCACGCACGTGCCGCTGATCGTCCGGATTCCCAAGAAACTGCGCGTCGACGGTCAGGGCAAGCCGGGCACGGTCGACGACCAGATCATCAGCTTCGTCGACCTCGCGCCGACCGTGCTGAATCTGGCCGGGTTGCCCATTCCGTCCTCCATGCAAGGCCGCGCGTTTTTGGGTGAGAATCTCGGCAAGCCGCGCGACTATGCCTTTGCCGCGCGCGACCGAATGGACGAGCGATACGACATCATCCGCACGGTCCGCGACAAGCGATATCGCTATATCCGCAACTACATGCCGCAATTGGGCTATTCGCAGTACATCTTCTATTCCGAGCAGATGCCCACCGCCCGCGAGTTGCGGCGTCTTCACAACGAGGGCAAGCTCGGGCCCGAGGCCGAGTTGTTCTTTCGGCCGAGGAAACCGGTCGAGGAACTCTTCGACCTGGCCCGCGACCCCCACGAGGTCCACGACGTGGCCGGCGACCCGCGCTATGCGGACGTGTTGCGGCGGATGCGCGAGGCACATGAAAAGTGGATGATTGAGACCGACGACCTGGGGCTCCTGCCCGAGGCCGAACTCAACCGCCGCGCCAAGTTGCTGGGAAGCGAGAGGGCGATTCTTCGTCAGCCGGGCGCCAAGGCGACAATGGCGCGCGTGCGTCGCGTGGTCGAGGCGTGCGCCCAGGGCGAGTCGGCCCGGGCGATGCTGCTCGACGCGCTCGACGATTCCGATCCAGCGGTCCGCTGGTGGGCGGCCACGGGGCTGGGTTATCTGGACGCGAGCACCGGCAGAACACTCGAATCGCTCGACAAATCGCTCGGCGACGATTCGCCCGCGGTTCGGGTGGCCGCCGCGAAGTCGCTTTGTCGCCAAGGTCAAGTCAACGCGGGCCTTCCGGTGTTGATCGATGCAATGAAGGCCAAGGCGTTGCCCGTCCGTCTGCATGCCATTCTGGCGCTCGACGAGATGGGCCCGCAGGCACGGCCGGCCATCGCGGCGATTCGCAAGGCGAGTCTCGATGCCAAGGATAAATACGTCCAGCGGGTGGCAAAGCATGCGCTGGCCCAACTCGACCCGTCGACACAACCTTAGCCGGCCGTGCTGTTCTCGCCATCGCCTCGGTGGTACAATGCCCAAACCATGGCCGAAACTTCTCCCGTCAAACGCCTCCTGTCCGCTCT
Source organism: Pirellulales bacterium (assembly GCA_016929515.1). Taxonomy (GTDB): domain Bacteria; phylum Planctomycetota; class Planctomycetia; order Pirellulales; family Thermoguttaceae; genus UBA11386. Next base: position 1,478 of record JAFGIR010000044.1, on the reverse strand, counting down.
CAATCCGCAGCAGCAAGCGGCCGTTACGCACGGGCGGGGGCCGCTGCTGATCGTGGCCGGCGCCGGCACCGGCAAGACGGCAACGCTGGTCCATCGGGTGGCTTGGCTCATCACCCAGGGCGTCGATCCGGGGCGAATTCTCCTGCTCACGTTTACCCGACGCGCGGCCGCCGAAATGCTCCGCCGGACCGACGGCGCGCTTCGACAGTTGTCCACCGACTCGGGTCGCTCTCCCTCGTCGCGGGTCTGGGGGGGCACGTTTCACGCCATCGCCACGCGGCTGCTGCGGCGCCACGGCAAGGCAATCGGCCTGGTCGAGGGGTTTTCGATCCACGACCGGGGTGATTCCGAGGACCTGATGAACGTGGTCCGCACCACGCTGGGCATGGCCAAAACCGACCGCCGGTTTCCCAAAAAGGGAACCTGCATGGCCATCTACAGCCGGTGCGTGAACAGCCGGGCCAAACTCGGCGGCGTGCTCAAAAAGGCGTTTCCCTGGTGCGGCCAATGGGAAGAAGAACTCAAGCAACTCTTCGACGCCTACGTCGACCGAAAGGAATCGCTCGGCGTGTTGGACTACGACGACCTGTTGCTCTACTGGCACGCCCTGCTGGCCGACGACGCGGTCGGACCGTCGATCCGCGGGCAGTTCGACTGCGTGCTGGTCGACGAGTATCAAGACACGAACCGTCTTCAGGCCGAGATTGTCTATCAACTTCGCCCCGACGGCCAAGGGCTGACGGTGGTCGGCGACGACGCCCAGTCGATTTACTCATTTCGCGCGGCCACGGTGCGCAACATCCTCGATTTGCCGAAGCGCTACGCGGACGCGACGCTCTTGACGCTCGAACAGAACTACCGAAGCTCGACGCCGATTCTCGAAGCGACCAACCGGGTCATCGGCCAGGCCAAGGAGCGATTCACCAAGAATCTCTGGTCGGAGCGGAGCGGCGGCCAGCGACCCCGGCTGGTCACCTGCGAGGACGAGGAAGACCAGACCGAGTATCTGATCGAGCATATTCTCGAACATCGCGAGGAGGGCATCGACCTGCGCCGCCAGGCCGTGTTGTTTCGCGCGTCGCACCACAGCATCACGCTCGAAGCCGAGTTGGCACGCCGCGACATTCCGTTTCACAAATACGGCGGGCTGAAATTCGTCGAAACGGCCCACATCAAGGACCTGCTGGCGTTCCTGCGGCTGGCCGAGAACCCGCGCGACGTCGTGGCCGGGCTGCGCGTTCTGCCGTTGTTGCCCGGCATCGGGCCCGGCCGTGCCCGGACGCTCATGGACCAGGTCGCCGGGGTAGCGCGCGAGCCGTTCGCGGCGTGGGCGGCGTTCAAACCGCCCGAGGCGGCTCGCGGCGTCTGGCCCGGGCTGGTCGAGTTGATGGGCCGGTTGACCGGTCCGCGGCGCGGCGGCCTGCCGGAGCAAGTTCATCGGGTACGGACGTTCTACGCGCCCCTTTTGGAACAGGTCT
>JAFGIR010000367.1 GCA_016929515.1 Pirellulales bacterium | reverse complement strand
CGAAGGATCTCGTTTGCACAGAACGACTTGAGATCCTTCGCTGCGCTCAGGATGACATGTTCTGCCAGGTTCTCGGATAGGCTCTTAGTCGCAAGCCGCGCCACGCACGTGGGATTGATTCTCAACGACCGAAGCGTATGCTCAGTGTGAAATGGAAGGGGCCCGGCGTGTCCAGAAACTAAATGCCCAAAACGGACCATGCGGAAAGGCACCAGCCATGGCCAAACGGAACGAGCGATTGTCGTGGACGGAAGAACAGTGGAAGGCGAACCTTACGCCCACCCAATTCGAGGTCGCCCGGCGCGGAGGGACCGAACCGGCTTTCTCGGGCGAGTACGACGGTTGCTATCGGCCAGGCACGTACCGATGCGTCTGTTGCGGCGAGGCGTTGTTTTCGTCCGAGACGAAGTATAACTCGGGCTCGGGCTGGCCTAGCTTTTATCGGCCGTTTGCTCCGCAGAGCGTCGGCATGGCCGACGATGATCGCGACGGCCGGCAACGCGTCGAGGTGCTGTGCCGCCGGTGCGGAGCCCATCTGGGACACGTTTTCGAAGACGGTCCGCCGCCGACCGGTTTACGATACTGCATCAACTCGGTCTGTCTGAAGTTGGACGAGTCAGCCCCGGAATCACCGACTACGGATTCTTGAGCTTGGCCAGTTCGGCCTCGGCGGCCGCGATTTGCGATTCGAGCGTGGTCACCTCCGACGGATCGTCCATCTGTTGTTTCGCGCCGGCCAACTGCTGACGCAACTTCTGCAGCCGCTCATGGAGCGTCTGGATTTTTTTCTTCGCTTTCTTGTCCATCACGATCTCCTCCCACGTCTTCTGGGTCTCTGCCTCAAGACACCCCAACGCCCGGGGCGCCCACCCCGGGACAATCATGCTCGATCGCTCCCCAACACGTTGCCGTCCGCCACGAGCCGGTCCACCATGGCCATGGCCTGCGCCTTCGTTTCGATCAGGCCGTCGAGCTGCGCGTCGCGCAACCGCGCGAGCAACTCGCTGAAAATCGGGCCGGGCACGAGCCCGTGGCGCACCAAATCGTCGCCCGTCGCCAGCGGCGGCGGGTCGAGTTTCTCCGGCGGCCAGGCCAGGCATTCGCGGCAGTAGGCGACGTCCGTTGCTTCGCGGCCCTTGGCCGCCGCCTCCGCCGCGGTCCATTGCAGCAGTTCTTCAATACCCGGCGAAACCAGGATCTTCTGCAGCACCGACCATCGCCCTGTCGGAGCGTTTTTCAGGCATCCGTGGTGCGCGACGAGCCACTCGGCCCGGTCGCTCGCCTGATTGGAAAGTCGCCATCGCCGGCAGACGCGCTCAACGCCGGCTGGGCTTACCCGGCCGAAAAGCACCACCGCCAATGCAAGTGAAAACGTGGGCCGTTCCAAACGGTCGACCACGCCGAGCGCGTTCTCCAATTGAGTCCGTTGCCGCGCGTCGACGGGCACGATTTCGGGCAACACCTCGGCGGCCAGTCCCGTTTCCAGAAGAAGCCGAAGCCCGACCGTTCGGTTCTTCGACACCAGCATCCGCTCCATTTCGTCGGCGATGCGTTCGGCGCTCACAACCGTCACCTGCGAGGCCATTTGCTCGACTGCCTGCCGCGTGGCCGTTTCCAAGGTGAAACCCAAGGTGGCCGCGAACCGCACGGCCCGAAGCAATCGCAGCTTATCCTCCGTGAAACGATCGACCGGGTTGCCTATGGCCCGCACAATGCCTGCCCGAAGATCGGCCTGGCCGTCGACGAAATCAATCACTCGCTCCTCGATAGGATCGTAGAACAGACCGTTGATGGTGAAATCGCGTCGCAGCGCGTCTTCGCGGGCCGAGCTGAAGGCAACGCGCTCCGGATGGCGCCCGTCGTGATACCCGGACTCGCTTCGGAACGTGGCCACTTCGATTTGCCCCGCGCCGGACGGACCCAAAACAACCACCACGCCAAAGGCCGCCCCAACGACCAACGTCCGCCGAAGCCCGAAAAGCCGGCGCACCTCGTCGGGCTTGGCACTCGTGGCAACGTCGTAGTCATGGGGGGGGCGGTCCAAAAGCTGGTCACGAACGCATCCCCCGGCCCAATAGGCTTCGAATCCGGCCGCGCGGAGCCGTTCGACGATTTGTCGGGCAAAACGGCGTTGCACTTCGGGGACCAGCTCGGGCATCGGCGCTTGTTTGGCTGATGAAACGAATAGAAAACGGATAGACACGGACTCGGACAAGCTCGAAGGCCGATAAAAGCAAAGTAGCCCAGATCGTTGGGCCTGGCAATGAGGCTGGTCACGCTAGACAGGACCGTGCCCCCCTTTGTAGGGGATTGCCTGACAATAATTTGACAAGAAAGGCAACGAACCCTTACAATAAACCTGAGGTGGCGTTAGACATTGGGGTCGACGCCGATGGTTTGAGGGACGATCGAAGAGGCCTCTTCTTCGGCGAAAGCCTTCTTGCGCCCTTGGGAGTTCATCAACCTGAGCGTATCCGATCTGTGTGGCGGCGGTCGCCGCGCTGGTCTCATTTTTTCTTTTTCTTCCTTCATTGGAGGTGTGTCATGACTGTTCGTTCTCGCAAACGAGGGTTTACCCTCGTCGAATTGCTGGTGGTGATTGCCATCATCGGCATCTTGATCGCCCTGCTTTTGCCGGCGGTCCAAGCAGTGCGCGAAGCGGCGCGCCGTGCTTCCTGCATCAACAACTTGAAGCAAATCGGCCTCGCCCTTCACAACCACCACGACGCGCATAAGAAGTTCCCTGGGTCGAATAGCCTGCCGTTCAGAGATCCGAGGATCGCCAACACGTACAGCAACGTTTTTCCGCAGCCGCATGTCCAGTGCGTCATGACCACTACCACGCCCGTGCGTCCTATCTGGGGATCGAACTGGTCGTGGCTGGCCAAGGTCTCGCCCTACATCGAAGAGAACAACCTGCACGCCCTGCTCGACACGGTGAACCACGCGGCGTGGTATCCTTATCGAGCGACAACCTCGGCCGGCAAGCTGCTGGCCGATCACCAATTGGTGTGGCGGTCGCCCGTCTCGACGTTCATGTGCCCCAGTTTTCAGGGCAAGAATATCTCCGAGAACAACATGCTGGCAAACCCGGTCATCATGTCACCGTACGACAAGGACACAAACCCCGACATCGGGCCGTGCGGGCTCACGAACTACGTGGCTTTGGGGGCTTCACACCTTGCGAGCCTTCTCGATAATGTCAGGCCGACTGACGCCACCGCGAAGTACCAAGGTGGAAGAAACCATCCGAACGGCGTGATTTATCCGGGCGGAAAGACGGCCATTCGCGACATCGCCGATGGAACGACGAACACGTTCCTCGCGTGCGAAACCCGAGAGGTCACCTTGGCTGCCTGGTACGACGGTGCGACGGCGGCGGTCGTCGGACTGGTTCAATACCCGACGACGCCCACGTTTGTGCACCAAAACACGAATCCCGCGAACAGCGGCATTCCGGGCGCGTCGTTCGGCAAGCCCAACACCAACGTGAAGACCACGCTCAACTATGGCGACGAGACGTCCTCGGCGAGTCCGATCCCCTATTACCTGCCCGCGGGTTCGAGTTCGGGCGGCATCACGTGGGTCCACGGCCCGAGCAGCGCCCATGCGAGCACGGTCAACCACTTGTTGGGCGACGGCAGCGTGCGGAGCGTCGACGACGGATTGTCGGCCAAGCTGTACATGCACTTGATTACTCGTGCCGGCGGCGAACCGGTCAACGAGTTCCATAAGCAGTAATTTCGGTTGCCCGGCTGGCCGTGCCCAACGCTTAGGCAATCGGTCGGCCGGCGAGGAATCGACATGAATCGAGCTGCCGCGGCGCCGCTGGTGCCGCGGCAGCTTTCGTTTTGGGCCGATTGGAGGCTCGGGGCGGCCGAGAGGCTATTTGTGCCCGTTTCGGCCGCCAAGGGGCTTGAGGTTCGGGCCAAAGTCGCGTACAACAGAGCGATTGGATGTCTGAAAGCCGAAGTGGCGGAATTGGCAGACGCGCTAGGTTCAGGACCTAGTGGGAGTTAATCCCGTGCAGGTTCAAGTCCTGTCTTCGGCACT
>JAFGIR010000366.1 GCA_016929515.1 Pirellulales bacterium | reverse complement strand
GGCTGGACCACGGCCAACCCGACGATTTATAGGGCGGGCCTCGCGTTCCAGGCAATCGTGCCGCAGCGGTCGCGTTTCGCCGTCACCCTGGTGACCGGCGCGATCGCCACCGTGGCCGCCCTGTTCCCGGCGTTGGCCATGAAATTGCTTGGCTTCGTCGCGCTCTACGGCTTGGTGCTCATGCCGATGGGCGCGGTGGTCTTCGTTGATTTCTGGCTGCTTAGGCGGTTCGGTTTGCGGCGAGACTACGCCGAGCAGGCAGGCATTTCGTTCAACTGGGCGGCCGCCGGGGCCTGGTTGGTCACGCTGGCCGTTTGCCTGACGATGGTGTTGCTGGGGCCGGCCATCGCCTGGCTCGAAGCGCACAACGTCCTCGTGCTCGGCGAGTCGACCAAACAGTTTCTGGAGTCGTTCCAGGTTCAGATCTACTTCGTCTCGCTGCCCGGCTGGTTCGTGGCGGCCGCGATTTACATCGTGCTGAGCAAGCTTTACCAGCGTCGTTCACCGACCGCGATCACGCCCACCGCGGGAACCAAGTAAGGGAGAATCCGCGATGCGATTGCGACGCACCGTCCAAGTCATCTCGTGGCTGGCCCTGGCCGCCACGATTGCCCCGTCGGTCGCCTACCTGGCCGGGTTGATGACGATGGTGTCGATGAAATGGGCCATGCTGGCGGCCACGGCCGTCTGGTTCACGGCCGCGCCGCTCTGGATGGGCCGCGCGAAAGCGGCCCCGCCCGAGTGACATTGACCGCGCAAACAGCGCGGACCGCGACGAACTGTCGAAATCCAGCCGCACAACGGCAAGATCGCGGCGCGTGCCGTTTTCGCTAATTCACGGGGGTGCGACGGAACGACCTACTTTTCCACTGGTTCGCTCGGCGGACCGGCCGGGTCGTGTTGTTCGTGCCGGACAACCAACACCGAGGCGACCATCGAGACGATCAGCAGCAGAGCGATCGTCAGCAGCGACACCCAGGTGGGCACGAGATGCCCTCCCCGCTCCGGGTCGACCCAGGGAAACCACGCTTGCGAGATCCACGCCTCGTGGATTGCCAGCTTCACGGTGTATTCGGCCATCATTTTCAGCCCAACGAAACCCAAGACGCCGGCCAGTCCGTAGTGAAGATAACGAAACAGGTCGACCACGCCGGCCAGCAGGAAATAGAGCGCGCGCAACCCCAGTATGGCAAACACGTTGGAGGTAAACGCGATGAACGCGCGCCACGCCACCGGATAACTCGAAGGTATCACACCCAACACGGCCGGCACGCTGTCGACGGCGAATACCACGTCGGTGCTCTCGATGACCAGCAGCACAAGAAACATGGGGGTAATGCACAAGAGGTCGTTCTCGCGAATGAAGAAGGCGTGGCCGTGCTCGCGATGATCGTGCTTCGTGATGCGGAACACTCGCCGCGCCGTGCGAAGCACGACGTTGTTCTCCGGGTGGACCTCGGTGCCGCTGTGCCGAACCAGCTTGAAAGCCGTGTAGATCAGAAAGGCACCGAACACGGGAATAACCCAATCGAAACGATCGATCAACTCGACGCCCGCCACGATAAACAACAGTCGCATGAAGACCGCGCCGAGGATACCCCAGAAGAGGACGCGATATTGGTACATCAACGGAATGGCAAAGAAACGGAAGATGACGACGAACACAAAGATGTTGTCCATCGACAAGGCTTTTTCGATGAGATAGCCCGTCAGCCAAACGCTTCCAACTTCGTGCCCCGCCCAGTACCAGAGGGCACCGTTGAAGACGAAAGCCAGTGAGATCCAGAAGACGGTCCACCAGGCCGACTCCTTGAGGGAGGGGGTATGATCGTGCTTGTGGAACACGAACAAATCCAACGTCAGCAAAAACACCACCAGGGCGCCAAATTCGATCCAGTGCCAAAAATGGAGTTCAACAGACAAGATCTTGTCTCCGCTTCGTGTAGGGGGTCGTGGACGTCGCCGCACGACGATGGCCCCGCCTGTGGTGGGGCTCACGGGTCAGCGCACTATCCTACCCCGTTGTTCGCCACGGAGCCAGTCGGATTGATTGTTCGTTCTTGGCAAATCGGACGTGGACAGTTCATTCGTCGGGCGGACGCTTGCGCGAATCGACGTTCGCATAAGCAAAATACGGTGGACTTTACGGGTTAGATAACCATGAACGTCAAGCAGGCAACTCGTGTTCTGGCAAGCGGTTCGCATCGACGACCCGCACGGTCGTAATGCTAGTCACGAAGCGTGGCATCTGGTACGATGGATTCGCTAGTTTAGGACTTCTGGCCGTCTTCTGCCGCACGGCGCGGACGGAACAGAAGAGGTTGAGGTACTGCAATGAGTTTTCTTCGCCAAGCCCGATTGGGCCGTGTGCTGTTTGCGCTCGTCGTGTTCCTGCTGGTTGCCTGGCGACCGGTTCTGGCCCAAGATGAGTCAACCGAAGCAGGCAACCGACAGTATCTGGCGGCGGCCGCGCTCCAGCGAGGTGACCAATTCGAGTTGGCCGTGGCGGCCTGGAACAACTTCTTGGCCAACAACAAGGACCACGCCTTCGTCCCTCAGGCAACGCTCAACTTGGGTGTCTGCTACCTCAAGTCCAAGCAGTACGACAAGGCGCTGGCCACGTTGCAGCAATTCCTTCAGAAGTACCCGGACTCCTCGTTCCGCGAGGCGGCTTATCTCCATTTGGGGGTAACCCAATTCAGTCTCGGTCGGGCCGGGCAACGACAGCAGTACATCGAGGCGACAAGGACTTTGGATACGTTGCTTCGCCGGTATCCCAAAGGCAAGTATCTTGCCCAAGCGCTTTACTACCGGGCCGAATGCGACTATGCGCTCGGCAAGAAGGAAACGGCCGCCAAGATGTACGATCGGCTCATCCGCGAGTTCCCCGACGGCAGCCTGTTGCCGGTCGCGCTCTATGCCCTGGGCGTCACCCAGGAAGAGTTGGGCCAGTTCCGCGCGGCCGGCGCAACATACGACCAATTCCTCGCAACTTCACCCAACCATTCCTTGGCCACCGAAGTCGCCATGCGCCGCGGCGAAACACTCTTTGGGACCGGGCAATATCGGGCAGCCATCGGTTGGTTTGCACGTGCGGCCAATAGCAAGGGCTTTACGCTGGCTGACCATGCCACGGTTCGCGAGGCGGCCTGCCTGGCCCAACTCAAAGACTATGCCAACGCGGCCGAGTTGTATGCCTCGGTCGTGGAGAAGTTTCCCAAATCGACACATATCGAAGCGGCCAATCTGGCTGCCGGAAAGTGCTACTATCTGGCCGACCTTTGGGACAAGTCGCTGGACGTGCTGACGAAGGTGATTTCGGCCCGGGGACCGTCGCTCCCCGAGGCAACCCATTGGTGCGCGAGGAGTCTTCTCAAACACAACAAACCAACCGAGGCCGTGTCGCTGTTGGAACAAACGTTGTCCGAGGCCGGCGGTAGTCCCTGGGAGGCCCAACTGCGATTGGATTTGGCGGACGCCACCTACGAGATACCGAAGCTGCGCCCGATCTCCGTCTCGCTGTACGCCGACGTGGTCAAGAAGTTCCCGGAGGATCCGGTGGCCGATTCGGCCCTCTACATGGCCGCTTTCGCCGCCCTGCAACAAAACGATTTCAAGACGGCGGTTGCCCATGCCGAGCAGTTCTTCGAGACCTATTCCGCAAGTGAGCTGCTGCCCGACGTCGTGGCCATCGCCGCCGAGAGCGACCTTCAGTTGAATCGGCTCGATGAGGCCCAGCGTCGGTACCAAGACCTGGTTGATCGGTACCCGAATCACCCCGAGGTGCCTTCATGGCGTCTGCGCCGAGGGTTGATCCTCCACATGCAGAATGAATACGCGCAGGCGATCGGCGCCCTCCGGCCGATCATCAATCGTCTCCACGACAAGACGGCCCTGGCCGAAGCGTACTATCTGATGGGAAGCAGCCTTCTCCAGCAACACCAGTATGATCAAGCCATCGAAGCACTGCGATCGTCGGTACTGGCCGACGCCAATTGGCGAGCGGCCGACGACACGTTGCTCGTGTTGGCCGACGCGCTCCGACAGAAGGGCGATTCCCGACAGGCCATCGAGACGATTCGGCACCTCATCACGACATTTCCCAAGAGTCCCTTGCTCGATCAGGCGCACTTCTGGCTGGCCGAGATTGCGTACGGCGACGGCGACATGCCCACCGCGATCCATGAGTATCAGGATATGATTTCCACGTGGCCCAAAAGCAGCCTCGTGCCGCATGCACTCTTTGGTTTGGGGTGGGCCCAGTTGAGCCAGAACGATTACGTGGCGGCCGAAAGAACCTTCGACCGGTTCGTGGCCGACTTCCCGAAGGACGATCTGGCCGCTCAAGCTCGATTCGCCCGCGGCACGGCTCGCCAACAATTAGGCAAATTCGCGCCGGCCATCGAGGACGTCCAGGCCCTGCTGGCGACCGATCCGTCCGGCAAAGAAAAGTCGGACGCCCTGTACGTCCTCGGCCTGTGTCAAGCCGGATTGAAGCAGAACGACAAGGCAACCGCGACCTTCGAAACCTTGCTCGAACAAGACCCGGAGTATACTGGGTCCGACAAGGTGTTTTATGAATTGGGGTGGGTGCTGAAGGCCTCGGGCAAGGACGAAGAAGCCGTTGACCGGTTTGTCGAACTGGCGAAGCAGTACCCCAACAGCCCCTTGGCGGCCGAGAGCCTCTATCACGCGGGCGAAGTGCTATACGCTCGGCGACAGTATGACGATGCGGCCCGCGTCTACCGCGATGTGGCAGACACGACAACCGATCCGTTTCTGAAGGAAAAAGCGTTTCATAAGCTGGGTTGGTCCTACTTCAACCAGGACCGGTTCGACAAGGCTCGTGCAACCTTCGCGGTCCAACGAACGGCTGTCCCCGACGGAAAGCTGGTGGCCGACGCCGCTTTCATGGAAGGCGAATGCCTGACGAAGTCGGGCAAGCACCGGGAAGCCCTGGCCGCCTACGAGCGAATGCTGGCCGCGCCACAGAAACCGTTGGGTAACGATTTCGAAACGCTCGCGCGTTTGCACGCCGCGCAAGCGGCCGGGCAACTCAACCAGTGGGACAAGAGTCTCAAGTTGCTTCTCGAAGCAGCCCAAAACGCGCCCCAGTCGGACTATCTACCGGAAATCCTATTCGAACAAGGCCGAGCACAACAGAATCTCGGTAAGCTGAATCAAGCCGCCAGACTCTACACGGCCGTCGTTGGCAAGACAAATCGTGAAGTGGCCGCCCGGGCCCAATTCATGCTCGGCGAACTCCTCTTTCAGCAGAAGAAGTACGCCGAGGCCATTCGAACGTTCTACGAAGTGATCTATGGCGGCTACGACGCTCCTCAATGGCAGGCCGACGCCACGTATGAAGCGGCCCGTTGTTTCGAGGTGCTCAAGAAGACGGATCAGGCCGCCAAGCTCTATCGAGAACTGCTGAAAAAGTACCCCAAGAGTGACAAAGCACCATCGGCCAAGACACGGCTCGATTCGCTCGAAAAATAGGCGGGGCACTATCCACCGACAGGGTCCTACAGACCAGGCCGCCCGTCGCGGCCCGGCCGTTTCATTCCGACACCGCCCTTGCGAGAACGTCTCATGCATGTTCACACTCTGGTAAGTCGCGCCGCACAGGGTCTCGCGGCGCTGGGTCTTCTGTGTTTCACGTTGTGGCCCGTCGCCGGGCCGATTTGCTCCGTTGCGTTCGCTCAAGAATTATCCCGTCAGCCGATCGTACAGCCTAGGGAAGATCAAGCCGGTCCGCAGCCGCTTGGCCGTTCGGAGCAAGCGGCCCGGCGAGCCGCCGAAGACCTGGCTGCCGAACCGGTGGCATCCGACGACAAGGACACCACGGCGCCGCCCAAGGAAGAGGCCACGATCGATCTGCTGGTCCTGCTGTTCAAGGGCGGCTATCTGATGCTGCCCATCCTGGCCATGTCGCTGTTGGTCGTCACGTTCGGCATCGAGCGATTCTTGGGACTGCGACGCAAGAAGGTCGTTCCGCCCGAGCTGGTCACCGGCTTGGGCCAATTGGCGGCCGCGCCGGGCGGATTGGATCCGCGTCGTGCCTATCAGCTCTGCCGGCAATATCCGTCGGCCGCGGCCAACGTCATTCGCACGATGCTTCTGAAGGTCGGCCGCCCCCATGCCGAGCTCGAAAACGCGGTGACCGAAGCCAACCAGCGCGAAGCGAGCAGGCTTTACACGAACGTTCGATGGCTCAGTCTGGCGGCCGGCGTCGCGCCGCTTCTGGGCCTGTTGGGCACGGTCTGGGGCATGATCATCACCTTCCAGGTCATCCAGGAGCAGGGGGTGGGCGTCGTCTCCAGCCTGGCCGGCGGGATCAGCCAGGCGCTGATCACCACCTTCGC
>JAFGIR010000365.1 GCA_016929515.1 Pirellulales bacterium | reverse complement strand
GAAAGGCGCCTGGAACACCCAGACCGAGGATTTTTCGCCAAAACATACGAAATACACGCCTCGCTGGGGTCGGGTCATGCTTTTTGGCTATTTGGGCGCCGGCACGGTTGAGTTCGACGACGTCGTGGTCAAGCAAATCGTGCCCGCCTCGCCCGGCGCGGGCGACAAGCGGCGGCGACATTCGCGGGAGTCGGGCGTCACGATCGACCAGATGCGCGAGAACGAGCGTCGAGGCCTGCCCGAGCAGAAACGGGACGAGCTGCCCAAGCGGTGACGCTCTCGCTGGCACGCCCCCCTCTTTCAGGTTTCTTTTCGTTGATGACCGCATGTGGTATATTTCTCGCCATTGGATCGCGCTGCCATCGGCCAGGGCTTTATGGGTGGCGATCTGATTCTGGGCAAGGCGGCAGTCTCGCGCGGCTTTTCGCTAGCGGCAGTAAACTCTTGTTTTGCAACAGAGTGTTTTCTTCTGTCAGCGGTTACATCTTTCGCATACTCGCTTTTCGAAGGAGATTCACAACGATGAAGTGGTTTCTATTCACGCTGGCGGCCGTGCTGGTCATGACCAACGTTTCCTACGGCGTCGTAACGCTCGGCTACACGGAGAACGCCGTCCCGGGCCCCGGTTACAAGAGCTTCACCGTCCAGGCGAGGGGAACCGGCATCAACGTGCTGGGCAACTTCAAGGTGACGGGCCAGGTTCACCAGGTGTGGTTGTGGGATGCGGCGGAAGCAATGTACGTGCAGAGCGAGTGGCTCCATAATTCCAACGGCCGCACGCCGGACGATCCGATGGACAGTCATGTCGTGTTTGGCAACGAGCGGCTTGGGGACCTGGCCAACGTGATGGGCGGGCCTTATGCTCCGACGGTCACGGTCGAAACCAACAGCGGTGTCCCCTCGGGCGGCGCACTTCCTCAAACGGGGATGGGCATTCTGGAGAACGTCGGCATGGGCGGCTTCGCGTCGCCCCCGGACGGCGATCCGTCGCCGGGCCTCTATCCCATGGTTCCCGGCGACGCCAATGGCGACGGGTTGGTCGACGAGAACGATATCGTGATCGTGGCCTGTAACTGGGGTATGTACGGCGGGGCGAGCTGGGAGTCGGGTGATTTTGACGGCGACGGCATGGTCGGCCTGGCCGATGCCTCGATCCTGGCTGCCCACTGGCACTACGGTATATTGTGGCCCGAGGGCGATTCGGCCGGCGGATCGGGCGCAACGGACGCCGGAGGCTCGCTCGGGGATATTGCCGACGGCTATCTTGCACTCGGCGAACCGTCGCAAGAGGAGACCATCGTCGATTTGATGCAGCTCGTGATTCCGGACGACGCCATCGTGGGCGTTGAGTTGGTGCTTCATACGGCCGAATTCGATCCGCTTACCGGTTTCTACACCAATATCACCGGCCATGAGTTTTCCGGCGACACCGCGTTGGTGGTGCCCGAGCCGAGCACGCTGGTTTTGTTGGTCATGGGCGTTGCCGGCCTGGGCTTGAGACGGCGAGTACGCTAGACCGGGGGGTTGAAATTAGACCCTTAATTTTGGTATATACTTGCGTAGTAGTCCAAGGTGCGCGCTGAAGTGGTTTGCGTCGAAGCACGCGGGCAAGAGACCACGGAATGCACCGTTGCAATTCGTGTCGTTGGCGCGCCTTGGTTGTTGGTCTGGGTCGGTCGTCTTGGCGAGTCGTTCGTTTGCCAGGTGGCTGGCCCGGCGGTCCGGCCGTTCGTTGGTCGGGCGTTGTGTTTCGCGGGCACTGGCCCGCCTTTAAGTTGAGGATGGCAGCAATGCCGGAAGGTGTCATTAAGAAGCTGGTTTCGGATCGCGGATTTGGGTTCATCTCGCAGAGTGACGGCGTCGACGTCTTCTTCCACCACACGTCCGTGGTCGACGAAGGGTTCGACAACCTCCAGGAAGGTCAGGCGGTCGAGTACACAATCGACGACGAAGACCCGTCCGGACGGCGAGGCAAGAAGGGTCCACGGGCGGTTGGCGTGAAGCCCGTCTAAGTCGTTAGACCGTCGTCAGAGTCTCTTTTCTCTCTTCTTTTCAGGTAGAGCCGGTCGCGGTCTTGCCTGACGGCGCCGAGTGCCCGGGCTTGGTTTGCCACCAGCGGTGTGTTAAGCTTGTGGATCGTTGTGCGCGCGGCGTGACTCGGCGCCGCACATTGGTCCCAACGCCGTCCCACCGACCAGAAGCAAGAACGGCCTCGCGATGGAACACCGGAAGAGCCAAATCGCCTTCGAACGAGCCGGACGTTTGATCCCCGGCGGAGTGAACAGCCCGGCGCGGGCGTTCGGCGCGGTCGGCGGCCGTCCGGTTTTCTTCGAGCGGGCCGAGGGCGTCTATCTCGACGATATTGATGGCAACCGGTACGTCGACTACGTCGGCTCGTGGGGACCGATGATTCTCGGCCACCGCCATCCGGCCGTCGTCGAGGCCCTGCGGTCGGCGCTCGACCGGGGAACGAGTTTCGGCGCGCCGACCGAGGCCGAAACCGACCTGGCCCAACAAATTGCCGACGCGGTCCCCTCGATCGAGAAGGTCCGCCTGGTCAACTCGGGCACCGAGGCCACGATGAGCGCGAT
>JAFGIR010000364.1 GCA_016929515.1 Pirellulales bacterium | reverse complement strand
ATCGTCGGCCTGGCCGGCCGCCTGCGCAATCTGGGCTTCGAGTTGCTGGCCACCCGGGGCACGGCCGAATTGCTGCGTCAGGCGGGCATCGAGGTGCAGACGATCAAAAAGCTCCAGCAGGGCCATCCCAATCTGTTGGACGTCATGGCCGACGGCCAACTGACGCTCGTCATCAACACGCCCATCGGCAAGGGCGCCCGAACCGACGAAGGCCGCATCCGCGCGGCGACCGTCTCGCACGGCATCCCGTGCATCACGACGATCCAAGCCGCCGAAGCGGCCGTCATGGCCATGGAAGCCATGCGCGAGGAAGAACTCACGGTCCAGTCGGTCCAGGCCCGGTTTCCGAAGAAATAGGGTGTTGGTTTCCCGTACAGAGCACCCTTGCCACTTACGCCTCGAACTCGCTTCGAGCAATGCCGGACTGTCTGATAATGGACCGGAGCGTGCCGATCCGCAGTTCCTTGTGGTCAGGTATGGGAATCGTCGTGGTGCGATCCGCTTCCTGGCGCTGCATGACGATATGGCTTCCCCGCCGTCTGACCTCGACGAAGCCATGCCGGCCCAGAAGATCGCACACCTCCGAGCCGGACATTACCCTGAGCCTACCCACCGGCAACCTCCAGTTGGGTCACGAACAGCTCGCCGGAGAGTCGCCGGCCGATTTCCTCTCGCGAGGCGGTCTCAAAGAACAACTCCAAGGCCTCCCGCAGGTTGTCGCGAGCCTGCTCGATGGAGCCGCCTTGACTGGCAATGTCCAACTCGGGACAGAGCGCGACATACCCATCGCCTTCGCGCTCGATGATGGCGGTTAATCTACGCATCACGGGGATCCTCTCGATCGGTCACGGTCGCACCCAGCGTACCATGGTCCAATTCTACCCATCAAGCATGTTCACGGCAACCGCGAGCGTGACACCCGGCTTTTTCTTCGCCTGCCGCGCGTCAGAAGCGCGACCATGCCCAGGACCAGCCCCGCGACGGCCGACGGCTCGGGCACGGCGGCCGACTTGCTTTCGGTGCTGTAACTGTAACCCCAGTTGGCCGCCAGGATCGCGGCGTCGCGTGGGCCGACGACGCCGTCGTGGTCCAGGTCGCCGTCGAACCACGACGCGTCGGTCTCGCCCCAGTGGCGCGCGAGCGTCTGGGCATCCAACTCGTCGACCACGCCGTCGGTGTTGGCGTCGCCCGGCACGAGCAATACGGCCTGGACGTGATGGCCCAGCTCGGCATTCCACGCGGCCAGCAGCCCACCACCGGCCGCGTCGAGCGCATCGAAATCGGCCTGGGTCATGTAGAGGACGCCTTCGGTGGCCGGGTCTTCCATCGTCGCGAGGTTATCCAACAGCGTGTCCAAGTCGGCGGTGTCCAGGTTCCGCACGTCGACCAGCCACAGGTCGGTCAGATCGTCCATAACCCAAAGCGGCGAGAGATCGGTGATTGCCGAAAAGTCAACGCCGCTCAGATCGAGTTCGGTGACCGCTGGAAGATCGCCGATGCCGGCGTAGACCGGGACGCCCCCATCGATCAGTGCTTCGAGCGAGGTTTGGTTCAATGTGCTGTTTCTGAGCGAGACACGGGTGATGCCTGTATTGTAGCTGACATCAAAGTACGCCAAACTGGAGAAGTCGGCTTCGTCGAGATTCAGTGTCGTTAAAGCCACATTGTTTTTCAACCTTAGCCACTCCAAATTGCCCAGCCCACTGAAGGCACCCGGCTCGATGCTCGTGATTTGGTTGTTGTCTAAATAGAGCGTCGTCAGGTTGCCCAGCCCGGTGAAGTCGGCCAAGTCGATGCTCGTGATTTGGTTGTCTGCCAAACCGAGCTCCATCAGGTTACCCAGCCCGGCGAAGTCGCCCGACTCGATGCTTGTGATTTGGTTGCCGTCTAACCAAAGGATTCTCAGGCTGTCCAGCCCGGCGAAGTCGCCCGACTCGATGCTCGTGATTTCGTTGTAGAACAAACTGAGCGACGTGAGGCTGTCCAGCCCGGCGAAATCGCCCGACTCAATGCTCGTCATTTGGTTATAGTGCAAATCGAGCGACGTCAGGCTGTCCAGTCCGGTGAAGTCGCCCGACTCAATGCTTGTGATTTGGTTGTTGTACAAACTAAGCTCCGTCAAGTTGTCCAGCCCGGTGAAGTCACCCGACTCGATGCTCGTGATTTGGTTGTCGTGCAAATCGAGCTTCGTCAGGCTGTCCAGTCCGGTGAAGTCGCCCGACTCGATGCTCGTGATTTGGTTGTAGGACAAGTCGAGCCACGTGAGACTGCCCAGCCCGGTGAAGTCGCCCGACTCGATGCTCGTGATTTGGTTGTAGGACAACATGAGCCACGTCAGACTGCCCAGCCCGGTGAAGTCACCCGGCTCGATGCTCGTGATTTGGTTGTTGTACAACGTGAGCGTCCTCAGACTGCCCAGCCCGGCGAAGTCGCCCGACTCGATGCTCGTGATCTGGTTGTTGTGCAAATAGAGCGACCAGGTTGGCGTTGTCATCCAGTCGTAGTCACCGATGCCCGTGAGATTGTCGATAGTAGCTTGGTCAGCATGTACCAAACTGGGCATGGCGTCGCCGGGGCCGTATCCTTCGGCCGTGGCCCACTGGCCGAACGTGATTGCCCGCGAGTCGCTGGGTAGCATGAGGACCACGACCAACGTGAAGAGACCAACAAGAACCGTTCCCAGCCGTACCGCGTGCCGCTGCCCGCTGCTCATGACTGTACCCTCGCGTTGAACACAGCGTTTCGAATTTCTCAGACCAGATTCGGTCGGCGAGGTCAAGCAATGGCACAAGCTCCGCGCGACGGCGCGCCGTTGTGGAATATGCCTGACCAAGATACCAGTCAGCGAAATCCTTGACGCCACGGAGGGCGGGAAGACTTGAAGACACTGCCCCGCCCCGCTTCGACTGGCCCCATGCATCTTACATGACAAGACGAGTAAGGTAAAGCTTTTTGCGTGGAATTCTCGATCCTCCCCTCCGGCCGCGTGGCCTACGTCGTCTCCACATCTTCCCCTCTTATTTATCCGTGTCTATCTGTGTTCATCTGTGTGCATCTGTGGTTCCCATCCGTCTTCGTGCTTTTCGTGTTCTTCGTGGCAAGAAAGGGGGGGTGGCCAAAAAATCGACTGGAAAACCCGACGGGGCTGTGGTATGCATGAAGTTAGGATCGACGAGGAATTTCCCATGGTTGGTCAGGTTGAAACGCTCGGGTGCCATGCTGGCGTGGGCATGTTGGCCGAGGTTTCGAGCGTGTCCACGACGAGCGTGAATATGGCACCCAGTGGTAGCGACGTAGCCCACCGGGATTTCACGGCGGATTGGCTTTTGGTGGGCAATGCCCACCCTACTTGCCTCCCTCAACCTGGGGGCTTTCGTCCCAGCAAAAAAATGGGCCGCTCGATTTTACGGCGACACGCCATGATGCAAGGCAATACAAAGCAGCAGCTTACAGAAGAACCCATCGACGCAAAGTTTAGTCCAAGTCGAGGGGGTGGCGACAAAATCTCAAAACCGCAAGACTGCCTGAGGCGGCTCGCCCAGGTACCACAACGGTCTCCATCCCACCGAAGACGAAACGCCGGCGGGCGCGGGCCGATCGGACGTGCCGCGTAAGGTGCCCTCCAAACGCTCACTTCCCAACAAGCAAGGCAAGCCCGATGAAGAGACCCGCATTCACCTCCGCGCTGTCCGTCTTGATCGTTATGGTCGCGGTCGCTCTGGCAACCGCCGAGGAAACCAAGCTCCATTCGGCCGTTCGGCCCAAGCCTTGTGGCGGCGGGCATTTCAAGCGTTATCAAAAGGTCAACGAGCGGCTCAAGCAGGGCAACGTCGATTTGCTCTTCTTCGGCGATTCGATCACCAACAGTTGGACGGGAAGGGCGAAAGCCATTTGGGACGAGTATTACGCCCCGCGCAACGCCGTGAACGTGGCCCTGAGCGGCCTTCGAACTCAACACGTCCTCTGGCAACTCGACAACCTGGCCGTCGAGAACATCTCGCCCAAGCTGGCCGTTGTGCTGATCGGCACGAACAACACGCGGGACAACACGGGCGAACAGATCGCCGAGGGCCTGACGAAGATTGTCGAAAGGCTCCGCGAGAAGTTACCCAAGACGAAGATTCTTCTATTGGCCATCTTTCCGAACGGGCCAAACGACGACGACCCACGGCGTCAAGTGGCGGCCAAGGCGAACCAACTCGTCTCGAAGCTTGGCGACGACCGGATGGTCGTCTACATGGATCTCCGCGATCGGTTTGTCAAGCCCGACGGAACGCCGACGAAGTGTCTGCGCGGCAACGACCTCTTGCACCTGACGTTGGACGGCTACCGCGCGTGGGCCGAGGCGATCGAACCGGTCGTGGCGCGGGAAGTCGGCAAGAAGCAATAACGCGGCGTGTACGACCCCTTTGAATCGAGGAGATTCCAACGATGTTGCCCAATCGCGAGAGCCTTTCGGAGAGCCCCATGTCGCGGCGCGGGTTTCTCGAATTCACCGGTTCGGCGGCGTTGGCGGCAACCGGCTTGACGATGGTCGCTAGTCGCGCCTATCCGGCCGAGAGTGACAAGAAGATTCGCATCGGCGTGGTTGGCGGCAACTTCGGAACCGAGTGGTACTGGCACGAACACCCAAACTGCGCGGTGACCGGCGTGACCGATCTTTGGCCCGACCGGCGCAAGCGGCTGGTCGACACGTATCATTGCGACAAGGCTTACGACTCGCTCGAAACCATGGTCAAGGAGGCCGACGATATTGACGCCGTGGCCGTTTTCTCGGGCGCCCCGGACCATGCGCGGCACGCCCGAATGTGCTTCGATCGCGGGTGGCACGTCATCTCGGCCGTGCCTGCCTGCATGAGCCTCGAAGAGGCCGAGATGCTCGTCGAGGCGAAGCGGAAGTCGGGCAGGCAATACATGATGGCCGAAACGAGTTGGTATCGCCAGCCGGTGATCTACGCGAGGAATCTTCACAGAGCCGCCGGATTCGGCGAATTGTACTACTCCGAGGTCGAGTACTACCACGATTGTGGCGATCTGAAGCGATGCGTCGAGAACAAAAAGTCGCGCCGTTACAATCCAGACGGCACGCGATCCTGGCGTTGGGGCCTGGCTCCGTTCCACTATCCGACCCATTCGCTCGGTTGCCTGGTGGCCGTGAGCGACGAACGAATCGTCAAGGTGTCGGGGCTCGGCTGGCGCGGCGATTCGGCCGAGTATCGCGACCATCCGATCGTCGCCGAGAACGTCTATGCCAACCCGTTTTGGTCGGCCGCGTCGATGATGCTGACCGATCGGGGCCACATGTGCCGGTGCAACGTCTTCTGGCGCTGCGTGGCCGGGGGCGAACGGGCCCAGTGGTTCGGCGATCGGGCGACGCTCTATATGCCCGTGGACGGAGTGCACGGCGCGGTCGAAGCAATTCGGACCCGGGGCCATCGGAATCTCACCATTCCCGCCTATTGGAAGACGGCCGGCATGCTGCCCGAGCCGATGCGTCACAACTCGGGCCACGGCGGTTCGCACGTGTTTCTGGCAGCCGAGTTCATCAACGCGTTGGTCGAGGGCCGCGAGCCGGAAGTCAATCTGGAGCGCGCGCTAGCGATGACCGTGCCGGGAATCGTTGCCCACCAGTCGGCCCTGCACGACGGCGAGCAACTCGAAGTGCCGCAGTTTGTGGGGTGAGACGTCGCGTTGTCTGTTTTGGGTTCGCGGTGGCTACTCGTCTTGCGGTTCACCGAGGCTGCGTCCTTGGCCCTGTCCTTGTCCGCGGCCCATTCCCTGCCCGCGGCCCATTCCGAAACCTTGTCCGCCGCCGCGTCCCATTCCCATTCCCATTCCCATTCCCATTCCTTTTCCTTGCCCTTGTCCTTGTCCTTGTCCGGGGCCTTGACCGCCTCGGTCCGGCCCCCGCCCGGCCCGGCCCAGTCCGGGAAAGTGTTTGCGCAGGGCGTCGAACAGTTCGCTGGGCGCAACCCCTTTGAGTTCGGCAACGTGGCGAACGGTCGCCGTGGCATCGGCCGTCTCGAATCCTTCCCGTTCGAGGACCTCGACGAGTTCGTCCAACGAAACGTCCACTTGCGCGGCGAACTGGGCCAGGGTCAGCTCCTCGGCGTGGAATGCGGGCGCGGCGGCTTCGTGTTCGGCCCAATAGCGCTTGATGTTCTGACCGCCCTCGACCACGTAACGAAACGGCGGTACGTCATACAGGGTTCCGGCCACGACGACCGCGCCGACCAGTAGGGCCAGTACGATTTCCGTCTTTCGATTGACGGCCGCCTGTCCTCGCTTTTTCAGGTAGCTCCAGAACACGGTCCAGTTCCACGCCAGATGGAACACGGCCGCGATCAGCAGCACGAGCGCGACGTTGGTATGCAGGTCGGCCCAGTCGTGCTTGCTGAGCCCCAGCACGTTCCAGCCGGTCCAATTGGCGACCCTGCCCCGCGGCGAGATGTAGAGCACGATGCCCGAGACAACCGCTGCCAGAAAGACCAGCAGAAGCAGCAGCGACGTGAACGCCTTGACGCTGAACCGTTTTCTTATCGTTTGTTCGTTACTGTCCATGGTTTGTGTCTCCCGGAATTAGTACCGCAGTCGTGGCCCAACCAAGTGACTCTCTCATCCCGAAAACGCCGGCTGTGCCGTTCCCGTGGCGTCGACGTGCCACGGCAACCACGCGACGGACAGCTCGCTAATGACGATGTCCGTCTTGCGAGGACGGACCGACAACGCGTCGAGCGCGAGCTGTTCGATCTGAAGAGAACGTTCGATTTCGTGCATGTCGCGTTCGAACCGTTGCTCCAATTCGGCAAGTTGCTTTTTCAGATCGTCGATCATTTCGTCGACCTGGCCGATGTCTCCGCGTTGCGCGGCCGCTCGGCCCAGGCTGCGCATGGACGTGGCTGCTCGGCTGACGTTGGTTCTGCTTGCCAGTTTGCGTCCCAGCAGCGCGCCCAACAGCGACGAACCGATGGACACGACCGATTCGTAAGAGGCCTTTCGAGCTTGTGTTTTCTCGCGAGCCAGGCGGTCTTCGGCCGAACGAATGCGGCGCTCGAGCGTGGCCAGCTTCGGCGTATAGCTCTCGCGCAGCTTTTCAACCTCCAAGTCGCGGGCTTCGCGTGCCATGTGAGCGAGCCGCGCGCGAAAATCGCCTTCCGACTCGCCCGCCTCGGAATACTGTTTCAACTCCTCGCATTTCCACACGATGAGCGTTTCGTTCTGATAGAGATGGGCCTTCAATTTATTCGCCAGCGCCGAGAAGCTCTTTTCGCGAGACAATTCGGCGGGAGCGGCCGCAAACGCCGCGCCGGGCAGCGGCTCGGCGGTCCACGCCACGACGTCCAGATCGAGCAAACTGGCTGATTTCCATGGATCGGCCGGAAGGCGGTCGTCAAGCGGTCTTAGCAGTCCGCGATCTTGCCAGACGTCCACCTGGTAGGTTGCCCGGGCAAAATGAAGCCGCGCTCGGGCCAGCAGCGCCGGGCGGTAGACAAGCCGCACGGCCTGGAGAAGCGGCCGCCGGGGCGTCATGAATCGCTCGACGACGTCTTTGGGCAACATGGGTCGCGCTGCTGCGGCCGCCGGCTCTTCGGGCCGCGGCGCGGCTTGCCGAGCGATGCCCTCTGGTCTTGGATCGTCGAGCGTCAGGACGGGCGCGTCGGCGGACGCTGTCGGCGTCTTGCTAGTTTCATCCTTCTTGCGAGACGCCATGAGCCGTTCGATTTGGCTGTTCGTCAGGGGGCCTCGCAGATAGGACATGGCCCAGCGTGTCTGAAACACGGTTGGCTCATTGTCGTGGACGTTGTTCATCAGAAAGACGCGCCGGCCCAAGCCGGCGAGCGTGGCTTCCATTTTTGCCCGATCGAACGACGCGCCGGCCTGGGCCGAAGCGCCTTCGAGCCCTTCGAGCACCCGGGCCTTGTCCCGTTCGGTCTGGAGCCGGCCCAAGAGCCACGTGCCGGCATTGGAGAGGCCCTTGTAGTCGAGATCGACGGGGTTTTGGGTGGCCAGCACCACTCCCAGCCCATACGCCCTGGCTTGCTTCAGCAGCGTCAACATCGGCTTCTTCGAGGGAGGATTCGCGACGGGCGGAAAGTAGCCGAAGACTTCGTCCATGTAGAGAATCGCTCGCAGACTCGATGTTCCCGGTTGCGTGCGAACCCACGCCAGCACTTCGTTCAACAGAATCGTTACGAAGAACATCCGTTCGCCTTCCGAGAGGTGGGCAATCGAGATGATCGACAGCCTTGGCTTGCCCTCGGGCGTGTGCAGCAGCCGTTTGATATCGAGCGGCTCGCCCTCCATCCAGCCGGCAAACGACGGCGACGCGAGCAGGTTGTTCAACTGCATGCAGAGTTTCAGCCGGTCGTCGGCCGGATAGAACGTCTCGAGATCGAAAACCCCAATCGTCTCGAACGGGGGCTTTTGTATCGCATGAATCAGTCCCGGGATGTCGAGACTACCGCCGCCGCGCCATGTCCGATCGAGAACCGTGGCGATCAGGATGTGCTCGCGGCTTCGCACCGGATCGGCGTCAATGTCGAGCAGCGCCAGCAAGCCGGACACCGTGGCGCCGACCCGGTCCCGCATGGCGTCGTCGTCTTTGCGAACCTCCGGTGGTGGCGCGGCGAAGCTGCGCAGCACTGTCAGTGGCAAGCCGGCATTGCTGCCAGGCGTGTAGATGGCCCGATCGACCGACTCACAATATCGGGCGATCCGCTCGGGCGTCTGGCCCCAATCGGCCAATCCGTCGCGCCAACTTGTTGCCGTTTGCGAGGCATACTGTTCGGGCGTTTGCCCGACGCGAGCGGCGTCGCTTGGATCAATCCAGGGGAGGAAGTCGTCGGGTGCCAAGTTGGGAAACGCCAGAAGCAGGTTGCCCAAATCGCCCTTCGGATCGACGGCAATGGCTGGCACTCCGTCAATGGCTGCCTCCTCCAACAGGGACAGGCAGAGGCCGGTCTTCCCGCTTCCGGTCATGCCGACACAGACGGCATGCGTGGTCAGGTCTTTCGCGTCGTACAGGAGCAACTCGTCGCGCAACGTGCCGCGATCAAGATCGTAGCTTTTGCCCAGGTAGAATGCTCCCAGCTTTTCAAAGTTCTCGATCATGATCTCTCGCCATCATCGTTGAGATTCGACCGGCGTCCAAACGATTCCACACGTTTCAACCATATCGCTGTGGCAATACTCTGACAACCCATTACGCTGACGGTCAATCGTCCGGCCGACGCCATTACGCCAGGGGAACGCCTAGCTTGCCTATTTCCCGAGCCGATCGCGATGGGCCCAGAGTCCCAGGGCCGGGTTGCTGATGTAGAAAATCCGCTCGCCGTCGGGCATGGTGTTCCAGCCGTCGCTCAATGCGCCGGGATTGTAGCGAGCGAGCATCTCGTCCGGGTTGCCCCAGCGATAGCCGACCGACTCAATTTCATCGCGGGTAAGTTGCCCGGGACAATACGTGATCGCAAAACGTCCTTCGGACGAGCCGTGGATCAAATGAGCGGCGGCCGATAGGTTCTCGCGCAGATCCTCATTTTCGTCGACGGCGCGCATCGTCGCCGGCGTGCCGCGATAGCCGTATTTGCGGATCAAGGCGTCGATTTGCCCGTCTTCGCCGAACGCGGCCACGGCTGGGCCGAGCACGACGAGATCGCCGTCGTCGGCGATCGCCATGCGCGTGCGGTAGATGGCCTTGT
>JAFGIR010000043.1 GCA_016929515.1 Pirellulales bacterium | reverse complement strand
TCTACGACAACCCGGTGCCCCGGTCGCGCGATCTGGAGCAGTTGGAGCAGCTTGCGTCGCGTTACAAGAGCCGGCGGACGATGCTGACCGAATTGACGCTCGACCCGCCCAGTTCGACCCAGGATCTGGCCGGGCCGCCGCATTTGGACGACGATTACCTGGTGCTCAGCACGATCCACTCGGCCAAGGGGCTCGAATGGGATTGCGTCTACGTGATGCACGCCGCCGACGGAAACATCCCGTCGGACATGGCCACCGGATCGCCGGAGGAAATCGAAGAGGAACTGCGACTGTTCTACGTGGCGTTGACTCGGGCGAAGAACTGGCTCTACGTCTGTTGCCCGCTGCGCTACTACTACCATCATCGCGGGCCGAGCGACGCGCACGGCTACGCCTTGCGCAGTCGATTTCTGGCCGACGACGTGGCAAAATGCTTCGAGTGCGTCGCGACCGAATCGGCCGCGGCCGACGACCCGTCGGAGGGCTCCCAGCCGGCCACGGACCTGACGAGCGAGTCGATCCGCCGGCGGATGAAGCGCCTCTGGTAGGGTCGTCGGGCTTGGCTTGCCTAGTATCGTGAGTCGTAAACATGCCGCAGAACTTGGGTGCCACTGGCGTCTCGCCAGTGCTGCAAGACAGGCTGTTTCCCAGTGCGAGTTGTTAAACGTCGGGGAGTGGCTGGGGCTGGAACGAAGTGAAGCCCCCGTGGTGACGCTCTGGGGCACCGCTGCGCTATGCCCCAGCCACCCTTTCTTGGTTTTGAAATGTCGTCTGGCGTGTTTCGGCCGACCCGGAAATCATCGGTTCCGGATCAGGCGCCCTTTACCGTGTCCAAGCCGCGTGGTATGCTGCGCGCGCTGCCCGGCTGCGAGGCCCGTATGGGGCAGGAACCCGATGGACACGACTTTTTGCTTGGAGACACGCCGTGAAAAGTAGTCATTCACCCTACTGTGTTTGGGCAGCCGGCATTCTGACGTTGCTGGCCGTTTTCTGGACGGTCTATGCGCTGTTTGCCTACGTCATTTTCGGATTGGGCGGTGTCGATCCGAAGCTTGGCGCGTTGCTGGCCGCCGCGGCCGGCACGACGATCGTCTCGGTCGGACTCGTGGTCCTCTCGCGCTACGCCGAAAGCCGAGCGGCCGCCGCCCGGCTCGTCCACGAGAAGAAAATCGCCGTTTACGAACAGTTGATGCAGTTTCTGTTTCGCACGCTGCTGGCCACGCGCTCCGGCGAACCCCTGCCCGAGGCCGACGCGGTGAAATTCATGACCAATTTCGCCCAGCGCATCATGGTCTGGGGATCGGACGAGGTGCTGGAAGCGTGGTCCGACTTTCGGACGGCGTTGGGCGAACCGGCCCGGGCCATGCGGGCATACGAGCGACTTGTCTTGACGGTCCGCCGCGACCTGGGCCACGAGAACCGCAACCTGGGCCCCGGAACGATGCTCTCGCTGGTGTTGGACGACGTCGAGACGCCCGCGGCCGGGTGAGAAGGGGCGTCGCTCGATTCGGGAAGGTCAATAGACGACGGCGGTGTTCTTTTCGATCCAGCCTTCGCGATTGCCGTCGCCCGCCAGGCGGACCAGCAACCAGTTGCCGCGCCGCTCGACGACGGTGAACTCGGTGCCTTCGACCAGGGGGTTGGTGAAAGCCGGCTGGTAGCTTGCGGCGTTGCCCTTGCGCGCGACGACTTCGGCGTCGACGACCACCCCGTGCTTGACGTGGTCGAATCGATACCAGTCGTAGCCCGCCGAGCAACTCAGCAACAGCGTCAGCACAAGTCCGCCGATGGCCAGATGCCGAAACAACCGGTTGCGCCACAACAACGCGACCAGCGCCAGAAGGAACGTCGCCAGAGCGGCCGCGCCGGCCAGTTGGAATTTGGCCGGGTAACCGAGCCAATCCTGCCAGAAGAAGATGTAGCCGATCAGCGGGCGGCGCGCGTCCGACGTGCTTTGGCCCAACGCGTAATCGAGGTTGGCGTTCAGGTAGGGATCGGTCGGGCGGTAGCGCAGCGCCTCGCGATAGGCGGCGATGGCCCGGCCGCGCTGGTTCGCCTTCATCAGGGCGTTGCCCTGGTTGTAGAGCGCCGCGCCCGAGACGACCCCGCGGTCGCGAGCCGCCTGGTACATCGATGCGACCTTGAGAAACTCCTCGGGCGAGGCGGCCCGATCGAACGCCTCTTGAGCCTTCCGCAGCGTGTCGGCCGTCTGGACGTCGACACCATGACCACAGCCGACATAGGTCAGCCCGGGCAGCGCCACGACCAGCGTCAAAACCATGAGGAATCGATATTTCTTCATCTCAGACACTTCTGTTTCTTGAGTGAGCGAACGACCGAATCGAGTGTTTCGCTTGCCTCGTCGGCCAGGCCATTGGTGTTCGAGACGTCGGGCGTATAGCGGGCCGCGTCGCACGCTTCGAGCGTCTTTCCGAGCCGATCGACGACCGCTGCTTCGGCGCCCAGATGACGCAGCCTGCGGCACGCTTCGGCCGTGGTCATGCCCGCCTCGGCCAGATCGGCCGCATCGGCGACCAGCCCGACGAGCGCTCCGCGAACGCCCTCGGCGCCGCCTCGGGCGTCGTTCGATTTCAACAAGGAGGTGGCTTGGCGCAGACGGCCTCGCGCTCGGCCCGCCGCGGAGCGCCGCCGACCAATCGCCGGATCGGCCGAGCGGCGCCGGACGAAGCCGGTCGCAATCGCGATGGCCGCGTAGAGCCCGGCCAGACCGCCCAGGCCGATCAGCCAAACTTCGGCGTTGACCGATTCGTTGACCAGTTGGCCCGGATCGGTGACGTTCGCAAAAATGCCTTCGCGCCGGACTTCGAGTTCCTGGGGCGTTCGCGAGGCGCCGCCGGCGCCGACGATTTGACGGTCGGCCATGGCGGCCGCCTTTTCGACGTGCATCGGAATCGGCGCGGTGTCGAGCGTGACGTAACGTTGTTGGTCGACGTCGAAGTAGGCGCCGGGAATCGACGGAAACTCCGTGATGTCGGCCGACAGCGGGCGGAGCGTGTAGGTAAAGCGGCACGTGTCGCCCTTCGTTTCACGCGTGCCTGAATAAGTCTTGAAATGCTCGGCCACGGCGGGCACTTGGGCCAGGTCGGGTGCGGCCGCGCCGTCCAACGAGCCTTGCCCGCGAAGCGCGAGCGTGAGCGTGACCGGATCGCCCACCTTGCAGTCAGTCGGTTTCAAGTCGGCCGACCACGTGAATTG
>JAFGIR010000363.1 GCA_016929515.1 Pirellulales bacterium | reverse complement strand
GGCGTTTTTCGCCGCGCAGCTTTGTGAATTTGTCTCATAGAGGATTTCGATCATGACTTTCGACCCTGCAAAAATCATGCAAAGCGCGCCGGGTGCCTATACGACCATCGGCGGACGAGAGTATCTCTACTTCGTGGGCACCGGCTACCTCGGCCTCCATGGTCATCCGGAGATCCTTCGCGCGACGTGCGAAGCGACCATGAAGTACGGGATGGGCAGCGCCACGTCGCGGCGGGCGTTCGGCAACACGCCGCCGATGGTCGACGTCGAAGCCCGCGCGGCCGAATTCTTCGGCATGGACGATGCCTTTTACTTCATGTCCGGTTATCTGGGCAACAGCGTGGTGGTCCAGGCGATCGGCGGCACGTTCGACGTCGTGCTGATCGACGAGTCGTCGCACTACAGCGTTCGCGACGCGGCCGTCTTGTCGCAAAAACCCATGTTCACTTTCGGCAATCGCGACCCGGACAGCCTGGCGGCCGTGCTCAAGGAACAGTGCACCGACGGGCGGCGGCCGCTGGTGATTACCGACGGCGTGTTCCCGGTCCGCGGCGCGTTGGCGCCGGTCCGCGAGTATTACGAGATCCTGAAGGCCTACCCCGGCTCGGCCCTCTCGGTCGACGATGCCCACGCGCTCGGAGCCGTCGGTCCGTTGGGACGCGGGAGCTTGGATCAGGCCGGGTTGCCTTGGGAGACGGTCAACACCAATGTGCAGCCCAAGGACGGACCGCGTTTGTTCCTTGCCGGCACGTTGAGCAAGGCCTTCGGCGGCTTCGGCGGCATCGTGCCGGGTTCGGCCGATTTCATTGCCCATATCCACGACGACTCGCCCTATTTTCGAGCGGCCAACCCGGTTTCGCCGGGCGTGGCGGCCGGTTGTGCCCGGGCGCTGGAGTTGGTTCGCGACCATCCGGAGATGTTGACGCGGTTGCACGCCAACGTGAAGCTAGTGCGCGACGGCCTGCGTGGACTGGGGATCGAGGTGGACGACGTGCCCGTGCCGATCGTCTGCGTGGTTCTCGACACGGTCGAGCGGATGCAGCGCGTCCAGGCGGAGTTGATGGAACAGGGCATCTTGATCGCCTACAACCCAAAATACTCCGACTTGGGTCCTAAAGGCGGAATCCGTATTGCGGTATTTGCCACGCACACCGAGCAGATGATCCAGCGTTTGATCGACGGCGTGGCGAAGGTCTTGGCGAGCTGAGACGGCCTCGCGTGAATCAAACATGCTTGGAAGACTATCGTTGGTTGATTGGTCCGGACGGCTGCCAGTGGTATGCCCGAGTGGCCGAGGATGAACGTTCGGAAGTGGCCGTGGCCGCCGCTTTGCGACGCGAGTTGTCGGCCCAGCGGACCCATCTGGTGCTCGAACTGGTCGAATTGCGCCGCCGTGGTCGGACGAAGTTTGCCGACGCGGACCGGATGTTTTTTACACGCCTCGGGCTGGAGCAAGCCACGGACGAGGTCGTGGCTCGCTACAAGGCGGCTCGATTTTCGGGCTCGGCGGTCGTGGTCGATCTTTGTTGCGGCCTGGGCGGCGACCTGATGGCCCTGGCCCGACGAGGGCCGGTGCTCGGCGTCGACCGCGACCGCATCCATGCCTTGCTGGCCCGGGCGAATGTCGGTCTCGTGGCGAATGATTCCGCGGCGACGGTCGTGGCCGGCGATGCGACGCAGTTTGCGTGGGACGCCGAATGTAGCTGGCACATCGACCCCGACCGGCGCGCCGAGCGGCGCCGGACGACGCGGGTCGACCGGCACGAGCCGAATCGTGAATCGCTCGACACGATGCTCGACCGGGCACCGCACGCGGCGATCAAGCTGGCGCCGGCGGCCGACGTGCCGCGGGCCTGGCAGGCTCGTGCCGAGTTGGAGTGGATCGGCCGCCAGCGGCAGTGCCGTCAATTGGTCGCCTGGTTTGGACGCCTGGCACGCGATTCGGGCAAGCGGCGGGCAACGATCCTGCATGACAACACGCCCGATGCCGAACCGGAGATATTTTCCGTGTGCGGCGCGCCGGGCCGACCGCCGTCGAGTCGCGGTCGCGTGCGACGCTTCGTGTTCGAGCCTGATCCGGCCGTGCTGGCCGCCGATTTGACCGGGGTGCTGGCCGAGGGGCATGTCCTGGAAACCTTGACCGGCGGTGGAGGGTGCCTGACGGCCGACCACGTGATCGACTCGCCGGCGATGGCCTGTTTCGAGGTGCTCGACACCTTGGCGTTCGACAAACGGCGAGTCAAGCGATTGCTTGCCGAGCGCGGAATGGGACGACTGGAGGTCAAGAGTCGCGGCGTGCCGATCCGCCCCGACGCGGTTCGGCGCGAACTCCGCGTGCCGGGCGATCAGTCGGGCGTGCTCCTCCTGGTGCGTCAAGCGGAATCGGTCACGGCGATCGTTGCGCGGCGCGTCGACTGAAATTGACCAATCGCGTGCCGGATCAAAGCGGTCTTCACGCGAAAGGCGTGAGTGTCGTGGGTGTTGCTCCGGGCTACTCGACCAGGCGGAGCGTCCCGTCGAGCCTGACAACCTGGCCTGGCTGCGTGGTCAGGGTGACTTTTCGATCTTGATAGGCCACGGTGCAGGAACCTCCCCGCAGCGACTTGATTTTCGCGCCGACGAGCTTGCCCTCGATCCACTCGATGTCGACCTCGAACGCGCCCCGGGCACGAAGGCCGGTGAGCTTGCCCGTGGGCCAGGCCTCCGGCAGCGCAGGCAGCAGCTC
>JAFGIR010000362.1 GCA_016929515.1 Pirellulales bacterium | reverse complement strand
TGGGTGACGCGGAAATGTGCATGCCCGGCGACAACGTCAAGTTGAGCATCGAGTTGGGATCGCCGATCGCCATGGACGAAAACGTCCGTTTTGCCATCCGCGAAGGAGGTCGCACGGTCGGCTCCGGCGTGGTTACCAAGATTATCAAGTAGTCGCCACGATCGGCTACGCAGTCTCAAACGGCCCAACCCCGCGGGCGTTGAGGTGTCTCTGCAATTGCACAAGAAAAGGAAACCAGGGTGCAGGGGTGTAGCTCAACTGGTAGAGCACTGGTCTCCAAAACCAGCGGTTGAGAGTTCGAGTCCCTCCGCCCCTGCCATTTTTTTGATTCGTTTTTTCGATAACCGGAACGGTTCCGGATTCCGCGACTACCCGAGATCCTGTTGAAACGTAGGACCCCTTCCGGTGAGCGCATTTTTTCAAGAGCTCTTGCGTGCCGGCATCTACAAGAGAAGCCAGGGCCGCATCTGTCGGCAAGTCACCTTCGCCGCCATCGCGATTGTGCTTGCGCTGGGCCTGTTCGCACTCAGCGAGACTCTTGTAACCCGGGGGCCGACGTGGCAGTACGGACTGCCCGGCTTGCTGCTTTTTGTGAGTTGGTGGGCGGCGTACCGGTTGGTCAACGTGCCGGCATTCGCCGACTTCCTCATCGCGGTGGAAGCGGAAATGAACAAGGTGTCTTGGCCCAGCCGGCACGAGTTGATCCGAGGTTCGATGGTCGTGTTGATTACGATCATCTTTCTCGCGATCATCTTGTTTGGGTTTGATTATTTGTGGGGTTTTATTTTCACGAAAGTTTTGCGGATCATGTAGGGCGAATTCGAGAATGCGTCATCCGACGGCGTGCCGCCGGTAGCGCTTCTCGGTCTCGTGGATGCCTGGAAGAACGAATCGATTTCGACATGAGTCGCAATCCCTGGAAATCGGCCTCCCGACGGTCGGTTTCTTTGGGGCCACCTATCCAAGGCTTTTTGTTGAACCTTGCATCAGGAATGAACGGAAAGACAATTGACGGGAGCCCCTCCTCGAGATTCTCGGCGACAACCGGCCGTTCATCAACAGTGCGGATATCAATAGGGAGAAGTCAGGCGTGGCCGACGAGTTGAACAACCCGGTCGACGAGTCGCCCGAGGCGCTGAACCGGCCCCTGGAAGGCGAAGCTCCGGCTGACGACATGGAGAACGACGTAGCGGCTTTGCCGGTCGAGCAGGCGCCGGAAGCCCATCCGGACGAACCGGTGGAAACATCGGCCAACGTCGTGGAACCGACTCCGGCCGTTGACGGCGGCAAAGCGGCAAGCGAAGCGAAACCAGACGAGGCAAGCGAAGCGAAACCAGACGAGGAACCAAAGTCGGAGGAAATGCAGTGGTACATCCTCAAGGTTCAAAGCAACCGCGAGGACTCCATCCGCGAAGGCCTGCAACGTCGAGTAAAGATCGCGGGACTGGAACGTTTCTTCGGAGACGTCATCGTCCCCATTGAGAAAGTGACGGAGGTCAAGGGCGGCCGCAAGCGAGTCATCAAGCGGAAGTTATACCCAGGTTACCTCGTCGTCCAGATGGAAATCAACGACGACACGTGGTTTCTCGTCCGCGAGACTCCCGGCATCGGTGATTTTACGGGCGCGGCGGGTCGACCCACTCCGATGCTGCCGCACGAAGTGGCTCGGATCGTCTCGACGCAGGAAGAGAAAGCGGACGCCACGCCGAAGTTGAAGATCGGTTTCAAGCTGGGAGATCGAATCAAGATAAACGAAGGCACGTTTGAGAGTTTTGAAGGCGAGGTGGAAACCATCGACGAGACCAGCGGCCGGGTAACGGTGATGATCAATATTTTCGGGCGCAGCACGCCGGTCGAACTCGAATACTGGCAAGTCGAAACACTCTGATACACGTCGATACGAAAGGGAAAGTGCTCGCCGGGCAACCGAGGAAAGTCCGGTTTTGGTCGTTTCGCGAGGTCCCGCCGATCGAGTGAGAATGCCGCTGACAAGACTTTCACATGAGACAACCGTGCGCGGGGCGCGTCATCAATCCTTCATTAGTTTAGAAAAGTGTGACCGTGGCCACGGGCCACGTTGAACCGTTATGGCAAAACAACTAACCGGCGAAGTGAAGTTTCAGGTTCCCGGCGGACAAGCCACGCCGGCACCCCCGGTCGGAACCTCACTGGGACGATTTGGAATCAACCTAGGACAGTTCGTTCAACAGTTCAACGAACGGACGAAGGATGCCGGCGGGATCCCGATTCCCGTCGTCGTTCGAGTGTACAACGACCGGAGCTTCGAGTTCGTGACCAAGAGTCCTCCGGCGGCGGCGCTGCTGAAGAAGGCGGCCGGCATCGCCAAGGGTTCCGGCGTACCGAACAAGGAAAAGGTCGGGAAGGTCTCGATGGACCAGATTGACGAGATCGTCAAGACAAAGATGCAGGACCTGAACGCCCGGAGTACGGAGAACGCTCGCCGGTTAATCGAGGGCACGGCTCGGAGCATGGGGTTGGAAGTCGAGGACTGATGGAGCACAAGGAATGCCCTTCGCCCCGTTTGCCGCGGGGCGAGGCAGTCGGTTGTGATATTTGTCACGAAACACAATTCAAGAATAACGCGTTCTTCGCGGAGAACTGGTCGCTGACCATGGTGAAGCAATCCAAACGATATCGCGAGTTGGCCGAGAACCTGTCCGGCACAACGCCCGTCCCCCTGGCCGAAGCGGTTGCGCTGCTCAAGAAGTGCAACACAACGAAGTTCGATCAATCGGTCGAGGTCCATCTCCGATTGGGGATCGATCCGAAACAAGCGGATCAAATCGTCCGCGGTTCGATCGTCCTGCCCCACGGCATCGGTCGTACGCTTCGTGTCGTCGTGTTTGCCAAGGGAGACCAAGTGGCCCAAGCCGAAGCGGCCGGCGCCGATGCGGTGGGCGGACCCGAATTGGCCGAGAAGATCAAGGGCGGCTGGACCGACTTCGACGTGTGCATTGCCTCGCCCGACATGATGGGCGTGGTCGGTCCGCTGGGTCGAATCCTCGGTCCGCGGGGTCTCATGCCTTCGCCGCGAGCAGGCACGGTGACGCCTGACGTGGCAACCACCGTCAAGGAGTACAAAGCGGGTAAGCTGGAGTTCCGCAACGATTCGGGTGGAAACATGCATGCCGTGGTCGGTAAGTTGACTTTCGACGCGCCGCAACTGATCGACAATATTCAGGCGTTTATCGACCGCATCGTCGGCATGAAACCGGCCACCGTGCGAGGTCAATATATCAAGGGGATCGTGATCGCCGCGACCATGAGTCCTGGCATACGCGTGGCCGCTTAGCCGGCCGGGTCCCCGATAGCAACAGAGATCCTCATCGAAACCGATGACAAACAGAGCGCCGGCTCTCGACAAAGGCGTCCGTTATGAGCAAGTACGTTAAAGATCTGATTACCGAGGATTTGCGAGGTCGACTGGAAGGAGTCGAGGAGGCGTTGCTGGTCGACGTGGTCGGCTTGGAGGCTAATGCAAGCAACCAACTTCGAGGCGAGCTTGAGGCAAAGAACATCAACCTGCTGGTAGTCAAGAACAGCCTGGCGCAGCGTGCCACGGCCGGCTCCTCCTTGGCTCCGATGTTCGAAGGATTGACCGGCACGTCGGCGGTCTGTTGGGGTGGCGAAGACGTCGTGAGCTTGGCCAAGGAAGTCACCCGGCTGGCGGGAAGCGACGGATTGCAGGCGTTCAAGACACGCGGCGGCGTAATGGACGGCGAAGCACTGACCGCCCAGCAGGTGAGCGAGGTCAGCAAGTGGCCCAACCGTCAGGAGCAACTGAGCATTCTGGTGGGTCAGATTTTGGGGCCCGGTGCAATGCTGGCTGGCCAGTTGATGGGGCCGGGCGGTGCGTTGGCCGGTCAAGTGGGACAAATAGCCGAAGGCGCAGACGCCTCGGAGAACTAATTGATTGTCGCGGGAGTAGTACCACTGAAGATAGTACGGCGTTCTTGCTTCTGAGTGCCAGCCCCTCGTTGGTCGGCCCTCGATGGCTGCTTGAGCGACCTTCAATAGACTGGATGTCCGTTTCACCCGTCTCGAAGAGGGTGACCAGTCAATATCCCGGAAATTCCGGGGAAATGAGACATTGATCAAACGTGTGTTGGTGTGGCGGGGTCGATTGAGGCCGTTTTTTGTGTCGCCATGCCCCAAGATGAGAAAGGACGAGTACCCCGATGTCGACAGACGAAGCAGCCCGCGAGTTTTCCGCGGCAACGAAAAAGTTAGGTGACACGATTGTCGGTCTGACGCTGAAAGAGGCGAAAGAGCTTAGCGATTACCTCGAGGATGAGCACGGGATCAAAGCAGCGTCGGGCGGCGCGGTCATGATGGCTGCCGCGCCGGCTGGCGACGGTGGCGCGGCTGCCGCCGAAGAGCAAACCGAGTTCGATGTTGTCCTCGAAGGATTCGGTGACAAGAAAATTGGTGTCATTAAGGTCGTGCGCGCCGCGACCAGCCTTGGACTGAAAGAAGCCAAGGACTTGGTCGAGGGTGTTCCGGCCAAGATCAAGGAAGGTCTTAGCAAGGAAGATGCCCAGAAGTTGAAGACCGAGTTGGAAGAGGCCGGGGCTACTGTATCGATCAAGTAGCGTCTTGTCGATCGGTTGCCAACACCACGGGACAACCTATCTTACCCAGACACGCCTTTGCCGAGGCGAATAGGTATTGTGCCTGCGCAGCTCTTGCTTGACCTGAAAGGGACCCTGGAGCTCTAGTCGGTTCTGGAGGCTTGGGCGGCTGCGCATTGGGCAGCCGACCAACCTTCGTCATTTGGTTTCTCAGCGAGCACGCTACAGGAGGGTGACTTTTCATGGCCACCACAGCTCAGAGACGTGTCCAACCCACCGAAGTGCGTCGCTTCGGTAGCCGTCGACCCACTCACGTCATTCCCGACTTAACCGCTATACAAACGCTTAGCTACGATCGATTTCTGCAATACGGCATCGCGCCCGAGAAACGCGATGATATCGGTATTGAGAGTGTGTTGCGGGAGATCTTTCCGGTCGAGAGTTACGACAAGTCGTTGCGGTTGGAGTACCTCCGATATGAGTTGGGAAAACCCCGGTATGAACCCGACGAATGTCGCCAATTGCGGCTGACCTATGGCCGGCCCTTCAAGGTTTGGCTTCGTCTAACCAAGGAGCAACCGGTCGAAGAAGAAGTCTACCTCGGCGATATTCCCATTATGCTCGGCGGCGGTGAGTTCATCATCAACGGAGCGGAACGCGTTGTCGTCAGCCAATTGCACCGCAGCCCCGGCATCGATTTCGTCCTCGGGATCGAAGGCACCGAGCGGCGACTGCATAGCTGTCGCATCATCCCGGAACGCGGTAGTTGGATCGAGCTGAACGTCACGCGAAAGGAAAGTCTTTCCGTTCGCATCGACCAAAGCGGCAAGTTTTCGGCGATGACCTTGCTTCGAGCAATGGACCCGAAATACAGCCAGAACGAGGATATCCTCCGAGTCTTTTATGAGACGTCGGTCGAGAAAATCGTCGACGGACGCAGCGCCACGAAGATCGAAGGTAAACTCGCGGTCAAGGACGTCATCTATCCGGCCGACAGCGAGCGCGCCGGCGAGATCATCGTCGAATGCGGCCAGAAGATCAGCAAGGGCGCGGCGGAAACGATTTGCACGTCGGGCCTTGAAACGGTCGAGGTTATGAACGTGCAGAAGAATCCTCTTCTGCTCAATGCCTTGGCCGACGACGGAACCGCCAGCCACGAGGAAGCGTTGCTGAGAATTTATCAGCGGCTGCGGCCAGGCAACCCTCCACAATTGGAGAAGGCCAAAGCCCTCTTCCACGAGAAGTTCTACGACACGAACCGCTATCGGCTCGGTCGCGTCGGTCGCTTCCGCATCAACCGCAAATTGGGGTTGAGCGTGCCGGAGGAGGAAATGACCCTTCGGGCGGACGATCTGATTGCCGCGATGAAGTACTTGTTACGCTTGCGGACCGACGACCCGGAAGTCGAAGTGGACGATATCGACCACCTTGGCAACCGCCGGTTGCGAACGATTGACGAATTGGCGTGCGACGAACTCCGCAAGGGATTTCTCAAATTGCGCAGGACCGTCCAAGAGCGGATGAGCCTGAAAGACATCGAGGATATGACGCCTCGCAGCCTGGTCAACCCGAAAAGCATCTCGGCCGCCATCGAGTACTTCTTCGGCCGCGGCGAGCTTTCCCAGGTCGTGGACCAAACGAATCCCTTGTCGATGCTTACGCACGAACGTCGCTTGTCGGCGTTGGGGCCGGGCGGTTTGAACCGGAAACGAGCCGGCTTCGAGGTCCGCGACGTGCACATCTCGCATTACGGACGCATCTGCCCGATCGAAACGCCCGAAGGCACCAATATCGGCCTCATTTCCAGCTTGGCCATTTATGCCGGCGTGGACGACTACGGTTTTCTGGTCACGCCCTATCGGAAGGTCAAAAACGGTAAATTGACCGGCCAGATTGAATGGCTTCGCGCCGACCAGGAGCATGAAGCCTTTCTTGCTCCGGGCGATATTCCGCTCGAAAAAGACAAAATCGTCGACGAGACCATCGTCGCGCGCCACCACGGCGATTTGCAGTTGTATCCGTCAAGCCAAATCCAATATATCGACGTGTCCCCCAGCCAGATGATCGGTGTCTCGGCCGGTTTGATTCCCTTCCTGGAACACGACGACGCCAACCGCGCCTTGATGGGTTCGAACATGCAGCGGCAAGCCGTTCCGCTCTTGGTTACCGAGCCGCCCTTGGTCGGTACCGGCATGGAACAGGACACCGCGTCCAACTCGAGCATGCTGGTTCGCGCGCGTCGCGCCGGCGTCGTGGATTACGTGGATGCGAGCCGTATCGAGATTAGTGGCGATATTTATCCGATGCGCAAGTTCGTCGGACTCAATGAACGCACCTGCCAAAACCAAAAACCTATCATCCAGCTCGGCCAGAAAATTGAAAAAGGCCAGGTCATCGCCGACGGAGCGGGGACGTATCTGGGCAAGCTGGCCTTGGGACGCAACATCCTTACGGCCTTCATGGCCTGGGATGGATTCAATTTCGAAGATGCCATCATCATCAGTCAAGAACTCGTCGAAAGCGACACCTATACGTCCATCCATATCGAAGAATTCGACATCGAGATCCGCGAAACCAAGTTGGGACGCGAAGAGTTTACGCGCGATATCCCCAACGTGAGCGAAAAGGCGCTGCGCAATCTGGACGATGGGGGCATCGTCCGCGTCGGAACCTACGTTCAGCCTGGCGACATCCTGGTGGGCAAGGTTTCGCCGAAGTCGAAAACGGAGCTGACACCCGAAGAAAAACTGCTGCACGCCATCTTTGGACGTGCCGGCGAGGACGTGAAGAACGATTCGCTGGAGGTTCCCTCCGGTATCGAAGGCATCGTCATCGACACGCAGAAGTTCTCCCGCCGCATGAGCCTCTCGGAAGAGGAACGCAAGCAGTTCGAGAACTCGCTGAAGGAGGCCGAAACCGAGGGCAACGCCGCCATCGCCAAAGCCTTCGGGGAATTGGTCGCGCAGATCGAAAGCGTGTTGAACCGCAAGCTGACCGATGAGGACGGCAACTCGTTGGTCGAAGGCCAGGAACATCGCTACGTGGCGGAACAAGCGCAAACGTTCCGGCTGTCCAACCTCGACATTCGCAGCCCCCGCCGAAAAACCCAGGTCGAGAAGATCTACGAGACCGTCTGGCCTTCGGTCGAG
Organism: Pirellulales bacterium; assembly: GCA_016929515.1. GTDB lineage: Bacteria > Planctomycetota > Planctomycetia > Pirellulales > Thermoguttaceae > UBA11386. Next base: position 16,357 of record JAFGIR010000362.1, on the reverse strand, counting down.
ACGGCCATCGACGCACGCGACCGACGGCTCAATTCGATGAAGCGCGGCGACGAACTCCGTAGCGGCGTGCTTCAGATGATCAAGGTTTACGTCGCCGCGAAACGCGTCATTTCGGTCGGAGACAAGATGGCGGGCCGCCACGGGAACAAGGGCGTCATCTCCAAGATCCTGCCCAAGGAAGACATGCCCTATTTGCCCGACGGAACGCCCGTCCAAATCCTGCTGAATCCCTTGGGCGTCCCAAGCCGTATGAACGTCGGCCAGATTCTGGAAACCCACTTGGGTTGGGCCGCCGGGATGCTCGGTTTCGAGGCACAAACGCCTGCTTTCGACGGAGCCGACGAAGAGACGATCCGCGAGTGCTTGAAAGAGGCCGGCCTTCCCGAAAACGGCAAAATTCGCCTCCGCGACGGCCGCACGGGCATCGAGTTCGAGCAGGAGTCGACGGTCGGTTACATCTACATGATGAAGCTGCATCACTTGGTTGACGACAAGGTCCACGCACGAAGCACCGGACCTTATTCGCTCATCACGCAGCAGCCGCTGGGTGGCAAGGCCCGCTTTGGAGGACAGCGTTTTGGGGAAATGGAAGTCTGGGCTTTGGAGGCCTATGGAGCTGCCTACATCCTGCAAGAATTGCTCACGGTGAAGAGCGACGACGTGGAAGGCCGCACCAAGATCTATGAATCCATGGTGAAAGGTGAAAACACGCTCGAAGCCGGCACTCCGGCCAGCTTCGATGTCTTGACCAACGAAATCCGCGGGCTCGGCCTGAACATGCAGTTGGAAAAGGGACAAGTCTGAATGAGTTCTCGTGATTCGGGCAAGTCGGTATCGACACGGAATCGGCGCCGGAAGGGCGGCGCCGGATTGCGAAACTCCCGGGATCAAGCCCCACAACCTGGAATGCGTGGTTGGGAACCAACTTGTCCGAGAGCCTGGGTTTTTTCGATTCTTGGGAATTGACATATGACACAAACACCACCGTTTGAAATCCGAATAAGGAGTGCCAGCAAGTGAGTATTGGCGAAACCTCATACGATCGGATTAACGATTACGCATCGGTCAAGATCAGCCTTGCGCGGCCGCACGATATTCGTAGCTGGTCGTTCGGCGAGGTAAAAAAACCCGAGACGATCAACTACCGCACCTATCGTCCCGAGAAGGACGGCCTCTTCTGCGAACGGATCTTCGGCCCGGAAAAAGACTGGGAATGCGCCTGCGGAAAATACCGTGGCATGAAGTACAAAGGGATGATTTGCGATCGCTGCGGCGTGAAAATCACGCATAGCCGCGTGCGCCGCAAGCGGATGGGACACATCGAGTTGGCCGCGCCGGTCGTGCACATCTGGTTCTTCAAGGCCATGCCCAGCCGCTTGGGAACTCTCCTGAGCATGAAAACGACCAGCCTGGAAAAGATCATTTACTTCCAGGACTACGTGGTGACCGACCCCGGCGATACGCCGCTGAAGATGCAGCAACTGTTGACCGAAGAGGAATACCGCGCGGCACGCGAACAGTATCCCGAGGGCAACTTCAAGGCCGACATGGGAGCCGAAGCCATTCGCAAGCTCCTGGTCAACCTCGATCTGGTCGCGCTGTCGAAGGAACTCCGCGTCGAGCTGGCCGAGACGGGCTCGAAACAAAAAAGAAAAGACTTGATCAATCGGCTGAAAATCGCCGAATCGATTCGCGACAGCGATAACCGTCCCGAGTGGATGGTCCTCGACGTGGTCCCCGTCATCCCTCCGGACTTGCGCCCTTTGGTGTTACTCGACTCGGGCAACTTCGCCACCAGCGACTTGAACGATCTGTATCGCCGCATCATCAACCGCAATAACCGGCTGAAGAAACTGGTCGACCTCAACGCGCCGGAAGTGATCATCCGCAACGAAAAACGCATGCTCCAACAGTCGGTCGACGCGCTGTTCGACAACAACCGCTGCAAACGGCCCGTGTTGGGCAGCAGCAACCGTCCCTTGAAATCCCTGACCGACATGATCAAGGGCAAGCAAGGCCGCTTCCGCGAGAACCTGCTGGGCAAGCGTGTCGACTACTCGGCTCGAAGCGTCATCGTCGTCGGACCCTCGCTACGTTTGCACCAGTGCGGTCTTCCCAAGAAGATCGCCTTGGAGTTGTATCAACCCTTCATCATTCGGCGATTGAAGGAGTTGGGCCACGCCGACACGATCAAAAGCGCGAAAAAGATGCTTGAGCGAAAGGACGAGGAAGTCTGGGACATCCTCGAGGAAGTCATCTTCAACCGACCCGTGCTGTTGAACCGTGCTCCCACGCTGCACCGCATGGGCATTCAGGCTTTCGAGCCGGTGTTGGTCGAAGGAAACGCCATCAAGCTTCACCCGCTCGTCTGCAAGGGTTTCAACGCCGACTTCGACGGCGACCAAATGGCGGTTCATCTGCCGCTTTCGCTCGAAGCCCAGGTGGAAGCCCACACGCTCTTGATGGCAACCAATAACATTTTCAGTCCGGCCAACGGCGCGCCGATTATCAGCCCTTCGCAAGACGTGGTCATGGGCTGCTACTACCTCACGCAATCGCTGGCCGACCGCCGGGGAGACGGGATGACCTTCTCCTCGCTTCAAGAAGTCGAGTTGGCTTATTCGCTGGGGATCGTCGACACGCACGCGGAGATCAAGGTGCGGATACCCGACAATTACCCCGTGAAAAGCACTCGCCCGCATGCCCCCGGCGAGTTGCTGAAAACGACGGTCGGTCGCGTTTTGTTCAACGACATGTTGCCCGAAGGCATGCCCTACTACAACATGCCCATGCGAAGCCGCGAATTGGCAGGCGTGATTTCCGACTGCTACGCGATTCTCGGGCGAAGGGCCACCATCGACCTTTTGGACTACATGAACCAGATTGGGTTCCGCGAGTGTACTCGAAGCGGCCTTTCGTTTGCCACCGACGACTTGATCACCCCGTCGGCCAAGGCGAAAATCATCTCCACCACCGAAAAAGCGGTGATGCGGATCATGAAGCACTATCAGAAGGGAATCATCGCCGAGGGTGAACGCTATAACCAGGTGCTCGACGCGTGGACCCACGCCCGCGAACAAATCACCACGGAAATGATGGCCGTGCTCGAAAACGACCGGCGCGAACCCGGCTACGTGAACCCCATCTATCTCATGGCCCACTCCGGTGCCCGAGGCGGTGTCGAACAAATCCGCCAGTTGGCCGGCATGCGAGGTTTGATGGCCAAGCCGTCGGGCAAGATCATCGAGACGCCTATTAAAGCCAACTTCCGCGAAGGCCTCAACGTCCTGGAATATTTCAGCTCGACGCACGGCGCGCGAAAGGGTCTGGCCGACACGGCGTTGAAGACGGCCGATTCGGGTTACCTCACGCGCAAACTGGCCGACGTGGCCCAGAACGTCGTCATCACCATGACAGACTGCGGCACGACCCAAGGAATCACCAAGGGCGTCATCTATCGCGGCGAAAAAGTGGAAGTCGGATTGGCCGATTCGGTTTACGGTCGGGTAAGCCGCACCAACATCGTCAACCCGATCACCGATGAGGTGATTGTCCGCGAGGGTGAACTCATCACGCGGCGCATCGCGCAAAAAATCGAGGAACTCGGTCTGGAAAAGATCCAGGTACGCAGCCCGATGACATGTGATTCCCCGCTGGGAATCTGCGCACTCTGCTACGGAATGGACCTCTCAACGGGCGCGCAGGTCGAACAGGGAATGGCGGTCGGCATTATCGCCGCACAGAGCATCGGTGAGCCGGGTACCCAGTTGACCATGCGGACGTTCCACATCGGTGGTATCGCCGCCCGCGCCGTCGAAGAATCGGAAATTCGCGCCAAGAAGGGCGGCGTCGTGCAATTCACGCGTCTGAAAGTCGTTCGCAACGATGCGGGCGAACAGATTGTCCTCACGCGAAATGGCGAGGTCGTGATCCTCGACCCCCGCGGACGTGAACTCGAACAATACGAAATTCCCGCCGGCGCGCAATTGACCGTCGAAGAAAACCAGGAAGTCCAGTCGGGAGCCGTGCTTTGCCAATGGGACCCACACAGTATCCCCATCTTGGCCGAGGTCGGCGGTCGTTGTCGTTACGAGGACGTCATCGAGGGCGAAACCATGCGAGCCGAGAAGGACGCCAGCGGCTTCGTCCGGCGACTCGTCATGGAACACAAGGGAGACCTGCATCCTCAGGTCGTTATCGAGGATGAAACGGGTAAGATCCTCGACTTCTATTACCTGCCCGAAAAAGCGCATATCGAGGTGAACGAAGGGGACACAATCGTCCCCGGTACGCTCCTAGCCAAGACGCCCCGCGACGTGGCCGGCACCCAGGACATCACCGGCGGGTTGCCTCGGGTCACCGAAATCTTCGAAGCCCGAAAACCCAAGGAACCCGCTGTCATCGCCGAAATCGATGGCATCGTCGAGTTGCTCGGTGAAAAACGACGCGGCAAGAGAACCATTATCGTCCGCAGCGAGACGGGCATCGAGCGAGAACATCTTGTCTCCCATGGCAAACATCTCCGCGTACACGCCGGTGAATTTGTTCGGGCCGGCGAGGCGCTCGTCGATGGCCCCTTGGTTCCCCACGACATCCTGCGCATTTCCGGCGAAGAAGCGGTACAGCAATATCTGGTTCGCGAGATCCAGAATGTCTATCGTTCACAACGCGTGGAAATCGACGATAAGCACATCGAAATCATCGTTTCCCAAATGCTGCGGAAGGTGCTGGTCGAATCCATCGGCGACACCGGGTTGCTGCCGGGCAGCGTGATGGACAAGTTCGATTTCCGCAGCGCCAACGAAGAAGTGGATAAATGCGTGAAGATCGCGCAGGAAGGGGACAGTGAGTTCGCCATCAACGCGATCGTCCCGAAAGAAACCCTCGAACAAATCAACGCCCAGATCGAGGCCCTGGGCGGAAAACCGGCCGAGGGCGTGGCTCCTCAACCGGCAACCGCGTCGACCCAGTTGTTGGGCATCACGAAAGCAGCCGTCCAAAGCTCCAGTTTCATCTCCGCGGCCAGTTTCCAAGAAACGACCAAGGTACTGACCGAAGCGGCACTGGCCGGAAAAATAGACAACTTGGTTGGCTTGAAAGAGAACGTGATCTTGGGACACTTGGTGCCGGCAGGAACCGGGTTCCATTTGTTCCAGAATTCCGAGGTCCGTATCCAACCCCAGGCGCTCGATATCCTGGCGGTGGCCACGGAACCACCTCCACAACCGTCGTTCCGCTTGCTGGAGGAGAAGCCGGAAACAGAAACCACCGAAGAAGGGAGCAACGCGACAACAACGCTAACCGAGGTCCCCGCCATCGACGAAATCCCCACCGATTTCGAGGCGCTGTTCGGCGATGTTCCATCACAAGACCCCCCGGAAGAGTTACCTTAAGGGGACTTTAACCAAGCCGAAAGGCCAAAAAGACACGGTATGCTAGGGTATTCCGCTACGAAGGACCGACAATCGATTGGGCAGACACCGGTAAGATTCGTGCGAGCGAGAAGACCGAAAGCGGTTAGCCGATCGGACGGAGCCACTTGACACTGGCGACACTTCCTTCAAAATGAATAGTTCTCGATAGATAACGACTTTCGTTCACCCCTTGTGTGATTCCCTATGCCCACGATCAACCAACTGATGCGAAAACGGCGAAAGCCGCCTCGCAAGTTCAGCAAGGCTCCCGTCCTCAGCAAGTGCCCCCAGAAGCGCGGGGTCTGTTTGCAGGTCAAGACGATGACCCCCAAGAAGCCGAACTCGGCACTCCGCAAGATCACGCGAGTGCGGCTTTCGAACGGTAAGGAAGTCACCGTCTACATCCCCGGCGAGGGTCATAGTCTCCAGGAACACTCGATCGTGTTGGTCCGCGGAGGCCGAATCCGCGACCTGCCGGGCGTCCGCTATCAAGTGGTCCGCGGAGCGCTCGACACGTTGGGGGTCGATGGTCGAAAACAGTCACGCAGCCGTTACGGCGCGAAGATGTCGTCGTAAAGCCGAAAAAAGGTTAGGAATCACACCATGGGCCGTATTACCGCCAGTCGAAAACAACTGGTTCCCGATCCCCGATGCGGATCGCTCTTGGCGAGCAAGTTTATCAATTGCCTCATGTGGGACGGCAAGAAAAGTGTTGCCCAGCGAGTCTTCTACGACGCGCTGGCCCAAATCAGCAAGAAGATTCACGACGTCGAACCGATCGAGGTGTTCACCCAGGCAATCGAAAACGTGAAACCGAACATTGAAGTTCGCTCGAAGCGCGTCGGTGGCGCCTCCTATCAAGTGCCCATGCAGGTCAGCCGAAACCGGCAACAGTCGCTGGCCATCCGCTGGGTGCTGATGGCGATTCGCGAGAAGAAGGGCCGGCCCACCGCCGATAAGCTGGCGGCCGAGTTGCTCGCGGCCTACAACCGTGAAGGACCCGCCATGACCCGGCGAGAGAACGTCCACCGCATGGCCGAGGCCAACAAGGCGTTCGCCCACTTCGCTTGGTAAATCCGACGAAATATCGTCGCCGTATCGGGCCCGCCCGATGCGGCGTTTGCTTGCGCCATCGGAGGAAAACCACTGAAAAGGTGACCCATCTTCGACGGGAGGTCCGGTCATGTGGCTCATACGCCTCTTGTTCTACCTGGTAATACCGGCGATATTCATGTTCTTCTTTGCCCTTTGCGTAGAAGATCGTCATGGCGGTCCGGGCGTTTTCGTCCTCGGCATGATTGTTGCCTTCGTAGCCGCCGGAATCATCGAAACCATTTATGATCGTTTGTCTGAACTGAGGGAGAAAATCGTCCGGCTTGAGGACGAATTGAAGGCGTGGCGAGAGGAAACGAACCGGTAATTCTTGCTTCCCCTTTTTCCCCTTTCCCTTTTTTCCTTCTCACACAAAATGGCTCCACCCATCGGCTAAAGAGTCCCTCATGGCCAAGGATCACCAAGAACTCCGCAACATCGGCATCATTGCCCACATCGACGCCGGAAAGACCACGGTCACCGAGCGGATGTTGTTCTGCTGTGGCTTCAGTCATCGCGTTGGCGAGGTGGACAAGGGAACCACCGTCACCGATTTCGACCCCGAGGAGCAGGAACGGGGAATCACGATTCAGTCGGCCGCCGTTCGCTTCTCCTACAAGACCATCGAAGTCAACCTGATCGATACGCCCGGCCACGTCGACTTCACGGCCGAGGTGGAGCGAAGTCTCCGGGTGCTCGACGGCGGGGTCGTCGTCTTCAGTGCCCGCGAAGGCGTCGAGGCCCAAAGCGAGACCGTTTGGCGCCAGGCCGACAAGTACCATGTGCCGCGGATCGCGTTCATCAACAAGATGGACCGCGAGGGAGCTGATTTCTATGCCACCGTCGACGAAATCCGCAAGCGTCTCGAAGGCAACCCGGTTGTCGTTACGCTGCCGATCGGCGCCGGCCCTCCCCATTTTCAAGACGCCTTTCGCGGGGTGATCGACCTGATCGCCATGAAGCAGTTGACTTTCTCACTGGAAGGAAAGACGGCCAAGGTCAACGTCGGCAAAATCCCGAACGAAATGGTCGACGACGCGGAGATGTGGCGCTCGCAGTTGCTCGAGCAGCTTTCCCATTACAGCGACGAATTGATCCAGTTGCTGTTGGACGAAGAACCGGTGCCCGAAAACCTCATCCGAAAGGTGATCCGGAACGCCACGCTGCACAACATGGTCGTGCCCGTCTTCTGCGGATCGGCCCTGGACGGAATCGGTATTCAGCCCCTGATGGACGGGGTGGTCGACTACCTGCCCAATCCCCAGGACATGCCGCCCGTGACGGGAACGGACCCTCGAAAGAAAGACGCCACGGCCACCCGAAAACCCCTTGTGTCCGAACCTTTCTGTGGACTGGTCTTCAAAATCCAAGCCGATCGGCACGGCGATCTGCACTACGTCCGGGTCTATTCGGGCGAGTTGAAGTCGGGCACGCGTGTTTACAACCCCGGAAAGGACAAAAAAGAAAACGTCCCCCAACTCTGGCGAGTCCAGGCCGATCGGCGGGAACAAATTCCGGTGGTCTCGGCCGGCGACATCATCGGCGTCGTCGGGCTCCACCACTCCGTGACCGGCGACACGCTGTGCGACAGCAAACACCCGATCTTGCTCGAATCGATCACGTTCCCCGAAACGGTCATCTCGATGGCCATCGAGCCCGAGACGTCGACCGAACGCAAAAAACTGGCCGACGTGCTCGACATGATGCGTCGCCAGGACCCGACCTTCAAGGCGGTCGAGAGCGAAGAAACCGGCCAGACACTCATCAGCGGGATGGGCGAACTGCACCTTGAGGTCATCAAACACCGGCTGCTGCGAGAATATCGGCTCGATGTTCGCGTCCATAACCCAAGGGTCAGCTACCGCGAGACGGTCAAGCAGGCGGCCGACGCCCAAGGTCAGTGCCACCGGACGATGGGCGGACAGACTCTTTGCGGCCAGCTCGACCTCCGCTTGGAACCGTTTAACGGGGGCGCGAAGCCCGTCACCGTCGTGGCCGACTGCGGCGACGCGTTGCCGCCCGAGTTGCTCGCCGCGGCCATCGAAACGCTGCAGCAGCAAGGCGAGGGCGGCGGCCAGCTCGGTTTCCCGCTGATGCACGTCAAGATCACCGTCACCGGCGGACAGTACGACGACGCCAACCCCAATCCAATCGCTTTTCGAATGGCCGCCTCCGATGCGTTCAACAAGGGCCTTCGCGCCGCGGGCGTGGTATTGTTGGAGCCCATCATGCGTCTGGAAATCACCACGCCGGAAGAGCACCTGGGCGATTTCGTGGCCGACCTGCAAAAACGCCGCGCGATCATCACCCGCACCCACTCGCGCGGCCGCAACACGGTGATCGACGCCCAAGCCCCGCTGGCCGAGCTATTCGGCTATTCCAGCGCGATGCGCGGCCTGAGCCAGGGCCGAGCCACCTGCACCATGGAACCGTCGAGCTACGGCCCGGCCCCCGACGACGTCCTCAACGGATTCATGTAAAGCTGTCCTCCCTCCCTTTGGGAGAGGGTTAGGACAAGGGCAATTTGCATCCCTAAACCGCTGGCTTGATTGGAAAGCAACGGTAGATTGGAGGTCACCGTTTCTGACCTTGAAGGAGAGGCTCGTCAAGAAGGCAGAACCATGCGCAAGAAGCAGGCGTCCTTGATCCCCATCGAGCGAATCGACCAGTCGATTCTGCTCATTCGTAGTCAGAAGGTTATGCTGGACAGTGACTTGGCGTCACTTTACGATGTCGAGACCAAGGCCCTCACTCGGGCTGTCAAACGCAATATCGATCGCTTTCCCGGGGATTTCATGTTTCAGCTTGACCAAAAAGAGTTCGAGGACTTGAGGTGCCATTTTGGCACCTCAAGTTCGTGGGGAGGTCGGCGATATCCCCCTTACGCCTTCACCGAACAGGGTGTGGCCATGCTATCGAGTGTCCTGCGCAGCCCCCGGGCAATCGCCGTGAACGTCGAGATCATGCGGGCGTTCGTCCGGCTTCGGCAAATGCTGGCCACCCACGCCGATCTGGCTCGAAAACTTGACGCCCTGGAGAAAAAGTACGACACCCAGTTCAAGATCGTTTTCGACGCCATCCGGCAACTCATGGCTCCGTCCAAGAACCAGTCGCAACGTCGTATAGGATTCCATGCGTCGAAAAAGCGGCCATGATGCTTTCACAGCGGTGGATGCCAGGGCGTCGGCGTTGACGGGGTGGTGTTTCCTTGCCCGATCCTCGAAAATCAGTGATCCCCTTTCTTCCTACTTCGGTTGTGGAACCACGATAACGACGGGTGGCTGGGGCATAGCGAAGCGGTGCCCCAGTGAATCCAAGAACGCGCCGCCCCAATGTTCGATTTGTGCCTTCGGCACACCGACAATTTTCCGAAAACGTCTATCGGCGGTACCAGAGTCTTCGGCGGAAAATCATCGGTGCCACCCAGGGCCGTTCATCACGTCGACTACGTCTACTTCGGATGCGGGGCCACCATGAGATCGCGTTCGTCGAACCTATCCGCGCCGTTGCGGGTAATCACCTTACGAAGCGTCTCTTCTCGGGTCGCGGTCGACAGGGTCGTCACGTGGCCGTCGCCAAAAACCACGTTGATTTGTCCGTCGTGGAAACCGCCCAGCTTGGGCATGGGTTTTTTGGGATCGTAAGGAATGTCCTCGGGCTTGGTCCAAGGAACGTCTCGTTTGGCTTCCACCAATAGGATTGTGGTCGCCAGGCCGTCACGGACCTTTTGCGGGTCGATTCCCTTCGGACCCTCGAACATCGTGCCCGGACCAGTCAGCGCGAAGGAGCATGCGTTGGTCGAACCGGCCGGCTCGGTCGGCGAGCGGAACACGTCGGGCATCTTCGCCAACACTTTGCGATTGGCCGGGCTGTCCCACGGCTCGTCGAAATGATATTCATCATAGAGTCCCTGCTGCTCGATATAGGGTAGAATCGCCACGCGCCAACTGTAGGGCGTCTTGCCGTCGGGCCCATAAAGCACGGCCGGCGGGAAATGGCCACGCGCACTCGCATAATTATGCATCGCCAGGCCGAGCTGCTTCATCTGGTTGACCGACCCGATGCGTTGGGCCGCTTGTTGGGCATGCGTCACGGCGGAGAACACTTTCTTCATCTGATCGGGATGAACGGAGGCCTCGGCGCGGACCATTGTCGACTCGCGGTTGAAACGCAGAGCCTCAAGCCAGGGCTCGACAAACAACAGTGGGCCCACTCGCTGAAACTCCTCCATCGAAGGACCTTGCTCCATGCTTCTTTTGGCAAGTCCGCGAAACAAATTCAAACTCAGGGTGCGGGCGGATTCCACCGTTTTCAGGATCGTTTCCGCGTCTTTCTCGTTTTGGGCGACTGCCGTCGCGTGAACCTGCAATGTGTCGCCCCCATGATAGCCCGCTACCAGGCAAGTCGAGTTCTCCCATACGGGTGAAAGCGTTGCGAGTATTGCCAGCGGGCCACCATCCATGAATGCACCCTGGATAGACTCCTGGCCATGGTTTCGATACACGGACATATCGGAGGCGAACACGTACAGATCATCGCGAAACGGTTCCCACGTTTTTTTCGAGAGCCACGGAGGCAGGGTTCCCAGCTTGGTCGCCAGATAGGCCCGCATGACTTCTTCCGAGTTGGCACGGATGACCGTCCGGTCGTTGTATTGAACGTACGTGGTTTCATCCCGGACGACGACCATTGGTTTCCCGTTCAACTGCTTAAGCGCGACGCCCGTCTCTCCTTCACGGATCATGGCGGAAACCGCGAGAGGCTCGATCGATTGATACACCATGATTCCGTCCGGATGGTTGGAGGAATTCTTGGACATCTCCATCGTGGTAATCTGCCGACACTTGTCCAACTGCTGGGCATTCGGCAGAATCGACTCGGGCGACATGGCCATGGAGAACGTGCCGTCGACGGACCGCATGATGACGAGAAAATGTGCACTCGGTGAAACGAAGCTCAGATCATTGGTCGGCACCATATCACCATTCACGACATTGCCGAGTTGCAGGGTTCCACCGATCGATTCGGCCGGCTCTTCCGCCAGGGCTTGTGCCTGCCAACTGGGGCCGCGAAGGCCGGCGGCGAGGAAACCGCCGAACAAGACCATGCCGACGAGCACGACATGCACCGCCGGCGAAAGACGTTTGAAACTCAGCTTCGAATCACGCAACATGGCAATTCTCCTCAAAAAAGTGCTTCGCGTCGGAAGAAACGTCCGGGCGGGCCACGGAAGCGGCCGGTCCTGCCCACGCAACGCCAGCCGGGCAATCGTCATCAGATAGGGACGCTGGCCGCCGGAGATTCGCGCCGCGGCGGCGTCGGCCGCCAACTCCTGCTCCAGACGCAATCGGCCAGAGAGCCAATGCACCAACGGATGATAGAAGTGCAACGCGACGCCAAACTGGCCCAGCAACAGGAACAGGCAATCGTGGCTCCGGACGTGGGCCAACTCATGGGCCAACACGGCCCGGCACTCATCCGCCGTCCAAGTGGTCCAGTCGGACGGCACCAGCAGCACGGGCCGGCGCCAGCCGATCGTGGCGGGCGTCGCCAAATCGTCGCACTGGCGCACCTCGACCGAGCGGCGGCAACCGAGTTCCGCGCGGAGCACGTCGACCAGTTCGATCAACCGGCCGTCGAGCACCGGCCGGCTCCGCAATCGTTCCTTGCGGACGGCCGCCATGCCCAATACGAGTCGCCCCAGCCCGCAGATCATGGCGACAAGCAACAGCAACGCAACAACGGTCGGCCATCGCCAGGCCACCGGCTGGGCGCTCGGCTGGGGTCGCGAAAGCTCTTCCAAAAGCGTCTGCCAGAAGACGGTCGCGCCGGAGGACGGGGCCGTCAGTTCGGCCGGATTGTCCACCAGAGCCGATTCCGGCGTGGTTTCAGCACCTGCCGCGTGGCTGGGGTTGGAGCAAATTGAAACCCCAGGCTCGGGGTCACTGGGGCAGCGCTTCGCTATGCCCCAGCCACCCGCCGGTGTCGAGCCACGAACGACCCATCGCGGCCAAGGGCTCAGCGCCAGAAAGGACAGAATCACAACCATCACCAAACCGGTCAGCACGACCGGCACGGCGGCCGCGGGCCGAATCCGACGAACCAGAATGTACAAACCGCCCACCAACAGGCCGACGAGCGTGACCTGCACGACACACCACAAGAGGGCAATTCCCAGTGCGTTCATTGTTCTTCCTCCCGGAGGATGGCTTCCAAAACGGCTCGTTCCTTTGTGGTCAGTCTTCGCTCTTCAAGGAGCCGCACGAGCAACTGCTCCCGGGAGCCACCGAAAACCCGCTGGACCACGTCGCCCAAGAGCGAGCCCGACACTTCTTCGAAGCTGCGGACCGCGCGGTACCGAAAGGGCCGATCCGTGTTGGTCTGTTCCAGAAAGTGCTTGTCGGTGAGGATGCGGACCAGCGTGGCCACGGTCGTGTAAGCTAGATCGCGGCCGGCGGTTGCCAAGCGCTCCCGGACCTCCGAAGCGGTCAACTCGCCGTCGTTCCAGAAGACATGCATGACTTCCAATTCGCGTTGGGTCAGTTCCTTGGCCGGGGGACGGGCCATTGCCGTAACCTCCTTATGAAAAAAGCTTTAGATGTCTTAGCCACACCCGGGAACAATGACCCGGAAGCAATATTTGATTTTTTCGATTTGGTTTTATAGTAAAGCATTCGGCCGGGGTGTCAAGAGACAATCTTTTGAAAACCGCGACACGCGCTGGCAGGTGGGCCGCTGAAGGTTTTCTTCCGACTCAACCTGGCTGGCCGACTGGACCGATGAATAGGGCCTGTCCGGCCAGTTGCTGCGTGAAAACGGGCAAGAGAGCGTGGCTTTGCGGGCGGAATTCCTGGAACCTCACCAAATTGGGGAATTCTCTTCTTTGGCCGTTGACAGACAAACTCGCTAGCGTTAGGATTTGTGGTTTTCCGCCATGTCGGCGTTTGGATCTTTGAGAATCTGAAATCGGGTTACGGGAGAACTTCCGTGGGTGACCAGAATAGTGAAATCATCCGCATCCGCATGGAGGCCTACGACCACGCAGTCCTGGACCAAAGTGCCGCGGAAATTACGGACACGGCCAAGCGGACCGGATCGATTGTCCATGGTCCCATTCCGTTGCCGACCCGCATCGAGCGTTATACGGTTTTGTCCAGCCCTCATGTGGACAAGAAGGCGCGTCAGCAGTTTGAAATTCGCACCCACAAGCGGCTGATTGACATTATGCAGGCGACGGCAAAGACCATCGAAGCGTTGAACAAATTGAGTCTCCCGGCTGGTGTCGACATCAAGATCAAAGCCACGGCCCGATAAAATGATATCCTCCGGCAACGCCTATCGCCGGTTTTTTTGAGGTGAAGTAATCCGATCCGGTTTTCCCAGTGAATTCGGGATTTTTCTTAATGAATCGGAAGCTACGTGGGTAATCTCGCTTTTCGGAGCGTCGATCCCGCGCACGCGACAAGAAACAAGGCAAGAACGATGAGTGCAGGACTACTCGGCCGCAAGGTCGGGATGACCCAGGTCTATAGCCCTTCCGGCGAGGTCATTCCGGTAACGGTAATACAAGCCGGCCCATGCCATGTGCTCCAGCTCAAGACCGTCGAACGTGACGGTTACGAAGCCGTTCAGTTGGGTTATTTAGATAAACCACGTCGCCTTGCCAGCCGCTGCGATCGCGGCCAGGTCGCCACTCTTGACAGCAAGCGGCAGAAACGCCTTTCATCTGCCGGCGCTCCTCTTCCCCCGAAAGCAGATTGCGAGCCGAAGCGATTCGTCCGCGAATTTCGCGGTTCGACCGAGGGGCTTGAGGTTGGGCAAGAGCTGGGCGTGGATCTGTTTGCCGAAATCAAGGCCGTCGACGTCATTGGCACGAGCAAGGGCCGAGGGACGGCCGGCGCCATGAAGCGACACAACTTCAAGGGTCAGCGAGCCAGCCACGGCGTGAAAAAGTGTCACCGGCATCTCGGCGGCACCGGCTGCAGTGCCTATCCAAGCCGCGTGCTCAAGGGCAAGAAGATGCCTGGGCGATATGGCGCCGCGCGCTCGACCGTGAGAAACCTCAAAGTGGTTGGGGTCGACACGGATAACCAGGTGATGCTGGTCCGCGGTGCGATTCCCGGCCCGAACGGCGGGCTGGTGATGATTCGTCAGACGAACAAGGTTGGCACGCATGTCCCCGGATAGGTTCGACCAGCCAGACCGGCAGTGAATCAGTGAGAACGAGATTCTTGTGGGAACCCATAAGCAAGACGCCCGAATGATGGTCAGTTTGCCTGTTTATGATCGAACCGGAGCACAAGTCGGCACCTACGAGGTGGACCCGACCGAATTGGCGCCTCGGATCAGCAAACAATTGCTGCACGACGTCGTGGTGATGTACCAGGCCAATCGTCGTCAAGGGTCGGCCAAGAACAAGAATCGGGCGGAGGTCTCCGGAACCACGAAGAAGATGTATCGGCAGAAGGGGACCGGCAACGCTCGGGCCGGGTCGCGGCGCAGCAACGTGCGGCGCGGCGGCGGTCGGGCGTTTCCCCGACGGCCCCGCGATTTTTCCTATCGGTTTCCCAAGAAAGCGGTTCGGCTGGCCACGCGCATGGCGGTGGCGTCGAAGGTTGCCGACAACGAAGTCACGCTGATCGACGCGCTTGCTTTCGAAGTTCCACAGACCAAGCAGATGGCCGCGATTCTCAAGGCGCTCCAGATCGATCGGCAGACGTTGCTGGTCGCGACGGACGGCTACAGCGTCAACGTGTACAAGAGCATTCGAAACCTGCAAGGCGTTTCCGTCTTGCCCGTTTCGGACCTGAACGCTTTGGACGTGCTTCGCCCACGTCGGATCTTGATGACCAAGGCGGCGATGGACGCGTTTCGCCGGCGCGCGGTGAATCAGGAAGCCTCGTGAGAGGCCTTGGAGACGGCTGATCGAAGCGGTTGAGCACAAGAGGACAAAGGCCCATGGCCCGAGATACGACAAAAACCAGTTTAACGTTGCTGCCGCATCAGATCGTGTTGCGCCCGATGGTGACCGAAAAGGGATACCACAAGGCCGAGCGCTGCAATGCATACACGTTCGAGGTGAATCGGCTCGCTGGCAAGGAAGACATACGCAAGGCCGTCGAAGAGCTTTTTAACGTCAAGGTCGTTCGCGTGAACACGCAGAATCGCCACGGCAAGCCGCGCCGCACGCGATATCGCACCGGCCACACGAACACCTGGAAGAAAGCCATTGTGACCTTGGATCCGGAACACCGAATCGACTTCTTCTAACAATAATCCACCGTCGCGTGCTGCCCGACTTAACCAAACGAGACGACCGGGCAGGACGCTACGATTGAGAGTGAAACATGGGTATTCGCAGATACAAGCCGACGACTCCCGGACGCCGCGGAGCCAGCGTGAGCGATTTTGCCGAGCTCACCGAGGGCGCGAAGCCGGAAAAGAAGCTGACGCGGATTAAGCGTCGGACGGGCGGTCGAAACAACCAGGGTAAGATCACGGCGCGGCACCGCGGCGGCGGGCACAAACGACGGTATCGACAGATCGACTTCCGCCGCAACAAAGACAACATACCGGCCGTGGTTGATTCGATCCAATACGATCCCAACCGAAGCGCTCGCATCGCGCTGCTCCACTATGTCGACGGCGAGAAGCGTTACGTTTTGGCGCCCGACGGATTGACGGCCGGTGCCCAGGTGCTCAGCGGCCCCGAGGTTCCGATCGCACTGGGAAATTGTCTGCCGTTGGCCAACATTCCGTTGGGCACCGACGTGCACAACGTCGAATTGCAACCCGGCCGGGGTGGTGTGCTCTGTCGCAGCGCTGGCGCCGGGGCGGTGCTGGCGGCCCGC
>JAFGIR010000361.1 GCA_016929515.1 Pirellulales bacterium | reverse complement strand
TTGTCGTTTGCCCAGGCCACCTCGAAGAACCGTCTCGGCCCGCCGTCGATATCGAGGATGACGATGACCACGCTGACCAGCGCTCCACCGATCAGTAGGAAAGCCTGAACGACGTCGGTCCAGACGACGGCTTCGATGCCGCCGGCCACCGTGTAGGCGGTGCATAGCACGCCCATCACGACGATGCACGCCGCCGTGTTCATGCCGGTCACGGTCGACAGGGCCATGGCCGGCAAGCATAGGACAATGGCCATGCGGCCGAGTTGGAGCATGCTGTACGTGACGGTGCCGAACAGCCGGACGGAGACGTTAAACCGCAGTTCGAGGTACTCGTAGGCGCTGGTCACGTTCAAACGCCGGAAGAACGGGATATAGAAACGATTGACCAGCGGAACGACCACAAACCACGAGGCGACGCCGACGATGTAGGCCCAATCGGTGGCGAACGACTTGGCCGGCACCGCCATGAAGCCGATCGAACTGACTTGCGTGGCCAGCAGGCTCAGCCCTGCCGCCCACCACGGAATACGGCGGCCGCCGAGGAAGAAATCCCCGCTGCTTTCCTCTCTTCGCGTGAAGTAGAGTCCGATCAGCACCAGCACGGCCAGGTAGCCGACCAGCGCGACGTAGTCCAGAACACCAAAACGGGCTTCGAAGGGCGCGGCCTGCTCGGGCGGCACGTTCGGCGTCAATACATCGGAACGCGCCTCGCCGCTCGGAAGCGACGCTCCCATGAACCTATCGCTTGGCGCCCCTTCGGCGGACGCGACGGAGCACCAGAATAGCGCAAGGCCGATCACGAGGAACAAGCGGCTGGGGAACACGCGATCTTATTCCTTCAGCACCAGGTGAATGGTTGCCTCGAACCGATTCTCCTCTCCTCCATTCACCTGGCCTGCCAGCCGGAGCCAGCCGCCAAAGTGGGTTACGCGGACAAAGTAATCGCCGCGAGCCGTGATCGCCTCGAACGCCGTCCCTTCGTCGATCCAATGAATGCCGTCGGCCGAGAGCTGCACCCGAGCGTGCAGCAACGGGTTCTCCCCGGTGATCTCCTCGGCACGGATGAAGAAGATCGCCTCGCTGGCCCAACCAGTTTCAAACGGTTCGGTCTCGAAATGGCCGCTCAGCGAAGCGTGCCGTTCCAACACGGCTGTCGTGAAGTGTCTCATGGGCGTTTTCTTCTACTGGCAAGAGATCACGATCGAATCGACGAACAGGAACACGCGCCGGTTGGCGTCGGTCTCGACCCAGACGACCGGATTGAGGAGGCCATCGATCCGGGCGTAAGGCTGCACCAACGTCGGCTGGATGCCTCGCAAGTCGAACACGGTCGAGCCCGATTGTAGCTCGACGTATTCCCGCTGGGCCGTGTCGATCGTCAGCCGCAAGTAGATCCAGTTGATTTTGTCGTCGCTCTCGTTATAGCACAATCGCTGCTGCCCACCAGACACGAACTGATAGCCGTCGGTCCGCCCGTCCGGATAGCGGCGGCCGTACCACATCGGATCCACGCCGTGTTTGTTCCATTCCCCCTGGCGACCATAAGCCCATTGCTCGTCAGTGACGTCGTCCGACGCCTTGAGGATCTGCCACTGCCGCTTCAATTCGCCGTTGACGCTGTTGAGAAATCGGGCGCCGACGAAATAGCGATACGATTCGTCCTGGACGTCGAATGCCGCACCGAACGCACGAATATCTTTCTCGCCCACGCCGATCCGGTCTTGCTCGGGCGTATAGGCGTACCACATCTCCATCTGCACCAGGCCCTTGGGACGGAAGACAGAAAGCCGCTTGATCGCATGGGCCATGCTGCCCGGGGCGGGCGGCTCCTCGTATCGATTGGCCACGGGCCGAGTGGCCAGCTTCAGCGAATAGAGCCCGCTCATCGAACCATGGGTGCCCATGTAGCCAAAACTGGCCGAGCTGAGCATGGTCGGTCCCCATCGGGTCTTGTCGATGATGCTGTCTCTTGCCTTGAAGCCCTCCTTTGTGAAGTTGGGCATCAGCTCGAGCCAACCACACGTGCCGCGATCGAAGCAGTCGCGGGCGAGCACATAAGGCAAGGGCTGAAACCGGTTGGTTCCGTCCCAGGCTTGGGCAAGTTGCGATTTCAAAGCAGCGTCTCCTCCCTCGTTGATGACCGGGTGCCATGCCCAGACGTCGCTTCAGCGGCGGATGGGCATGAATTGTGGGGCATCTTTGCCAACATGCCCATCTGCCGCCAAGGCGGTCATCTGGGCATGGCACCCGATCCTCTTTTTCAACAGGCTACTACTAGTACCTTAGCTAATTCGAGATCCACCCCCAATCGGCGGTGTTGACGATTTTTTTCGGCCAGCCACTTGACACGGCCTGAAAAGTCATGCTATCATCCTAAACACATCACTGATATATCAGACGTATTTCAGTTGATTTAATTCTATCGCCGCAACCGCCGGAACACAATACCCATGAAAACCAGCCTTAAGGAAACGGCCTACCGCCATATCCGCTCGAAGCTCCTCAGTCGGGAGCTCAAGCCGGGCAGCTCGCTCTCGCCCCGGGCACTGGCCAAGGAAATCGGGATTAGTTTCACGCCGGTCCGCGACGCCATTGGCCAGCTTGCCATTGAAGGCTTGCTCGAAACCCACCCGAAGAAGGGGACTACGGTGGTCGACATCAGCCGCGACGATCTGGCCGAGCTGTACGACGTCCGCGAAGCCCTCGAGTGCCACGCCGTGGCCAAGTCGGACGCCAAGTACACCGAGGCCGATTTTATCGAGATGGAGAAGTCGACCGACGAGATGGAAGCAGTCGCGGCCGAGGTCAAGCAGGCGGGCGGTCAGGCCTTCTCGGTCGAACAGAGTGACCGGTTTATGGTGGCGGACGCGGCCTTCCACGTTGCCCTGTTGCGCGGGGCCGGAAACAAGAAGGCAATCCGCATCGTGAACGAACTCCGCGTCATGACCCGCATCTTCGGCCATCGGACTCGCGAGGCTCTGCCGGGCGGAGACCTGACGATCGTCTGCCGTGACCATCGCGAGTTGATCCAGGCGTTACGGGAACGAAACGGGGAGAAGGCTCGAGGGATCCTCGGCGAACATCTCCGACGCGGTTGTCGTCGCGCGTTGGCCGCGTTCGACCGCAGTCGCATGGAAGAAGCGGCTGGCCACGGCTCCTGGGTAACCTACCCGGCCGAATTGCAGGGACGGATCCAGGAATTGGAAGAAAAAGCGGAAGGCAAGGACGCGCGAGAGGGAGCTTCTTAGAAGAGGCCGAAGACGACGGAGCGTGGATGCAATCGCGGACACCGAAGAGACGCTGGCACAGTTACTTGGATACTCTAACCTGGAGGAAAGCAATGATTCGATTCCATACCCTCTGCGTTGCCCTTGTCCTTGTCGTAGCGGCGACAACCGTTCACGCCGAGATGATAGTTAACGGCAACTTTGAAGACCTGACCGGCTGGGGACTGCCCGGCACGGCTGATACCCCGGCCAACTGGACCCCCAACCTTGACGAGGGCCGCAAGAACCCCGCGTTGCAGCAGTCGGGCGTCAACGCCATCGGAGGGTCGGGCACGTCGGCCTTCATGGGAGCCGACAATGGCGCCAGTGGCTCGGATCGCCGCGACATGTGGCAGGTGGACGAAAGCAATCCGATCGGTCCGCAATGGGTCGTTGAATTCGACTTCGCCACGGAAGACCCCGGCGTGGAAGGCGACCGGTCGCTCAGCGGCTCCGTCGAAGTCACCAACGGCAACCGCATTACCATGCGCGTCACCGATGTTGACGACGACGGGATCGGTGATTTCCAAATCTACGATAAGTCCACCAACACCACCGGCATCTGGCGACCCATCCTGGCCAACGCCGTTGAGTTCGATGACGACGTCAGCACCACGCCGGTGGTCAATCATATCACCTTCACCGGCCACTTCGACGAAGCTGCTCCCGTTTACGACATCACGATCACCAACGGCCTGCCCGGGGGCGTCTTCACGGCAACTGGCGTGGGCTACTTCGCCTATACCCTTTCCACGAAACCGGCCACGGGAGTCGAGGGCGTCAACTTCAATACCTTCATCAGTAAGGGCGATTACCTTCTCGACAACGTCAGCGTGGACGTCCCGGAACCGGGCGCGATTTCCCTGCTTCTGACTGGATTCGTCTGTCTTGCCGGAACGCTTGTTCGACGTCGTCACGGCTGAAATAAGACAAGAAAACGTCGACCGAGGGGGGAAGCGTTGTTTCAAAGAGATCGCCTCTTCGCCCCGCCTGGCCTTGGCCCCGGGGCGAGGAGGAACTCCGAACAACACCGCTGGTTCCGCGAGCGGCATGCGGCGCGACGTCTTCCTGTCCTATCGCGTCGTTTGTTGCCCTTTTCCCGTAGACCAAATTAACCTTTGTTCTGGAGGATGACCGGCCATGTTTCGTAGCAGGAATATACTCGGCCTGCTGTTGCTCACGACGTGCTTGCTCGTCGCGTCGATCGCGGCCTCCGTTGCCTCGGCCGACGTGAATCTATTGACCAACGGCGACTTCGAGGACCTGACCGGCTGGGGACTGCCCGGCACGGTGGATACGCCCGCCAACTGGATCCCCAGTTTGGACTTGGAACGCAAGAACCCCACGTCGCAGCAGTCGGGCGTCAACGCGATCGGCGGCTCGGGCACGTCGGCCTTCATGGAAGCCGACTATGGCGCCAGCGGCTCGGATCGCCGCGACATGTTGCAAGTCGTCGACCCGACCTATCCCCAATGGATGCTCGAATTCGACTTCGCCAGTGTCGACCCTGGCATCGAAGGCACTCGGACGCTCAGCGGCTCCGTCGAACTGTCCAATGAAAACCTCATCAGTATGCGTCTGACCGACGTCGGAGACGATGGACTGGGCGACCTCCAGATCTACGACGGCTCCGCCTGGCATCTCGTCCTGGCCAACGCCGTCGAGTTCGATACCGACATCACCACGACGCCGGTGGTCAACCATATCACGTTCACTGGCCGCAGTTACGAAGCCGATCCCGTCTACGACATCACGATCACCAATGGCCTGCCCGGGGGCACTTTCACCGCCACTGACCTGGCGTACTACCGCTTTCCGCTTGCCAACAGACCGGTCGCCGGGGCCAGAGGGGTCAATTTCAACACGTTTATCAGCGATGGCGACTATCTTGTGGACAATGTCGTGCTGACCCATCAAGTGCCCGTCCGACCCGACCAGTACGTCGTCAACGGCGACTTCGAGGACACGACCGGTTGGAACGTCCCCGGCACGCTCTCCTTTCCGCCCGGCTGGACCGCCGAAGGCGAGCGAAAGAATGCGGCCGCCCAAGCATATGGTTTTTCTGCGATCGGCGGCTCGGGCACGTCGGCCTACATGGAATCGTTCCAGGCTGTCGACGAGGATCTTCGCCGTGAAATCCGGCAGACCTTCGAGATGCCTACCACAAGCCAATGGAAATTCGATCTGGACGTGGCCGTCGAAACGATTTATTTCGCCGGTGATCGGGCACTCGCATTCGAGTTGGTCGGCACCGACGGTGGCAAGCTGTTTGTTCGAGTTGTCGACCACGACAGCAACGGCATCGGCGACCTGCAGTTCTACGACGGCGACTGGCAATCGGTTGCCGGCCTGGACAATTCGTTTGTGATCGACGACAGCATCTACTTGGACCCGCTGGCCAACCACCTGACGATCGTCGGTCACTACGGCAATGACACGCCGACGTATGACGTCCTGGTGACCGACGCCAACGGAATCGAGTTTAGCGAACTCGGTCTGAGCTTTTGGGCTGACAACGAGCCAGGCTCAACCAGTGGGATCTCCGAATTGGCCTTCAACACGTTCAACTCGGCCGCCAACTATCTGATCGACAACGTGTCGTTGGTCGACCTCGCCATGCCTGGCGACGCCGATCACAACGGCGTGGTGAACGGCGCCGATGCGGCCATCCTCGCGGCCAACTGGCTCAAGTCCGGTTCCGAAATCGGCTGGGACCAAGGCGACTTCAACGGAGACAACGTGGTCAACGACCTCGACGCTTCCATCATGGCCGCCAACTGGACCCCGTCGGAACAGGCCAGCGTCCCGGAACCGGGCACTTTTCTCCTGCTGCTCACGGCTCTGGCCGCCCTGGGGCTACGTCGACGTCGGCAGGAATAAAAAACAAGATCCGGGGCATCGGTCCCCTACCCATCGGGCACAATATTCACATTTGCCGTGAAAAGTTGGGTATCCAGTCGATAGGGTCGGGCATGCTCCGCTCAATTTGCCCTATATTTACACAGAAAGAGTCTCGTGGGGGCCAGAGCTAAGGATATGAAGACATTCTGATGCGGATTAACTGCATTCCATCCTGTACTTGCGTGGTCTTGGCGGCCGTCTTGGGTTGGTCGACCCATCTGCTCGCGGATCCGGCGTTTGAACAGACCGATCTGTTCGTGTCGGGCCAGGGTGGATACCACACTTACCGCATTCCCACCATGGCCGTGTTGCCTAACGGGAACATCGTGGCCATCGCCGAGGGCCGCAAGACGAGCGATTCCGACGCCGGCGATATCGACCTGGTTATTCGACGCAGCACCGACGGCGGTCGCACCTGGTCGCCCATCCAGCTCCTTTACGAGGAAGGGGGAAACGATCCGATCACGATCGGCAACCCCACGCCGATCGTCGACCAGACGAACGGTTACCTCCACCTCCTCTTCGCGCGAAACAACGAGCGGCTGTTTATCACGTCTAGCACTGACAACGGAGTGACCTTCTCGACGCCGACCGAGTTGACCAACGTGGCCCAAAACTTCAACTACGATTGGACCCGGCTCGGCGGCGGACCGACGGCCGGCATCCAGATGACCTCCGGCCGGCTCGTCGCGCCGATCTGGCTGAATAAAACCATAGGCGTTCCCGACACATATCGAACGGGCGCTCTGATAAGCAACGATCACGGTCAAACGTGGCAGGCCGGCAGCGTCTTGTCCGTCGACGCCACCCTTAAAGGCACAAACGAAAGCGCGATTGTCCAGAAGGCAGACGGATCGCTCCTAGTGACCATGCGAACCAATGCGGGCACACCCGCCCGGGCCGCCAGCACCAGCGCTGACGGCGGCCTGACCTGGACAGCCGCCACGCAAGACGCCTCGATCAATCCGCAAATGACCACGATCAAGACGAGCATGGTTCGCTATTCGTTGGCGGGGGATAATGACGTCAATCGCCTTCTCTATTCCGGGCCGGGCGGAACCGATCGAAGTCGAATGAACGTCTGGCTGAGCCTCGACGAAGCTCAAACGTGGTCGGTCCAACGCGAGATCAACACCGGCCCGGCGGCCTACTCCGAGCTGGCCGTCACGGCCGACAAGACGATCCTGCTGGCCTACGAAATGGGGCAATCGAATTGGACGGAGCGGATTGCCCTAGCGCGTTTCAATCTCGATTGGATCCTCCAAGCCCCTTCGATCAAACCGATCGTCAACGGTGACTTTGAAGACACTTACGGCTGGGACGCGGTGGGCACGACCGCGTGTCCGGCTGGGTGGACTGCTAATGACAACCGCCAGAACGCGGCAGCAATGCTCTCGGGCACGTTCGCCATCGGCGGCCAAGGGCATTCGGCCTTCATGCCCGCTTTTCCGACCGACGACGAGTCTCAGCGGCGCGAGATCCGCCAAGCGACCAATTCCAACGGATTGGGGACCCAATGGCGATTGTCGCTCGACTTCGCCTCCGAGGATCCCGGCAACGGCGACGCCCGATCGCTGAGCATGGGCATCAGCCATGGCAACGGCCAGATCACGCTCCGTGTGGTCGACGCCGACAACGACGGTCGTGGAGGAATTCAGTACTACAACGGCTCTTGGCAAACCATTGCGGAGCTGCAAAACACCGTCCTGCTCGGCAACGATGTGACCGCCACCCCGCTGGTTCACCACCTCACCGTGATCGGCCATTATGACGGCGACACGCCGACGTACGACATCATACTGGCCGATCCCGAGGGCAACGTGACCCGGGCGACCGGTCTGACGGGCTGGCTCAATGCGGCCCCGGCGATCGGCGCGATCCCGTCGGAAATCAACTTCAACACGTTCCTGTCGACCGGCGACTACCTGGTCGACAACGTGGTTCTGTTGGGCCGCGATGTCTGGCTGCCAGGCGACGCCACCGGCGATGGAACCGTCGACGACGAGGACGCGAATATACTGGCATCGCATTGGCTCCAAAAATATGGTGTCACCTGGGAGCAAGGCGACTTCAACAACGACGGCCGTGTCGACGACCTCGACGCCTCGATCATGGCCGCCCATTGGCAGGAGAACCAATCGGGCCACGAAACGGCCCTGCCCGAGCCGGGCGGCACGGCCCTGATTTTCACCGCTTTGCCCCTGCTGGCATGGCGTTTCACCGGCAAGCACGCGGGGCTTAGGCCGTTTTTATGCCGCCTTGTCCAACGCAACCAGTTCCAGGAATCCACTCGGTTTTCCGGCAAAGGGCTCTTCAGCTCCCGTCGACGTGCAATCCAAACGCTCAAAACCTATCTCTTCCAAAGATAGTGAGGCGGGACGCCTCACTCGATCCTGACGATGAACGGAATGTGAGTGATGTCACATCATTGCTTGAGAGGACGACGCGGGTTCACCCTTGTCGAGTTGCTCGTCGTCATCGCCATCATCGGCATACTGATCGCCCTGTTGTTGCCGGCCGTGCAAGCCGCGCGTGAAGCGGCGCGACGCATGCACTGCGCCAACAACTTGAAGCAGATCATCCTGGCCGCTCATGGGTATCACGACGTGCATCGAGCCTTTCCGACGGCCGGATTTTTTACCAACCAGGCCGGACAGGAAGATGCGGGATTTGGCCCTTTCGCGGCCATCCTCCCCTACATGGAACAAGGAACCCGGTTCGACCAGATCGACTATTCGCAGCCGATCAGCACCCCGACCCATGTCGAAGTTGCCCGGGCCGCGGTGCATCTGTTTCGGTGTCCCAGCTATGCCGACGACGACAGCGATAGCGTCACGCCGGGCGGCAGCCAGTGGCGAGTCAGCAACTACGCCGGCGTCTGCGGCGCCAAGCCCCGCCTGTCTTCACAACCGAAGACAGCCTATATGGTGTCGTATCCGGATGCTGTTTGCCGCGAATACTACATCAACGGCGTTTTCTATCCGACCAAACAAGTCTCGGTCCGCGACATCACCGACGGCACGTCGCAAACCTTGGCTTTCGGCGAGCGGGTCTATCAGTTGCGGACCTGGACCCGTGGCGTATCCTACGGCGTCTCGAGTACCTCGCCTCATTCGGTGTGTTCAGCGAACGCAAAGAATGTAACCCGGCCGATCAATTCCGATCCGACAGTCTGGTGCTACGCCGATTGCCCTAACGGACGCACCCTTTTCTTTAACGAACTCTTCTTCGGCAGTGCCCATCCCGGCGGCGCGCAATTCGCTATGGCCGATGGGAGCGTCCAATTCCTAGAGGACGCGATCGAGATGACCACCTACGAAGCCCTCGCCACCCGCGATGGTGACGAGGCGGTCGACTGGCAGGGCAAATAGCCCGTTATACGCGTTCCCATAGGCTCCTGCGCGGCCTCGGTGCACCTCCTCCTCAGGAGGCCACCGGTTTCCATGGGAAATCTCGATGCAAAAAGCCTGCGTAGAGATTTGAGGAGATGGCACTACTTGGTAGACAGAGACGCATGATCAATTGGGAACACACATTTCCGGCCGGTGAATGGCGTTAGGCGAATGGCCGACCATCGTTCTGAGAAGGTTGTCTTGGAGGAGTGAAGAATAGGTGAAGGGTGACGCAATTGGTACATGTGGGCAGCCATAGGGAACCAACAAATACGATCTATTGCGACAATTGTGTAGCGCATGAAAAAACCCTGGCGGCGCCAGGGTTTACGGGGGGTGCGAGTTGATGCACTCCCCTCAAGTGGCGGGGGCAGGACTCGAACCTTGAACGAGGGAATCAAAATCCGCTGTGTTACCACTACACCACGGGGTATCATGCCAGCTACAAGAACGTACTCCAGAAGTCGCGTGTTCGTTTGTGTTTACTATGAAGCCTTGCCTCGTGTTACTCTGTAATGCTGCACTTCCATTGACTGATGACGTTCAAGTATACCAGTTTTGCAGCGACCTTCAACATGCCCGCTGGCTTGACACCAACTGTCCGCGCCACGTTGATGATTCACTGGACCTTAGGCTTATGGTAGTGCTTTTTGGCGGAGCAATTACAGCACTCGGAACAAGAGTTTGGGCACACGTTTGCGGGTGATCGCAGACGCGACCTCACAGCGTAGCTTACCCATCCTATCTGCAAGACGCGCTGATACCTCGCCAGGATCAATCACTTCTCCCGGAAGGCCGGCACGAACTGTCACCACGAGTTGCGTTGCGTCTGGCGCGGGATCGACCGTCACAACTTGCAGGCCCCGCAAGAGGTCGTCTCCACATTCACCGCTAAGCACCTGGCTGAGTGTGTCGGCAACCTGGCTACAGAGTTGTCGAACTTTTCGGTCTCCCTTACGAGGACGCTCCTTACGTGCGAACTCCCGAGGGTCCATTCCGTCTTCGGGTTGGATTTCGCCGCAAAGGGGAAGCATCTCTTTCCGAGATGGTCTCTTGGCAGTCATGGTTCAGCATTCCTTAAATCAGTTGTTTCGACAAATGCGCGATGGCGTTACCGGCCCTTAACGGAAAGCAGTGGGTTCAGTTCATGGAGGACTCTGACCAGTCCCCTCTGCGCGCGCATGACGCGATGAATGTCCTTGTAGGCGGCGGGAGCCTCATCCTTCATGCCAGGATCGTGCGCGTGAATCACGTCTTCCATACTCTGGGTGAAATCCTTGTCCGTGATTACACGGAAGGCTTCGGCCCTGGACATCAGCCGGCCTGCACCATGCGAGCAGGAATTAAACCCAAACGAGTTTCCACGTCCTTCGACGACGTAGGAGCATGTCCCCATACTGCCGGGGATCAAGCCGACTTGCCCCTTCGTCAGGCAGATCGCCCCTTTCCGGTGAACGAACAAACGCTCACCGAAATGCTCTTCTTCGCCCACGTAGTTGTGGGCAATGTCGTATGCCGTGCCGATGAGTTCCTGCCAAGACATGCCTTGGGTGTGGGGGAAAACTGCGGATAAGACTTCGAGCACTCGAATCATCATCTCCTTGCGGCTTTCTCGGGCAAAGTCGAGGACGAGTCGCAGATCGGCGAGGTAATCATCGGCAAGCTGACTTCGTGCCTGCAAATAGGGAGCCTTTGCGAACAACCTTCGGTCAATGCCCTCTTGTTTTTTGCCTTGCTCGACATAGTAGTCACGCATGGTGACCCCAAGATACCGCGATCCTGAATGGAGCATGACCCAGACTCGCCCTGCCTGGTCACGCTGGATTTCCAGGAAATGGTTACCCCCGCCCAGGGATGCAAACTGCCGGAGCATCTTGCGGCGGAGTCGATTGGCCAAGATCGGCGCACGGACTTCTCGTTGCCAGATCGGGTTCTGCTCGACTCTCGCTGTTACCAGGGGATTGTGTGCTGTTCCGACCGGGATGTTCGCCCGAAGCACCATCTCGATGCTCGGTAACTCGGAGATTATTTGGTCAACGTGAACGGGCAGACGAACAGCCACCATGCCACACCCTAGATCACCGCCAATGACCGAAGGCAGCAGGACATCCCGAGTCGGAATGACACTGCCGATCATTGAGCCTTCGCCGGGATGGTAGTCGGGCATCAATGCCACATAGGGCCAAACGAATCCCGTTGCCAAGAGCGGCCGAAATGCCGCACGGATCATCTCACCGTTGACCGCCCCCTCCACGTCCCACAGCCTCACCAGCGAGGTGTCTACCGCTAGATCATGCACGCACTTTTCATGATAACGGAACTGCTTATCCACGTCGGCTCCTTCTGAGTCGCTGCGAGATTACGGACAGAAGAATGGAACCGCTGAGCCGGAAGCAGGGGGCTGTTTTTGCGGCGCAATGATCCACATAGATTCGCTCGCTGGACTCTCTCACGCCCAAGGGTGGCTCATCATCGCCGTAGACGAGCAGCACCTTGCCACGATCTGGCAGGGCGAATCTCGACAAGGGGGTCCCGCTATGTGTTCCATCACACACGACGATTTGATCGTAATCCGGGAGACTCAGTTGCTCCCAAGGACGGACGACGATCCGATTCACTTCGCCGCGCGCTGCTGCCCGGCCTGCCAAAATGGTCTGGCGATCCTTGGTAAACCATACGCCGTGCCGATCGTTCAGGAAAAGCCGCTGCCATCCAAACGCCCACGCGCTTCGCAGCAGCGAACCAAGTTCACTGGGGTCCGGGGGGCCAAGCACGAGGACATCAATGTCGCGGTGAGAAAGTGTCGATGTCCTGAAACGCTTGCGAGCTAAATCGCGTTCGACGACATAGAGAATGATTGCCGCCGCCACTGCCACATTGACCGAACTCATTCCCTGGCCGAGCATCGGAATGGACACCACCTGATTGACCTTTTTCAGGATGTCGTGAGGAACGCCATTTCGCTCATTGCCCACGATCAAGCCCAGGTGCCCTCGCGGCACAGGATAGTCATAGACGCACCGACTCTGTTCGGTCGCCTCGCAAGCGAGAACGTGATCGTATTCGCCGAGCAGTTCGTCAATCCCGGCCAGCAGTTCATTTGCCTTTGCAGGAGCCTCGGTCGGATTCTTGCCCTGAGAAAACACCAACGAAGCGTCAGACAACTCCACTGCGTTTCTAAGCAGCGGAATGTTCCAATCTCCCTCGATTTCAAGGCCAACAAGGGTAAGCTTGTTCTTCATATTGCTACCAAGATTCTTCCGCGTTGCCGGGATACCCCCGGTAAGCAATTTTCGCATTATCGGGGCAATCCGGCCCCTCGACAAGAGGTATCGAAAGGGCGGATTGTGTTCCGCCGAAGTCGGCAAGACCTGCCTGGCGGTCGCGGTCGTGCGAACCTATAATCGGGTCAGAATCCCGTTCGGTCCCCCGGAGAACCTAAGAATATGATGTGACCGCCGAGTCGGCCACACAGCAATCGAATGACGCGATAGCGTCAAGTTTCTGCTTCCTCCGAAACCGCCAACTTGAGCCTTC
>JAFGIR010000360.1 GCA_016929515.1 Pirellulales bacterium | reverse complement strand
CAGAATGACAGTGCATGGCAGAATGACAGTGCATGGCAGAATGACAGTGCATGGCAGAATGACAGTGCATGGCAGAATGACAGCACCTGCTTGGGATGACAGTTCGCGTCAGGAGGGCGGTTCTGAAACGCCCTCGGCGAAATTTACTTCCCGGGGGGCTGGTGTTCGGAGGAACGAGAACCGACAATAGGAGTCTGGGCGTATCGTTTCGCTTGATTCCGGTCACCCAGAGTGCTTGTCGAGCGTTCTTGTTGCACGGTTCACATGCACCCCTTGCGGGAAGGATAACGCGAATGCTGCTTCTGGCTGAAGCCCATCTTTCGGGCCCCGACTATTTCATGCTGATCGGCTACTTTGTTCTGATGCTGTGCATTGGGGCCTACTTCTATCGGCACATGCATGGGATCAAGGACTATTTCAGCGGCGGCAACAACATCCCCTGGTGGCTCAGCGGCGTGTCGTTCTACATGAGCAGTTTCAGCGTGTTTGCCTTCGTTTCGTATTCCGCGCTGGCGTACAAATATGGCTGGCTACCGGTGACGCTTCTCTGGGTGACCGTGCCGGCGACCGTGTTCAGCGTGTTGTTGTTTGCCCGGCGTTGGCGGCGAGCGCGGATTGACAGCCCCGTCGAGTACCTCGAAACCCGCTACAGTGCCGCTTTCCGGCAACTTGTTGCGTGGCAGGGCATTCCGGTGAAGATGGTTGACGACGCGTTGAAACTGGTGGCCATCGGGACGTTCATTTCGGTCAGTCTGGGGCTGCCGATGGGCCAGAGCATGTTCTGGTCCGGCCTGGTCATTTTGGTCTACACGTTCATGGGCGGCCTTTGGGCCGTGACAGTCACCGACTTTATTCAATTCGTTGTAATGGCCGTCGCGGTGCTCTTGCTTGTGCCGCTGGCCCTCCATCGTTTGGGCGGCGCCGACGAGTGGACGCGGATCATGCCCGGCGGCGTGGCCGATTTCTTCACCGCCGAGTATAACGCTGTTTATCTCATTCTGTTGATCGGTCTGTATTGCGTGGCGTGGAGCAGCGTCAATTGGCCGTTGATCCAGCGTTACTACTGCGTGGCCAACGAGCGCGAGGCGATCAAAGTCGGCTGGCTCGTCACGTTCTTGAATCTCATCGGGCCGCCGCTCATGTTTTTGCCCGCTATCGCGGCACAGTACTTTTTGGGCGACGTGCCAGGCAAGGAGGTTTATCCGCGGCTGTGCATCTCGCTTCTGCCCGCCGGCGTGCTCGGCCTGGTGATCGCCGCCATGTTCGCGGCCACCATGTCGATGCTCAGCAGCGATTACAACGTGTGCGCGGGCGTGTTGACCAACGACGTTTATCGCCGGCTGTTCCGCCCCGACGCTTCGCAAAAGCAACTCGTGCTGGTCGGGCGCGCGATGACGCTGGTCGTCGGCGGTTTTGCCCTGGGCGCGGCCATGCTTATGTCGACGCTCACCGGCGAGGGGCTTTTCAAAGCCATGGTGACGCTCTTCGGAGTCGTCACGGCGCCGGTCGGCGTGCCCATGATCTTGGGACTGCTGTCGCGGCGCGTCACGAATCTCGCGGCGCTGGTGGGGTGGTTTGTCGGAATTGTCGTCGGGCTGGCCCTGCTGAAATGGTGCCCGGCAAAGGTGTTGTTCGAATATCCACTGGCCGACGGCGAGAAGCTCTTCTCGCTGGCCTTGGAGAAGGAGGTTGCTCTGTTCGGAGCGACGCTCGCGGTGAGCCTTTTGACGACTCTGCTCGTCACGCTGCTGGTGCCGATGAAGGCCGACGACCGCCGGCGGATCGAGGCCTTCCACCAGCGATTGGCCACGCCTATCGGCGAGCTCCCGGAAGACCAGATGAGCGGTTCGGCCGGCTTCTCGCCGTTCAAGATCGTCGGCATTTCCATTTTCTGTATCGGGCTGATGCTGCTGGCCATTTTGCCCTGGGTCGGCGACTGGGACCTGGCGTTTGGGCTGACGCTCGGCTTTGGGCTGGCGTTGTTGGTAATCGGGGCGATCATGACCGTGATGACGCGACGGGCAGACACAACGCCCGCCGCGTGACACAACATCGGGAGAAACTCATGAAGCTCAATCGCATCCTTCTTGCCCTTGCCGCCGTGGCGGCGTGTTGTGGTTTTGCGCCCATGACGGCCCCCGCGACGGCCGCCGAGCGGAAACCCAACGTCGTGTTCATTCTGGCCGACGATCTCGGCTATCGCGAATTGGGCTGCTTTGGGCAACAGTTGATTCGCACGCCGAACCTCGACCGCCTGGCAAAACAAGGGATGCGGTTCACGCAGCACTACGCCGGCAACGCCGTCTGCGCTCCGTCGCGATGCGTGCTGCTGACGGGCAGACATCCCGGGCACGCTTGGATACGCAACAATCGCGAGCTGAAGCCCGAAGGCCAGCAGCCGATTCCCGACGGCCAGATCACGCTGGCCGAGCTTCTCCGCGACGACGGTTATGCCACGGGTGCGTTCGGCAAGTGGGGTCTTGGCGGGCCGGGCACCGAAGGCGACCCGTTGAACCAGGGCTTTGATCGATTCTTTGGCTATAACTGCCAACGCCATGCCCACAGCTATTACCCGGCCTATCTCTGGAACGACGACAAGCGGCTTCCGCTCGACAACGATCCACCCATCTCGGGCCATGCCCGGCTGGCGAAGGGCGCCGACCCGAACGACCCGCGAAGCTACGACCGTTTCAAAGGCACGGACTACGCCCCCGATCGGATCAACGAACAGGTCCTGGCGTTCATTCGGGCAAACCGCGATCGGCCGTTTTTCGTCTATTATCCAACAGTCCTCCCACACCTTGCGTTGCAAGTGCCCGACGAGGAACTGAAGCCGTACCTCGAACTCGGATGGAACGATCCGCCGTCGGTGCTGGCTAAAGGATCGGGCTACACGCCGCATTTCACGCCTCGCGCGGCCTACGCGGCCATGATTACGCGCATGGATCGCTACGTCGGCAACGTGCTCGACTTGCTCGACAAGCTGGGGCTGGCCGACAACACGATTGTCGTATTCACCTCGGACAACGGCACCACGCACATCAAGTGCGACGCCGACTACGAGTTTTTTAACAGCGTCGGCTCGCTGCGAGGTTTGAAGGGCTCGCTTTACGAAGGCGGCGTCCGCGTCCCGGCGATCGTCCGCTGGCCGGGACACATTGCCACGGACACGACGACCCGCCGCGTGACCGGCTTCGAGGACTGGATTCCGACCATCGTCCAACTCGTCGGCGATTCGCTGGCCACTGCCAACGACGTCGACGGCGTGAGTTTCGCGCCGACACTGCTCGGCCAACACCAGCCGCCGCGTCCCCTGCTCTATCGCGAGTTTCCCGGCTACGGCGGCCAACAGTCGATCCGCGTGGGCGACTGGAAGGCAATTCGCCGAAACATGCGCCGCGGCAATCGCACGCTCGAACTCTACAACTTGGCCGACGACCCGGCCGAGCGAAAAAACGTCGCCGACAAACACCCGGAGATCGTCAACCGGCTCGAAGCGACGATGAGCCGGGAACACGTCCGGTCGGAACTCTTCCCGCTGGACCCGATCGACGCGCCGGCGAGGAAATAGACGGCGTTGTCATTCTGACAGCTCTGCCATCCCGACGGCATTGTCATCCTGACGGCTCTGTCATCCCGACGGCATTGTCATCCTGATGGCTCTGCCATCCCGACGGCATTGTCATCCTGATGGCTCTGTCATCCTGACGGCATTGTCATCCTGATGGCTCTGTCATCCTGAGCGCAGCGAAGGATCTCGGTCGAATAGCGAGAGTTCCCGGTTGTCCGCGGAGATTCTTCGCTGCGCTCAGAATGACCCTGCGCTCAGAATGACCCTGCGCTCAGAACGACCCGGTTGTCAAAATAACCATCCGTCACACGGTTTCAGTCCTCGCGTTCCAGAAGCCACCACTCGAAGAAGCGATAGATCTCGTCATTCGAGGCTTCGGTCGGCTCATGCGTCGGGCGATTGGCCATGGCGACCCGATTGCTGAAACCCAACAGCCGGTTGACGGCAATCGCGTGGTTCAAGGCCGTCCATCGCTCCGGCCGGTCGGCCGTTCCGCCCGACACGAGAAACGGACGAGGGGCCATCAGCGCGTGCAACTCAACCAGATCGTGACGGCCCTCGATGAGTTGCCGATAGGCGCCCGTTCGCGGCTCGCCTTCCGACGGCGGCTTGCGGAAACGGTAGGCTCGGCCGCCTTCAACAATTGTGCCCGGCGCGGCGCCGAGGTACCACTCGTCCCAGTAGTTCACGCTGCCGCTCGGGTTGTCTTTTCGCCGATCGCGCTCGTCGAACACAATGCCCGGGTCGGACCATGCGCCACAGGCAAACTTGTCGTGCAAACAGGCCGCCATCAGCGCCCACTTGCCGCCGAACGAATGGCCGACGATGCCGATGCGATCGGCCAACACGTCCGGCCGCCGGGCCAGGAACGCGTGGGCGTTGGCCGCCGCGTAGGCCAGGGCCGAAAGCGGTTGCACCGTGACCGGCCGCCCGTGAGGACCCAGATACGGATGGGACCGAGCGGGAATGGAGGTCGGCGTTTCGAGATTGACGCCCGAGTTGGGTTTGCCCAGCGACAGCGTGACGAAGCCGTGGCGGGCAAGTTGCCAGGCGAAGTCGCGCAGGGGCGTCCCGCGACCAACGCCCGTCTGCGCGTCGTAGTAGACGACCACGACCGCCGGAAACGGCCCGTCCCCGTCGGGCACGAGCAGAAACGCGTTGACCATTTCGTCGCCAAGCGCGATGCCCAGCCGTAGCCGATGCTGCATGACGCGGCCGCGCCGGGTGGTTTGGATCGTCTCGACACGGGGCGCGTCGACAAGCGCCGGCCAAGGGCCCATGGCCGCGTGCCACGTCTGAAGGATCTCTCGCCGCCGGCGCTGCCAATCGGCCGCCGTCTCGACTTGTCTTCCATCGTCGAACAACAACGGCGAACGGTACTCGCCCAAGCAACCTCGATAGCGCTTCGCCGGCCGAAAGAAACCCACAAGTTCCTTCGGCGGAGTACGCGGCTGGGCAATCCACTCCGCGCGCCGGGCCGCGTCGCGCGGGCTCGTCGCCGCAATCGACTCGTCCGACGGCTGACCGGCCGCGTTCGGCTGGGTCGCCACATCGGTTGCTTCGGCGCGATGCACCGGAAAAAGCATGGCCGCGACGGCCGCCAGCATCATCGAGCTTCGCCGCATCAGAAACCTGCCAATCCCGGACCACGCGGAGGTCGATGGAAACCCCCACGAAGCCCCTGCTGATGTTTTTCGTGGCTTCATTCGTCTTGCCCCAGATCGCTGCCTACTCGGTTTTGTCGCCACGAGACGTTCGAACTCCTCGCCCCGATCGATGACTGTTTTGTTCCACCGAACGAGGCCATCCCCTCAGTGTACCAAGAACAGCCCATTTCGTCGAGCGTTTCAATCGCGAGGACGAATGCTACGAAGCCGGATCGGCGACACACTCATCCCTAAGAGACTTGCCGCTGCCCTGATTTTCGTGCGGTGTCAAGATTCGGAATTGGCCTGGGGCGCCATGGCCACGCTTGCCGTGGACATGCTCGAAACCTCGGACAACACGCCCACGCTTGCCGTGGGCATGGCACCCCATTTCTTGGGTTTGACAGAGCACTATTGTCCGTAGAACCTCTCCAGCTTGTCGCGAATCAACTCGTAGTGCCGCTGTGCATTCTGTTCATCGTAGCCCATTTCGACGATCAGTCGGAGTTGTGGGTCGACCAGTTGATCGATCGCCGCCAGGGCCTTGTCGATATTCTGCCCCAGGCGGACCTTGGCGAACGTGCCCGAGCCGGCCAGGGCGCGGGCGACGTCAGCCGCGGCGTTTGGCGTCGGGTCGTGGAGGCCGTGCTCCTGGCCCTCCCCTTCGCCGTCGCCCACGGCGCATTCGATGCCGATGACGTTCGGTATCTCGGCGAGCATGGGCATGGTATGGGTCCAAACACCGCATGAATGCACGGCCACGCCGTCGAACGCGTCGCCCAACTGCCGGTCGTAGGGCACGGCCACCTTTCGATTGATTCCCGGCGACGAAACGGCCAGATTGTCGTCCGACACCGAAAGGCCCGGCCCGCCGATGATGCTCGGAAACTGGTGGCCGGGCCGGGCCGTAAGCTCGGGTCCGATCCGGTCGATTTGGATGCGCGAGAATTCGATAATCAAATCGGTGATTTTCCGCATGAAATCATGAACGAGTTCCTCGTTCTCGTAACACGCGGCGAACAACTCGGACGCATCGAGAATGAGCGTGGCCGTGTCGTACGGCGACTGCGTGTCGGTCAGGGCGATCGGCAGTTTGCCGAGCGTCCGCTCCTTCAGGCTGTCGATGCAATCGAGCACCATCGTCATGATGGGACTCTTTCGGTAGTCGGGATATTCGATGTCGCGAAGCTCGTCGATGCGATGATAACGATAGCGCACGCAGGGCGCGGCGGCGTCGCGAAACACGTAGTCGCAACCGAACGCATTGGCATAGACGCCCGTCCCGACCCAGGGCGTCAGATAAGGAATGTCGTCGGTCCAGTCGAACCGGACGCACTTCGAGAAGTAGTCGACGTTATTCTCGGTCACCTGCTTCACGCTGTTGCAGGCTTCCCAGATCGTTCCCGGCGGATGCTGCACGACCAGGAAATCGGGTCCGTCACCGCGAAGAAAGCCTCGCAGCCGCTTTTCGCGCTGCTCGCATCGTTGAAGAAACAGTTCGATGAGTTCGTTTAGGTTCGCCATGAAGTTCTCAATTCACTCTACCTGGTCGCGGAAAGCCTTGGGCGACATACCGGTCACCCGCTTGAATACGACGCCGAAGTGAGAGGCCGTTTTGAATCCGCACAAGCCGGCGATTCTTTGGAGCGTATAATCAGTAAGCGTCAAGAAACGTTTCGCCTTCTCGATCGAGACGCGAAGAATTTCCTCCTTGGGCGTCCGGCCCAGCGTTTCACCAAAGCGGCGCTCCAAGGTGGCGCGCGAGATATTCAGGTTCTTCACCAAGTCAGCGACGGAAATGCCTTCGTGGGCGTGGTGCCGGATGAACCGCAACGCCTCGACAATATCGCAATCGTCGACGGCAAGCGTGTCGGTCGACTGCCGCACCACGATGCCGGCCGGATGCACGGAGACCGGTTCGCGCGGCGCCGGCTCGCCTGCCATGAGCCGATCCAAAAGAGCCGCCGCCTCGTAGCCCAGGTTCTCGATGTTCACGTCGATGCTCGACATGGGCGGCGAGGTCAACGTCGTCAGCACGGTGTCCGTGTCGACGCCAAGCACGGCCACCTGTTCCGGAACGGCGATGTCGGCCTCGCGACACGCATCGAGGAGCCTCATTCCCGCTACGTCGTTGGCGGCAAACACACCGATGGGCTTCGGCAAATCGCGAACCCAGCCCCCCAGTTGCCGGCTCTGCCGAGGCCAATCGGACGGATGGGTGGCGGCCGCGGTCGAGATCGCATGGCATGCAAATCCATGCTTTTCGAGCAGCGACACGTAAGCCTCTCGCCGCCACTTAACCCAACGTATGTCCTCGATCGCGCAGAACCCGAAGTTCGTGAACTGCCGCTCCAAAAAATGATCGACGGCCATTTCGGCAACCGCCCGCTCATCGATACAGACCGCCGGAAACCCATGGTCGACGATGGCAAAACTCGTGTCGACGGCCGGCACGCCGCCACGGCGAATCGCCTCCGACGTTAACGCCGATGGGCTCCAGAAGATAATCCCATCGCCCTTCCATTCGCCGATCCAGGCGTGCCGCGAAGCGTCGAGGGCGTAATCGCTCACACAGAGGGACCAACTCCCGTGCGCCATGGCGTAACGGCCGATGCCTTCGAGCAAATCGCGCCCCCAACCCCGAGAAGTCTCGATCAGCAGCAATACCTGTTTTGAATTGGACATCCGCGCCTGCTCCGCGAGGAACCAGGGAAACCTCACATGGACTGCGGCAAACTGAATATTCTAATCGATCTTCCGCGTCTCTGCGATCGAAATAACTTGCCGCCGCCACGTGTCATGCGTGAGAGGACTCCGAGTCCCAAAGCATTAGTATGTATGGTCGACTCCAGAACACAATACACTCCATCGGGGGGCAAAAGTCGTGGGCTGCGGCAAACCGGACATTGCTTTGACGCAATCAGACGTGTACTCGCGTTGATGTTTCGGGAGTTCCGTCTAGGCTGAAGTTTACGAGATGCGCTAGGTATCTGCGCCAGCGCCTCGCCGGCGGACGCGGCAGTCGCGAATCGTCGGCCGGACGGTGTTGCGCGCGGGTACGACTCGCGCCCCGACCGTGCTCGGTTGACAGATAGGGTGCCACTAGCGTCTCGCCAGTGTAGCCGAGAGACAGCACGGGCAGGATGCCTGTGGCACCCGTCGATTCAGATCGGTCGGGGCACTACTAAAAAAGGGTCGATTTTCCACAACCCAGTATTCTCGCCAGCAGAAGGAGACACACACGAACAACGCTAACGATTTGCACTGGATAACGGAAGAAGTGGCGAGAGGGGAGAAGAGTCACATCGATTTCAAT
>JAFGIR010000359.1 GCA_016929515.1 Pirellulales bacterium | reverse complement strand
GGCGTGTCGGTGGAAAACGAAGAAGGTCAAGCCGAGGTGCACGTGTTTCAGGGAGAAGTCGAGTTGCGATCGGCCAAGGACGGCAACCAGAAGGACGCAACCCCTCAGCGTCTTGCCGCGGGTCGCGTGGTTCGCGTCGAGCCGTCCAGCTCGCGGGGGCAAATGGTCATCCGCAATATT
This sequence comes from Pirellulales bacterium, assembly GCA_016929515.1. GTDB lineage: Bacteria > Planctomycetota > Planctomycetia > Pirellulales > Thermoguttaceae > UBA11386. The sequence goes on along the minus strand of JAFGIR010000359.1, from coordinate 6,413 downwards.
GCGACTTCCACGAACCAATTCGTGCGGCGGTTGCCGATTGCCTCTGAAGCCTCGAAACCAACCGTTGACGACAAACGTTCCAGACCTACGGTCGTCGCCGATTTCTCCGGTGGAAACGGCTCGTCGGAAGTGGACCAATTTCCCGGCGTTCCGGGACTGGGTTGGGCCACCGATTGGGAACTCGGTGAAATCGAAGAGGTCGACAGCATCGCTTCCATTGAGAACACCAATCCCGTTCTCGGAGGCGGCGATTATCTTCGTGTTTTGGCCACGCGACGGTTCGGCACCGACCATGTCCGCAGATGCGTATGCCGGCGTCTTGATTTGAACAGTCCAGTTGATCTCAAGAAACGCCACGTCGTTTTCTTCGACGTCCGCCTCGATGTCATGGACTCGGTCGACGATCCGCGGGATGCCATCACGATCTGCAGCAACAGCAAGAGGGGCCGTGAATTGGACAACGATCTCTCGGCCGGCTGGCATATTCGAGCAAAGGGTCCCAGGCAGGGACAAGGGCAAGCATCGGCGAGAGACTGGCACTTCAGCACCAGCAACGGTAGGGGAAGGGTACGCGACTTTGGTAGTGACGTCGCCGTATGCCAGGGGAAAACTTACTCGTTTCGGATCCTCGTCGATCCCGAAGCAAGGACGTGGACGCCGTCGATCGCCGTGGACGGCGGCCGGTTCAAGAAGTTCGGAGCAATGGGCATGAGGTCGTCGGGAACGGCGGAGATACGCGGATACTGGCCCTATCTCCATTTTCGATGGGAAATGGCGGGAGGAAATAAAGGAAACCGTCTGGAGAGGATCGGATTCTCGGTCGACTCCATCCGCATTGTCCCGGCCGATCAAGCCGGTCTCGCCGATTCGGGTGACTATCGAGATAAGGACAACGCGAAATCTCCACGAGCACTCTGAGAGGACTCCCGTTGCAAAACACGCTTGCCGCGACCCATGCGGCCACGACCGAACCAGGGGAGTCACCGCGGGGTATCGGCATGTGAATAACACTTTTGTTGGTGCGAAATCCAACCACGCGTTGAGTAGCCAATCGAGGAAAGACCCGGGTACGGGATGTCGATGGCTTTGCCAAGGACGCCATCGGCTCCCCCCCGGGGCTTTCCCCTTTTTTCTTTCCAAGGTGGGCCTCTCGTTCACGGTTTGTCGGCCGTGGATCGTGAAGGCACCAAGAGTTCGGCCGTAGCACAATCGGAGAAACACAATGCTTGGGTTAGGCAACAAGATCGACCGCCGGCTTCTCGTCTTCCTTTGGACCGTCATGATACTCTGTACAAAACCATTGCTGGCGACCGAGCCGTTCACCATCGTGCTCCTGCCCGATACGCAGTACTACACGGAGGATCCACCGGCAACGAATCGCTATGCCGAGCAGACCCAGTGGATTCGAGACAACGCCGCGTCGGAGAACATCCAATTCGTTATTCACATGGGCGATATCGTCGACAACTACAATGTGACGAGCCAGTGGCAGATCGCCGACGCGGCCCAAGCGATTCTCGAAGGCCCCGATCCGATACCTCACAGCGTTATGCCAGGCAACCACGACATGACCGGTTCCGGATCACCCAGCTACACGCGCGACGCGAGTTACTATAATTACTATTTTCCCCGGAGCCGCTATTCGAGCCAATCGTGGTTTGGTGGCACGTACGGCTCGACCAACGAAAACAACTACAGCCTTTTCAGCGTCGGTGATCTTGACTTCATGGTGCTCTGCCTTGAACCGCTTCCCCGAGACGACGCGATCCAGTGGGCTCAAGACGTGATCGACAGCCATCCCGACCGCCGCGTTATTCTCGCAAGTCACATGCTTCTCAATCCCAACGGCCAGCGCCGCGTCGAGAGCACCTATGGGTATTTGAAAGGCAACGACGGCACGGACGTCTATAACAACTTCGTCTACGACAATCCCAACATCTTCCTTGTCACCTCCGGCCATATTTCGTACGAGGCGCTGTTGCCAAGCAAGAATGCGGCGGGCAACCAGGTGTACGAGATGCTCAGCGATTATCAGCGTGGACCCAACGGCGGCGACGGCTGGCTCCGCACGTTGCAGTTCATGCCCGATGAAAACCGAATTACGGTTGGTTCCTACTCGACCAGCCTCGACGAGTACAACCGCTTCCACTCCTACGCGCTCGAATACGACATGGGAGGCACGGTCGCGCCGCCTCCGGCGCGCCCCTTGGCCGCGTTGACGTCGCGTTGGGAGTTCACCAACGACGGAAACGACTCGGTCGGCGACAACGACCTCGCGTTCAGCTCCGGAGTCACGATCGGTGCCGGCTATTTTGGAAACGGACTCCATTTCGACGGCACTAGCAGCGACTATGCCTATGAAACCGTCAACCCCGACTTGTCGGTCTCCGAAGCCTTCTCCATGGCCACCTGGGTCAAGTACGACGCGTCGAACACCGATCTCGCGCGAATCTTCACGTTGGCCGAAGACGACCACAACATCTGTAATTTCGGGTTCGCCACCGGCAACGCGGCCAGCAGTGCCCTGGTGGTCCGAATTCTCAAGGACGACGTGGCCTATCACGTCATTACGGATGAGCAGATCGACCGCGACGTGTTTCATCACGTGGCGTTTTCGTTCGACGACCTGGCTGGCCCAACCGCCAGCAAGAAAATCCAGGTCTGGATCGATGGAGAAAAGGCGACCCTTTCGGAAGCCAACCACCTCGACGGGGTCCGCGGCGTACTCGACGGCTATTTCCTTCTCAGTCGGGTAACCGACACGGTCGTCGACACCTTGTACCCGTTCGGGGACGAGTTCTTTTCCGGTGTGCTCGACGACATGCGATGGTACGACGGAGTGCTCGGCGACAGCCAAGCCGTCGCCCTACAGTCTCTCCCCGTTCCCGGCGACGCGAACGGTGATGGCCAGGTCAACCATCTCGACGCCTCGATACTCGCTGGCAATTGGGGCGAGACCGAGGCGAGCTGGCCCATGGGCGATTTCGACGACGATGGCGTCATCGGACCGCGCGATGCGTCGATTCTCGCCGCCCATTGGAGCGACGCCCCAAGCGGAGCAACCGGCGTGCCTGAACCGGCTGCCATCGCCGTGCTCGTCATGGGTGCCGTCGGTCTTCTCGTCCACGGCCCGCGAAAAAGACGGAGTTAGCGGCCGGGCCGATAATCACCGCGGTCACCGTTTCGGGGCACCACAAACGTGCCCAAATGAGCTGCACGCGCGCCGAAACCAATCGGCCGACGCTCCAAGGCGAGCTTCGGTCGGGTGATCGACAGCCTCGATCGGTGAAAACGAACGTAGTGATCTTTCAGGACGGGGGCTCGCGGTTTCGGGGAGCTTGGAGCAAAACCCCTCTTTTCGGCGGGTATCGTAGTGCCCCGACCAAACCCCCTACATTAGGATTTCTGCGCCCGTAAAAATGGTCTCCCAACGTACAATAATCCTTGAAGAATCGGGCAACTTGGTTTAGAGTGATAAGCAGGAAAGCAGTGGGTACTGCCTTAGTATCATCGGGGTTGGCACTGTCGGAGAAGTAGGTAGTCTCACCTGACTGGCGTTTAGGTATCGCGCGAACAACATCCCGCAGCGAGTTTGTTGGTTTTTTCTCGGGGTGACAATTCGATCGATGTGTTGGCACTTGGCCCACCGGCGGCGGTCATCGAGCAAGGATGGCGGCCGGCGAAGTCGAGCCGAGCGAAACCGCAGTCAAGAGGTGTCTCGCCAATGAACCGCGAGTGGGCCGGGGCATCATCGTTCGCCGGTTTGCTCAAGGCATCAGCGTGGAATCATTGCCTGGCGGGGGTCGTCGTACCCAATAACGGTTCGTGACAAGTTGGCAGTCGAGGACTGCCACGATGTGGGTTGCTGGCTAAGTTTCGAGCGACGCGCGACATCGAACAAATAAGAAATGGCGCCACGAGAACCGCTGGAGTCAACGTGATAGCGTTATCGACACAAGGGTTCAGACGGGCTCGGTACGTGGTTTGACTCGTGAGCAAGACGGTCTAGTATTCGAGAGGCACTTCGTCGCGTCGTTTTGGCGTCCATGAATCCAACGTACTCAGCCGGCCTGACTACGGTCGCGATTCCAATTGCCGGGAGAGCTGTCCGCAACTTCCAAGATTGGCTCCATTATTTACCGAACAGAGACTCTACGACTATGCAACGCTATTGGCTGTTTTTATTGATCGCGATGGTTCTCTCGCTACCCGGTGGTCGAGCCGCCGCCCGCGAGCCGGCATCGGTTTCCGGTTACGGATCGCTTGAAAAGATGGACATCGCGGCTCGAACGGCTTGGGTGACAACCATGCTCGGGCGATTGGACGCCGCGAACCGCGTGGTGCTCGACCCAGCAGCCGTCGCCAAACAGCATGCCCGTTTTGAACAGATGCTCGACGCTTTTGTCAAGGGCCTTCCTACTGGGCAGACGCAGGTGCAACGTTTTGAAGAAGAACTGGCTCTGAGCCAGCGCGCGGCCATCGAACATTTGACCAGACGATATCGGATTGACTCCTATGACGTGTTCCGCAACAATCGCTCCCAGTACGAACAGCGTCTTGTGCTTTTGGAGCGGTTGATTGGGCGGAAGCGTATCTCCGGCGTTGCCCTCGCCCAACAGCACAAGATCATCGATTGGTTGGTGGTCGCGACCGAGCCTTCGACCGACCGGAGAGCCGATCGGCTCCCGCCGCTTCCGATTTTCGCGGACGACCAGCGCGCTCGTCCGATTGAGCGTTCGATAGCTCGGACCGGGTCGCCCGCCATGAAGCCGTCGGCGCGGACCACCTTGCCCAAGGTCGAATTGACCTCCGCTTCGGCTCCGCGGCTCGCGGCTCGACCGCCTCTCGGTCTCCACCCCGCCGATTTCCTGGCGAGTCGTGCCCGAGCATCGACCGGCGAGAACGTTGTCCAGCCGCCCGTCCTCCACACCTCTCCGAAGGTCGAACTCCCGTTGGGCGTCCACCGGTCGACGCCGCGGCCGCATCACGTTGCCATGCGTCCCTCCTTGGAGCCGGTCGGGTTCGCGGCATCCAACAAGCTCGCCATGGCCGCCTCCTCGTCAAGTAGTTTCTGGAGACGCGCGCCTTCAGTAGCCGGCGTGACCCGGCCGATCTCGAAACCGGGACCGCTGATCGAAAACCGATCGGCGCCGACATCTCATCGGTCGAGCGACCCGCTCGCGTTTGCACGCACGAAGATCGACCGCCTGGCGATGGCTTCACCGAGAAGAAGCCCCACCGAGGCCCAATCTCGGTCGGCGGCGACCTCCGTGCCGTCGTCTCCGCCCCGTCCATCCGAAGTCTCCTCGACGGGTTCGTTGGATGGCAGTTCGTTGGTGTCGGTCGCGTTGGGTAACCCGTCGGGCATGAATCTCATGAGCCGGATGAGGCTCAGTGATGATTCCGATGAACCGGACGAGCTGCCCTTGCCGAACGCGGACGAGTTAGTCGCGCGAATCCGGGGCAACAACATGGCGTTGCGCAAGCTGGCGGCCGAACTCTATGAAGATCGCAATTGGGACGCCAACTCCTTGGCGCGGATCCTCGATGAATTGACGCCCTTGGTCTCGCGAGTCGATGATCTCAGACTCATTCGCGAGCTCATCCCGCCGCAACAACGCGATCAGATCGGCAATCTGGAATTGGGCAGCGACCTGATCTCGGACTTGGGGACCAAGATTGCCCGAGCACGCAGCCAGGTGGAAGAAAGCAGGTCGCACGGTGGTCTGGACGAGCACAGGGCCGAATTGAAGCTTCTCGACCAACTTTCGCAGAAGCTGGCTCGACTCGTATTCAACGAGTAAGAGACCGTCCGACAGCCCGGCCGAATGCGTCATTCCGAGCCGGGTAAACGATCTCAAGTCATTCGGCGGGCAGTTCGAATTCCCCAACTGTCCAGTTCGAATATTGCCGCGCGCCGTCAAAAGACTCTCGCGGCAACAACTCGCTGTGCCGGGGCCGGCCGAACTGCGTCGCGCGATCCCCCATCCGGATTATACCACTCACGCGACTCACCACGCCTAAGACAAGGCCGGACAAGAACATGGCTATCGAGACAGGATCGGTGTTCGCGCCCCCGATGAATCGCCTATGGTTGCCCACCGCCGACGATCTCGCCGGTGAGCAGAAAACGCAACCACTGGCCTTGCCCGCGCCTTCGTCCGACTATCCGTGGCGTTGTTCAGAGGCGTAGAATTCCGACGTCGCCCTCCGCACCATGGTAGACTTGTCCAGTATCGAGCCGACCCTTCCCAGGGCAGAATTGTTATCGGAATTCGGGCATTCACTCTACCTGTAAAGGAGACTATCATGCCTGCGAAAGAACTGAAGGAGTTTCTCGACGAGCACCAGGTCAAGTACACAACGATCCGCCACAGCCAAGCGTTCACCGCCCAAGAGATTGCCCACAGCGT
>JAFGIR010000358.1 GCA_016929515.1 Pirellulales bacterium | reverse complement strand
GCTGTCACTGAGGATCGGCCGGCTGGGGCAGTTGCAGGAATGGGCCCTCGATATCGACAGTCCAAAGGACCAGCACCGACACATCAGTCATCTTTGGGCTGTCTATCCGGGTTGTCAGGTCCATCCGTTGACCACACCGAAACTCGCCATGGCCGCTGCCAAGTCGCTCAACCTGCGCGGCGACGGACGAATGCCCGGCTGGTTCTATTCCGGCGGCAACTGGGCGAGGGCGTGGCGTGTCGGATGTTGGGCCCGGCTGTTGGACGGGGATCGGGCCAACAGAATTCTGACCGACATGTACATCGAACAAGGATTTGAGAATCTGATGACCTTCCAACATGTCGCCGGCGGCGAAAGAATGCTTCAAGTCGATGGATCGATGGCCACACCCGGTCTGATCGCTGAAATGCTCCTGCAATCGCACCTGGGCGAACTCCACCTCCTGCCTGCCCTTCCGTCACAATGGCCCAAGGGAAGCGTTCACGGGCTCGTTGCCCGAGGCGGATATCGAGTCGATCTTGAATGGAATGCAAACCGTCTCACACGGGCGGTCATCACGGGTGGCAGTAAGACGCCCAAGATTCGAATTCAGGGAGAGGAGACTGATTTGAAAAAGGACGCTCGCGTTAGTCATTTTGCATCTCCGTGAGAAATGGGAGTTTTCTTGGCTGAGATGAAGGTGAATCTACGGGGGGGCTGGCACCGACCATGTCCCGGCAACAAGAAATTTGGCCCAAGATCGGTCAGCTCTAAACGAATGAGTCAGTAACGTAAAGCCAATAGAAGACATTCCACCGGAAATTCGATCCGAAGCAGGGCCGCCGGCTGGGGTTTCGACGCTGACACAGGTTTCCAAGAAGCCTATATTTGTCGAGAGTATTACGATCTCGGGGATCCCTTTCCCCATTACCAAGAGAGGAAAAAATTCAATGAGAACCAAGAAAACAGTCTGGATTTTGGCCATCGCTTTTTGTCTCGGCGTGCTGGCTGCATCAGTTGTCCAGTCGGCCCAGAGCGTGCTCGACGTGATTCCGGACGACGCCCTGGGCTTCGCCGTGGTCAACCGCATTGGTACGACGGACGCCAAGATCAAGAAACTTGCTTCCCAAATCGAGGCACCCGTGCCAGGAAGTCCCCTGCAGAAACTCAAGCAGGCTGCCCAGGTTGAAACGGGGCTGGACGAGAAGGGGGCTGCGGCGGCAGTCGCAATGCCGGCCGCCGGGTCCAATGAGCGTCCCCGGCCGCTGATCGCCATTCCGGTGACGGATTACAAAGAATTCATCGGCCAGTTCGACCCGGAGGAGGTGACCGACACGATCTCCCGTGTCCGCGTCATCCATGGTCGCAGTCTAGTTGCCCAAAAAGGTGACTATGCCTTGTTCGTCGAGGTGGGCAATCAAGACCTCCTCGAATCGATGCTCAAGAGTAAAAAGAGCGTCGCCGAACAAGTGAAACCCTGGCAAGAGTGGATCGAGCAGTCGGACGCGGTGGTAATTGTAACCGGCCCCGCTATCAAGATGTTTACGACGAAAGCGAGCGGCGAACTCGACAAGGTGAAACCCATGTTTGAAGCCATGGGCGAGCAAGGAAAACAGGCCGCCGCAGCCTTCGAAATGTATCAGAAGATGCTCGATCTGGCGGGCAAGGAAGTGGCCACCGCCGGCATGGGCGTCCTGATCGAAGAGGACGGCGTGCGCATTTCGGGCCTCGGCCAGTTCGCGCCCGGCGGCCAGATGGCTGGCTGGTTCAAGAATATGAAGGCTCCGCCGAGCAACCGCTGGGTTGGGGTTCCAAACGAACCGTTCGTCCTGGCCGGCGCTGGCGCGCTGCCCGAGGGTCTCATGGAAAGCCTCATGGAGTTTTCCGTGAACATGATGCAGAACATGCCGAACATCTATGGTCTCGACGAGAAGCAAATGAGGGAATTCGGCAAGATATCGGCCGGGGCGATGAAGAACGTTCGAGGGATGGCCATGGCGATGGGCGTTACCAAGCCGGGCCAGCCGCTTTATCAAGCTGCCAGCGGTACGATGTGGGTCGACGACAGTCAGGTGTTTCTGGAACGATATGCCGAACTGATCCAGTCGATGACGAAACTGGCCGCCGGTGCCGAGAAATCACCACTGGCGAACATGGACGTCAACGTGATGGAGATCGCCGGCCACAACGGCCTCAAGCTCACCATGGATCTCTCGACCATGTATGACCAACCCGGAATGGAGCAGTTTGCCCCGTTGTTTAAGGCGATGTATGGGCCGGACAGTAAAATGGACGTCTACATGGCCGCTGCCGACAAGACGACGGTCGTGTTTTCCTACATCGACAAGGATCGCGCGGTTGAGGCTGTCAAAGCGGTAACCGAGTCCAAAGCCAACATGGCCGACAACGCCGCCGTCGCCGCCATGACGAAACAGCTGCCAGCCGATGCCCAATGGGTTGGTTTCTGGAGTCCCCGGGGCACGGTCGCGCTCGCCCAGCAGATGATGAAGGATTTCGCGCCGGAGGGTTCGGCGATGACCTTGCCCGAGTTCCCCGAAACGCCTCCCGTCGGCTTTGCGATGACGGTGTCGGCCACGGGTGTTCACAAGGAACTCCTCATCCCGGTCGAAGTACTGAAAAACATGCCGGTCTACATGATGAAACTGCGCATGATGCAGATGGATATGGAAACAGATTAAGGCCGGTAGAAACCAGAAGAAAACTCCGCCGCCATGCCGGAGGGTCAAACGCGTTTTGATCCTCCGGCTTTTTTGTGGTTGCATCGGGCTTGGCTGAAGATCAGTTGCTCTGCTACAGATACTCCGTCCAGCCACGTTCTTGCAGTTCTCGGGTTATCTGGCGTATCGATTCTTCATCGTTCTTATTGGCCACGAGCGTGGCGTCGGGCGTAACGACGATCACGAGATCGTCGACTCCCATGGTGACGACCAGATGGTTCGGTTGCCGCGAGCGGATGACCGAGCCGGTCGTATTCAGGCCCAGATACTTGGCCACGTCGATGACGTTGCCGTGCGAGTCGGTCTCTCGCAGCCGTTCCATTGCCCGCCAACTGCCCATGTCGTCCCAGCCGAACGGCGCCTCGACAACCACCACGTTCGAAGCATGTTCCATGACGCCCAGGTCGATCGAGATCGGTTCAATTTGGGCAAATTCGCGTTTGAGAACCTCGTCGGCCTTGGGCAAGCCGGCCGCCTCGGCAATTCGTTCGAGGTGCTCGATCATCTTCGGCTGAAACTGGGCAATGGCTTGCAGGATGGTGTCGGCTCGCCACACGAAGATGCCCGAGTTCCAGTAGAACTTGCCCGACTCGACATATTGTTTTGCCACGTCTGCCTTGGGCTTCTCGTGGAATTTTTTGACTGCGTAGGCTGGGTGCGGTTCGCCGGACAGCGGCGCGGCCCGCTCGATATAGCCGAACGTCTCGGCCGGGTAGGTTGGCCGAATGCCGAAAGTGACCAACCGCTTAGGATCTTCCTCAACCAGTGCCGACGCGAAGCGAATGGCCTCGCGAAAGATCTCGTCCGGCTCGATGACGTGGTCCGAGGGCATCAAGGCCATCACCGCGTCGGGATCGTCGCGAAGAACTCGCGCGGCCGCCAGACCGATACATGGGGCTGTGTCGCGTTTGCAGGGCTCGACGATTAACGCCTCGGCCGAAAGTTGCGGCAATTGCTCGGCAATCTGCTCGGCCAACACGGCGGTCGTGGCAACGTAGGTGCGTTCGGGCGGGACCAGGTTGCCAAGCCGGTCAACCGTTGCCTGGATCATCGTTCGACCGCCCAGCATGTCCACGACTTGCTTGGGACGATGGATGCGGCTTTCGGGCCAGAATCGCGTGCCGGCGCCACCCGCCATTATCACGGCATGAAGCATGATATTAGGGATCTGAAATGAAATGTGAAATGATTTTAGGCGTGAATTGTTAAATCTGAAGTCACGCCAAACAACTTAACAGAAATAGGTATCCTCGGTTATCCGAGTTTTCGGCGGGATTTTTCCGCTCAGTTCCTCGGCATCGAGAGCATACAAAGGGCTGATTTCGACGGCTACGCCCTCGGATAGCTCGGCTCCAGCCCGCCGCAACCAGGCCGCGTGTAGGCCGATCATCTGTGCGCGAACCATCTCGGGCGTATTCGCCTTTTCGCCCGAGGT
>JAFGIR010000357.1 GCA_016929515.1 Pirellulales bacterium | reverse complement strand
CGTTGGGCCTCGCCGCCCGAGAGCGTGTTGGCCGGCTGGCCGAGCCGCACGTAGTCGAGCCCGACGTCGATCAGGCGTTTGAGTCGGGCTTGCACCTTGGGACTCCCGCGGAAGAAGGTGAACGCCTCGCGCACGGTCATGTCGAGCACTTCCGCGATATTGCGCCCGCGGTACTTGACGTCGAGGATTTCCTTGCGATAGCGGGTGCCGCCGCACTCGCCGCATTTCATGTAGACGTCGGCCAGAAACTGCATGTCGATGGCGATCTGGCCCTCGCCCTGGCACGCGCTGCAACGTCCCCCGTCGACGTTGAAGCTGAAATGGCTGGCCGAAAATCCTCGGGTTCGGGCCTCGATCGTTTCGGCAAAGACCGACCGGATTTCGTCGAAGGCCTTCAGATAGGTGACCGGATTGCTCCGGGGCGAGCGGCCGATGGGGCTCTGATCGACCATGATCACTTCGTCGATTTGCCCGTCGCCGTAGACGTCGTCGTACGGATACGGTTTGGGCGCATCCTTGCGAAGCCGGCGGCAGAGCGCCGGATAGAGCGTGCCTTGGACCAGGGTGCTTTTGCCCGACCCGCTGACGCCCGTAACCAGACAGAGCAACCCCAAGGGAAATTCGACGGTAATCTCTCGGAGGTTGTTGCCTCGGGCAGCGGCCAGCCGGATCCAACCGTGTTCGGGCTCGCGGCGGCGACTGCTGGGACGGATACAACGCCGCCCAGCCAGATAGTCGCCGGTCAGGCTGTTCGGGGCTTGGGCCATTTCGTCCGGCGTGCCCTGGAAGACGACCTGGCCCCCTCGCTGGCCGGCGCCAGGCCCGATTTCGATGACTTGATCGGCCGCGCGAATGATCGCCTCCTCGTGTTCGACGACGACCACCGTATTGAGCCGGTCGCGGAGTTCGCCGATGGCTTCGATGAGGCGGTCGACGTCCCGCGGATGCAAGCCGATCGACGGTTCGTCGAGCACGTAGAGCATGTTGACTAGGCTGGAGCTGAGCGCCGAGGTGAGCGCGACGCGCCGAATCTCGCCGCCGCTGAGTGTACGGAGCGTGCGGTCGAGTGTCAAATAGCCCAACCCTACGGATTCGAGGTAGTGCAGTCGGGCTTGGACCGCGTCGAGCATCGTCCGCCCAACCGTCCGCTCGTGCTCGCTCAGATCGAGATCCCGGAAGAACTGGGTCGCGTCTTGGACTTTCATCGCACAGAGGTCGGCCATATTGCGGCCGCCGATCCGGGTGGCCGTCGCCTCGCGGCGCAACCGGGTGCCGCCGCACGTTGGGCAGGTCCGGTAGCTCCGCCAGCGGCTGAGGAAGACGCGAACGTGCATTTTGTACTTGCGCCGCTGGAGCCACTCGAAGAAGCCCAGCACACCACCAAATTTTCGATCGGGCACGCCTTCGATGACCAATCTCCGCGAGCGATCGTCCAACTCGGAAAACGGCACGTCGACCGGAATATCGTAGTCGTGGGACAGTTCCATTAACGCGTCCAGCTCTTGGGAGTAGGCCGGGCTGTTCCACGGAGCAACGGCTCCCTCGCGAATCGATTTGGTCGGGTCGGGGATGACCATCTCCATGTCGAGGTCGATAACGTTGCCGAATCCTTCGCACTCGGGGCAGGCACCCAACGGACTGTTGAAGCTGAAGAGCCGCGGCTCGGGCGTTGGGTACTCGATACGGCAGTCTTCACAGGCCAACGATGTGCTGAAGCCGATTCGCCGCCAGCTTTGCCCGTCGATCGTGCACGACTTCTCCGGCGACTCCGCAACGTCGCCGGCGGCGACGAAGACGTGACATGTGCCGTTTCCCTTGGCAAATGCCGTTTCGAGCGAATCGCGGAGACGTTCTTCGGCGACTTTGCCTGACTGAAGCCGGTCGACCACCACGTCGAACGAATCCTCGCCGTTTGGAGCAGCCGCGTCCCTTTCGGGCAGCGGTTCATCCGAGAGACTGACAAGCCGCTGGCCGGCAACCACTCGCAAGAAGCCGTCCTCTTTCAAACCGGCCGCCAACGCCTCGCGATCGGCGCCGACCGCGACGGGGAGCCGAAAACAAAGCAGATACCGAGTGTCGGACGGCAGTTCCTGCAACGCCCGGGCGGCGCTTTGCGGCGAGTCGCGGTGGACTTCCTTTCCACATTCGAGACAGAACACCCGGCCAATCTTGGCCAGCAACAGCCGCAGGTAATCGGTCGTTTCCGTGGCCGTACCGACCGTCGCGCGACTCGAACGGCTGCCGTTTTTGCTCGTTACGGCGATGGCTGGGGGAATGCCGTCGATGTGATCGCACTCGGGCCGCTGGAGCCGCTCGAGAAATTGGCGTGTATAGGTCGAGAAACTCTCGATGTAGCGACGTTGTCCCTCGGCGTAAAGCGTGTCGATGGCCAAGCTGCTCTTGCCGCTGCCGCTCGTGCCGCAGAGCACAATCAGCTTACGGTGGGGGATGTCCAAATCGATGCAATCGAGGTTGTGAACCTCGACCCCGCGCAACGAAATGCAACGCCCGACGTCCATAGGAATTCTCGCTTGGGAATTTCCACAATACCGCAAATTGCCATCATACCACGTCCGAAAACCGGCGGCCAGCGGCGTCAGAGGTCCACGGCCCCCTTGTGGTCGGGGTTGCCGGCGGCTCTATTGGTATCATGAAATACGCTGGAAAACACGTCACGGTCATGGGGTTGGGCCATTTCGGCGGTGGCGCGGCGGCCGCGCGGTGGCTTGCCCGCCAGGGAGCCCTAGTCACCGTTACCGATTGCGCGTCGGCCGACACGTTGACCAAGTCGCTCG
>JAFGIR010000356.1 GCA_016929515.1 Pirellulales bacterium | reverse complement strand
CACGACGCGGCCGAAGAACTCGGGCGTAGCGACCTGGCCGGTCGGGCTGTTGGGATAGTTGATCACCAGCAATTTGGCGCGACGACAAATCTCCTCGGGAATCGAGTCCAGATCAGGATAGAAATCGTTGTCGGCCAACAACGGCAGCCGGTGGACGTCGCCCCCGTAATACTTCGTGTGGGTGCCGGCCACCGGGTAGCCGGGCACGGTCATGAGCGTGACGTCGCCCGGGTTGATCAGCGTGGCCGGCAACATGGCCAGCGCCGTCTTCGAACCGATGCAGTGGTTGATTTCGCCTTCGGGGTCGAGCATGACATCGAATTGCCGAGCCATGAACCGCGACACGGCCTGCTTGAACTCGGCGATTCCGTTGTCGGCGTAGCCGCGATTGGCCGGTTTGCCGATTTCGTCGGCCATAACCTGGCGAACCGACGCATCGGCCATCTCGTCGTTTTCGCCGATGCCAAAATCGATCAGTGTTCGCTCGCGATGATCGGCTAGCGCCTTGCGTTTAGCTCGTTTGATCTTCTCGAACTTGTAGATCTCGGTGCTCTTGCCGTAATTGACGCCGCCGATCCGCTCGGCGAAGAGTTTTTGAAAGTAGGGGTCGCTCATGAATCGCTCATACTCGAGGGCTGTCGACGCCGCTGAAACCGACCATGATAGCCGAGCCGCCGTGGGCGGACAACCAGGACGGTGATCTTCATTCGTCGTCATAATTGCCGTCTTTGCCCTTCTTCAGACAGCACTTCTTGTATTTTATTCCACTTCCGCAAGGGCACGGATCGTTGCGGCCAACTCGCGCCTGCTGGCTGTTGGACTTCGCTCGGGCCGCCGCCTTCGCTGCGGCACGCTGCTCGGTGGCACTGATTTCCGGCTCGTCTTCTTCGTAGGTGGGACCCGAGTCGGGATCGCTAAAATCCCACGATGCCCAACGCTGGTCGACGCGCTCGGCATCGAACTGTTCGGGATCGAAATCGTCGCTGATCGATTCCAGCAACTCATCATACTCCTCGTGGTTCGGATCCTTAAGGGCTTCGAGCAGGCGGTCGTAACCCCACGGACCACCACAGTCCTCCGGCGGACAGGCTCGCTGGCCCTCGATGCAATGGGGATAATGGCGATCTGTCTCGGGCGCGTGAACCGCTTCGATTTCAATGGCGTGTTCCCACTCGTCGCCGAAATCGTAGACGTAGTCGAATTTTGCGCACTTCCGCTCGGCGAGTTGGCCGAGTGTCATCTCCGCCGCGTCGCGGTTATCCTCGTCGACTGCCCGAGAATCGGTGTACACAACGCCGTCGATTTGGAATTCATACAGATGGTAGTTCTCCCAGCCCATCGCGTCCTGGATAATCGCGTGCAAGATGGCTAGAGAACAGTCCTCGATCTCAACGCGTCGCCAGACGGGCGGCGCGACGTTGCCGAGGGTAATTTTGATCCGGTAGACCGATGACGACGGGATCGATTGTGGCTTCGCCATTTCCGATGTCCTTCAAAACCAAAAAACGGGTGAGTGATTCTACTGACCGAAATTGACCATTAAACCAGGGGATTTCTCCGATCGCAAAGCTAAGAAAAGTCGTTACGCATAAAAAGTCTCCACGACTAGGCCCGTCCCGCGACGAACGCGATCGCCAATCGCGTCGATTTCGCGGTTGCTCAGGGCGGTGACCGAGGATTCGGCCGGCCGCCGAGCAACGGTGTGGATCTGTACGTTCTTGATCAGGCCTCCGGCGGCGACAATTTCGCGAAGCCGGTCGCCATAGGCCGTCAGTTCGTTGTCCGAAGGAAGATTGCCGTCGATTCGGGTGAAGAGGGTTTGGATTGTGATCGGCCGCTTTCGGGCCGCTTCGGCCAGATTGTCCAGAATTCGCTGGAAAGGAACCGCGGAGCGGTTCACCCGGCGATAGCAGGCTTCGGTGCCCGCGTCGAGTTTGGCCCAAATCTCGCCATGGTTGGCATCGAGCACGTCGAGGGACCGGCGAACGGCGTCGTTGCCGAACTGGCTCGCATTGGTGATCAGTACCAGTCTGAGGTCTTCCATGCCACTTCGCCGGCGGGCCTCGGCGCAAATGTCGACGGCTTTCGGGAAATCGCCGTGGCTGGTTGGCTCGCCGTCGCCGCTCAGGGCGATGTCATTCAGGCGCCGTAGCGGCTCGGGCGTGTCGGCGAACTTGGGTCGCTCGAAGAGTCGGCCGGAGGTGACCAGCCCGATGGCGTAATCCAGTTCCTCGGCGAGCCGGTCGACATCGAGCGGTTGGTTTTCATTTCCTTCATTTCGTTCGGCGCGGTCGACCTGGCAGTAGACACAGTCGAAATTGCACCGCTTGTCGAGGTTCAGATTGACACCGATCGAAATGCCGCGCGAACGACGGCTCAATACGGGATAGACGTATCGATGCGTTTCGAAGCGTCGTGAATGCGCTTCAAACAAACCGTGCGAGGAGGGATTGAGCGAACGGGTCATGGCTGGGGAACGTCGATTGACGGACGGGGCCTCACGCTCGATGCAACATGGTAAATTCGTCCATAATGACGGTGGTCAGCTCACCGTCGGGCAGTTCCAAGAGAATGGTGTCGCGGAAGCCGCTATTGTCCACGTTGTGCTCATGATAGAGGCTGCTGTGAGTTCGTTCCGTGCGAATCACGGTTCCCGTAGTGGCAACGGTTTGTTTCTTCTTCTCAACGGTCACGGTTTGCTCCACCGTGATGCGATCACCCGACTTGAGTTCGTCGAACCGCGTGGTGGACGCCCGGTCTGCCGCACCCATCGAATCTCTCCTCTTGCAGGTTGATCGAGATCCTGTCCGAAATGGTCCTCTTGAACGGACATCTGTCACCGTCGGAGTGGGGCTCACGCCGACCAGATAATACGCACGAAGTGCATGATTATCGATGAGACCATTTTCGTCGACCGGCAGATTTCGGCAACCCCGATTAGCCCCTCCAATGGGTGGGCCAAAATGAGGCTGGTTCGCTGACTTCAATTTGGAGTACCCCGGACCTTGACGAAGCCGTGATGCTGGACAAGGCGAAAGAAGAGGACGACTCGCTTTTGATTCGCGTGGGTATCCCAAGCAGACTACTCCGGAAATTCGACCGTGTCGGGCGTGGCATAATCGCCGTCCATGTCGTACGGCAAGCGTCGCACTTTCGAGCCGTCGCGGTTGGCAAAGTAGAGTCGAGAAACCGACAATCGGTCGGCATGTCCGTCGGCCCAGAGCATGGCAAACGGGGAGTCGGGTTCGGCGTTGAATACCTTGCGAACGTACGAATGATTTCGCGGGCTGTTGCACGTGACATCGCGGACCTTGGCCCAGGTTTTTCCCTCGTCGAGGCTCGTCCAGGCAGCAACTTCGCCGCCGCCGCCCCAGCGTTGCGGTCCCGGCTCGGTTGGACCGACGACGCGCCACATTCCGTCGGGCTCGACCCAAATAGGGCCCGTGTCGTAATTGTGCGTCGAATTGGTCACATGGTGAACGTTCCATTTGCCATTCTTGTGGTGGAGCACTTCCCAAGTTCGTGGGCTGCCTTGCGGTCCTGGCTTGTGACTCGACGAGGTGACGACGAGGATAACCGGATTGCCGTCATTGTCCAACGTCACGCTGTTGAGATAGACCAACCGATGCTCGTCGCTGTAGGCTTTCACGAGTGCCGGATTTTTGGCGTCGACCAGCGGCGGCCGAATCGTCGTTCCGTCGATAGTCTGCCAAGAGTTGCCCATATCCCGCGTTTCGAGGTAATAGACGTCGGTTCGCCGATCGGGAACCCCGCCGGGATGGCGATTGAAGGCGGTGACGATTCGTCGGCCGCTCTGGAACGACGTCTGGTATTGTCCGCCCATGCCTGCCAGTTTACGGTCTTGGCCGCGCGATCCATCCGGTTTTCGGACGTTCCAGTAGAGCTCGCGCACTCCGGTGTACTTCGTGAACAGTTCGAGGATTCCCTCGCCGGGCACCGAGAAGGGCTGAGGATAGCAGATTTCGTCGGAAGAGACTTGTTCGAATCGCTCGACGTCGTAGGGTTTGACACTACGATACACGAAGCCGGGCCGCTTGCGCCCGCGCCCCGCCACGTAGACCCAGATATGTCCTCGCTCGTCGATGGTCAGCGATGAATCGTCATGGGGGTCGTCGACTCCCATTTTGTCATGAAGAATGGTCGGTCGCGGAACACGGTCTTTCTGGTGATCGTAGTACGCGATCATGTTGTAGAGATAGCGCTTGCCCTGTTTCGAGCCGCCGTAGCAGAAGAAGGTCTTCTTCACCTCGGGCGCGTAAACAGCGATCGGCACGTGCTTGGCCGTGTAGGTTCCGAGGCCGCCTGAATACTTGTCGCCGTAGTCCCAGAATTTCTTTGCATACGGCGTTTGCGAGAACTGCCCCAGCGTGAACCAGATTCCGCGATAACCGTTATCTTTGGGCTTCAATCCGGAATCGTCGTTGGCCCAAGCAATCGCGCCAACACTGAATCCAATGGTCCATGCAGCCACAACAACCAAAGGCGAGAGGTGTCTCATAAGTGGGAGGCCCTTGATGGGACTTCTTTTGGGCGACGTCTTCGGCAAGCGGACGGTCAGACCTCTTTCGAATCGATCCACGTCATCAGTCGGCGGAGTTGACGGCCGACTTCTTCGATGTTGTGTTCGCGCTGGAGCCGGCGCAGCGCCTTGAACGAAGGGGCACCCGCCTTGTTTTCGAGAATCCACTCGCGGGCGAACTCGCCGCGTTGAATCTCGGAGAGAATCTTCTTCATCTCGGCCTTGGTCTCGTCGGTAACGATTCTCGGGCCGCGGGTATAGTCACCGTATTCGGCCGTGTTCGAGATGCTGTAGCGCATGTAGTTCATGCCGCCCTGGTAGAGCAGGTCGACAATCAATTT
>JAFGIR010000355.1 GCA_016929515.1 Pirellulales bacterium | reverse complement strand
GACATAACCTATGTCGTGCCACAAAACGCCACTTGCGTCCAGATCAGTTTTCATCGAAAACAGACCCCAGGGCGTGAACGGTTACGGCAAACGAGATCCTTCGCTACGCTCAGGATGACAACCAGCGGTTTATGAAGTTGCCGGCTAGTCGCCAAGCTGCCCAGTCTGCCCATTGCTCCACACTTTAGCATCCCATTGCTCCACACTTTAGCATCGCTGGTCGGCACGGCCCCGCTTTGCTCGTCTTGCCCAATCTGACCGCTCCGTGGTAAACTCCCCGACCTGAACTCTCGCTTGGGCCAGGATGTGCCCGAGGACGCGCTTACCGTCTTGCGTAAGTCGAGCGACAAGGAGGTCGCCGTTGCGAGGAAACTGGCCAATTCGGGTCAAGGTATTCATCTGCCTGGGGTTGCTGCTTTTGGTGGTGACCCTTCTGTCGAGCGCGGGACTCTACGCGAGCAATGCGTATCGCAATCTGGTTCGCGATCTGCGGACCCAGGTCGAGGAGCTGCCCGCCGGCGAGCTGAGCCGCCAGGTTGCCGATTTGCGGATCACGCTTGCGCGGCTTCGCGAGCGAAAGACCTACGATCTGCGTTTCACGGGCGACCGCGCGGCTTCCGACAATCTGTTCAGCTATCGCCACGAGTACCGTGAAGGATTGAACGAGGTGGAGGAGACGCTCCGGGGTTACGGCGACAGCCTGGAGCAGCGACTTCAAAACGGCTCGCTCTCGGTCGACAATCAAAAAGAACGACAGACGGTCGAGGAGATTCGGCGGATCCTCGGTCAGATCGATCGGGCGAACCAGGACGAGGCCTGGATGATGCTCGACCTGGTGAAGCTCGACGACTTGGAGACCCAACTCGACCGCTTGCAGGAATTGGCCGCGGAACTGCCGAGCGATTTGCACAAAAAACTTGAAGGCCTGCATCGCCAGCGCCGTCTTCAATACCGGACGCTCATCGTCGGAACGTGGATTACGGGCACCGTCGCCGCGCTGACGCTCGCGCTGTTGGTCAAGCTGTTCTTCGGCTGGGTGTTTCGGCCGTTGCAGACACTCATTGCCGGTTCGCGCCGGGTGGGCGGTGGAGAGTTCGACTACCGCATCCGCCTCGACACGAACGACGAAATGGCCGAGTTGGCCGAAGCGATGAACAACATGACGGCCCGATTTCAGGCCATCCACAACGATCTCGAAAACCAGGTCAAGGAGCGGACCCGGCAGGTCATCCGCAGCGAGCAATTGGCCAGCGTCGGTTTTCTGGCCGCCGGCGTGGCCCACGAGATCAACAACCCGCTGGCCTCGATCGCGCTTTGCGCCGAGTCGCTCGAAAGCCGCGTCCGCGAGGCGCTCGATCACGACGAAGAACAACACGCCATCATCGGCAACTACTTGAAGATGATCGAGACCGAAGCCTTCCGGTGCAAGGAAATCACCGAAAAGCTGCTCGATTTCTCGCGTCTCGAAGGAACCCGGCGGCAGAACACCGACCTGGGCCAGTTGGTCCAAGACGTCATCGACATGCTGGGTCACCTGGGCAAATACCAGGGCAAACACATCGAATTCACCGCCGACCAGGCCGTCGTCGCGCCGGTCAACGCCCAGGAAATCAAACAGGTGGTCCTCAATCTGTTGGCCAACGCCCTGGACAGCATCGACGACGACGGCGCGGTCCGCGTCGAGGTGAGCCAGCGCCGAGGGTTCGCCGAACTGACCCTGCGCGACGACGGTTGCGGGATGGAACCGGACGTCCTGCAACACATTTTCGAACCATTCTTCACGCGGCGCCGCTCGGGCCAAGGAACCGGCCTGGGGCTTTCGATCACCTACCGGATCATCGCCGAGCACGACGGCGAGATCGAAGCCCAGAGTCCCGGCCGGGGAAAGGGTTCGACGTTTCGCGTTCGATTGCCGCTGAGCGAAGCTGGAAAGGAACAAGACCATCGCCACCAAGCCGCCTAAACGTCTGAAACTGCTGTTCGCCGACGACGAAAAGTCGCTCCAGGAACTCATGCGGCTCGAATTGCCGCGGATGGGCCACGAAGTGACCGTCTGTCCCGACGGCACCACCGCCGTCGCCGCGCTCCAGAAGAATACCTATGATTGTCTGCTCGTCGATCTCGACATGCCGGGCTACAACGGCATCGAGGTCATCGCCAAGGCCAAGGAATTCTCGCCCGAGGCCGAGGCGATCATCCTGACGGGCAAGTCGTCGTTGGACACGGCCGTCGCCGCGCTGCGCCACGGCGCGTTCGACTATTTGACCAAGCCCTGCCGTTTGGTCGAAATCGAGTCGATTCTCGACCGGGTCGCGCGGAAGATCGAGCTGACGAACAAGTATCGCGCGCTGAAACAGCGCCTCGAACGCATCGAGGGCAGCTCCGAGCTGATCGGCCAATCGCCGCAAATGGAGCAGGTGCGAAGCCTCATCGCCAAGGTCGCCCCGACCCCGTCGACCGTGATCGTGCACGGCGAGACGGGCACGGGCAAGGAACTGGTCGCCCGCGCCGTCCACGACCAGAGTCTCCGGGCCGACGGGCCGCTGGTGGCCATCAACTGCGGCGCGCTGCCCGAGAACCTGATCGAAAGCGAGTTGTTCGGCCATCGCAAAGGCGCGTTCACCGGCGCCGAGGAACATCGCGCCGGGCTGTTCGAGGTGGCCGACGGAGGAACGCTCTTTTTGGACGAAATCGGCGAGTTGCCCAAGCCGACCCAGGCCAAGTTGCTGCGATTTTTGGAAAGCGGCGAGATTCGCCGGGTGGGCGAAAACGACTCGATCACGTCCGACGTGCGCGTGGTCTGCGCCACGCATCGCGCGTTGGACGAAATGGTCGCCGAGGGACAGTTCCGCGAGGATCTCTGGTTTCGCATCAACACGTTCGAGATTCACTTGCCGCCGCTGCGCGAACGTGACGGAGACATTCCGTTGCTGGCCGCCGCGCTGGCCCAACGATTCGGCAAGCAGACGCGGCCGGGACAATCGCTCTTCTCGCCCGAGGCGCTTGCCCTGTTGAACGCGCACTCGTGGCCGGGCAACGTTCGCGAACTGGCGAACGTGATCGAACACGGGATCATCTTGTGCGAGCGCGGCCCGATCCTGCCCGAACACTTGCCCAACCGCTTCGCCTCGGGAACGTGCCGCGCCACGATTCGGCTTGCGGCGGGCCGGAGTCTGCGCGAGATCGAGATGCAAGCCATTCTCGAAGCGCTCGACCGGCACGACGGCAACAAGCCCAAGGCGGCCGAGGAGTTGGGCGTGAGCCTGAAGACGCTCTACAACAAACTCAATCAGGCTCCGAACGCGCCGCTGAGCAAATCGGCGTAGTGCAAGAGCACCGAGATCCTTCGCTTCGCTCGGGATGACGGTTCCGAGCCGCCCCTTCGTTCTTTCTGTGCTAGTCGAACGGATTATGACGGAAGAGCGCAATCTCATACGGTGTATTGTACTCGGGTCCTCCCGGCCGGACGGCCGCGCTGCCGCCGAGGAAGCTACGTTTTAGGGAGGTATTGTTCTTGCCGTCGGCTTCTCGCCTACAACCGGGAATGGGTGCGCACGCGAATGAGTTCCGAGAACACGAGAGTGTTGATCGTCGACGATGATCCCGCCATGCTGCGGATCCTCTCGGTTTGGCTGGAGAAAGCGGGCTACGAGGTCCGGACTTCCGACGACGGGCGCGAGGCTTTGACGTCGATCGAGAACGATCCGCCCGACTTCCTTATCACCGATTGGGAAATGCCCCGCATGACCGGCCTCGAATTGTGCCGGCATGTTCGGGAGTTGAAGCTTTCGCAATACATCTACACGATCTTCCTCACGGTGAAATCGACGCCCACCGAGATGATCGCGGGGCTCGAAATCGGCGCCGACGACTTCCTGAGCAAGCCGATTCACCAAGGCGAGCTTCTCGCGCGCGTCCGCGCCGGAGCACGCATCATCGAGTTGGAACGCCGCCTCGGGATGTTGGCTCGAACCGATTACCTCACCGGGTTGATGACGCAGCGCGTCTTCTACGAATCGCTCGACAAGGAATGGGCCCGCGTCGAGCGGACCGGCGCTCCGTTGTCTTGCGTCATGATGGACATCGACTTTTTCAAGAAGGTCAACGACGTCCACGGGCATCCGGCCGGCGACACGGTCCTGCGGGTCGTCGCCGATTTGCTCCGAAAGAACAGCCGCGCCACGGACATGCCCTGCCGATACGGCGGCGAGGAGTTCTGCATCCTCCTGCCCGAAACCAACGAAGCCAACGCCATCCTATGGGCCGAACGCATGTGCCGCGAACTGGCCCAAACCAAGGTGCCGATCGCCGGTCACGAGATCGCCGTGACGGGCAGCTTCGGCGTTGCGCAGCGATCCG
>JAFGIR010000354.1 GCA_016929515.1 Pirellulales bacterium | reverse complement strand
ATCGGCGACGGCGACGAACACCTGGCCGAGTATGCCGACCCGGCGTCGGAACGCCACCAGACGATGGTCCAGCGGATTCGCCTGCGGCTGGGGCTCACGTCGCTGAAGTACCAGAAGCTCGACGACCTGGTTTCGGCCATCGGGCTGCCGAAGGAGAAGCTATGTACCTACTGCTGGGACGGCGCGGAGCCGTGCAGAAAGTGCTGCAACGGGTGCAAGTAGCACGCAAAATTCGCGCGACTTGGTCAACCTTGCTTCACGCTCGGTTTCGCCGGGACGTCTTTTTTCGGCTTGGCCGGTTTCTTGGATGTGGGCGGCGGCAGTTGGCTCATTCGTAGCGTGAACTTCTGATCGGGCGCCGTGAGGTACGCGTGTTGATAGGGCGAGTAGGTCGACATTTTGACCGTGTCGCCGTCGCTGATGAATTCCATGATCCGTAGATAGCCGTCGCCGCCGTTGGTCCGCACCTGGTAGTTGGCCAGAATCTGGTGGACGACGTTCCCGTGGTCGCCTTTGCTAGCGAGCCAGCCGGTGCCGTTGGCCAGCACGTGGCCGTTGAGCACGAATCGCCAGTTCGGGTGTTTCTTGACCAGCTTGTCCCAAAGCTGCTGGCCGTCGTTGCCGTGTTCGTGGGGGCTCCAACGCTGCGACGAGCCGCGCGTGGCCCAATCGTAACGCGTGCCGTCGCAATAGAGATAGACGTGCGTGTTGAGAATGATATGGTGGTCGGGATGGGCCGCGGCCACGCCGTTTGCCCACGCGATCACTTCGTCGCACGGGGCATATTCGAGGGACAGGACGAGCCAGTCGTTGCCGCCGGCCTTGAACGTGCTATAGCTGCTGTCCGTCTTGCCTTCCTTATAGAACCCCGCGATGGTCGGCTGCTTCGCATAGGCCGACTTGGGACCGAAATAGGCGTCGTCGTTGAAAAGCGTAAACCGCGTCGAGAGCTTGTAGTCGTGATTGCCGGCGCACATCGAATAGGGCACGCCCGCCGCGTCAAGAACGCTCATCGATTTCTTTGCATTGTCAAACTCGGCAACGGTCTTAAGGTGCGTGATGTCGCCCTCGTGCACGACCATTTGGATGTTGTGCGACGTTTTATGATCCGCGATCCATTGCGTCTGCGCGGTGAAAATGTCCGGATAGGTTAGGCTGTAATGCTGAGTGTCGGGGAGGACGATCATCGTCCACGAGCCCTCCGAAATCGGATCAGCCTCGACCGCCCAGCCGATCGAACCAGCCATGACCATCGACATGAAGAAGACAACCGCAAGAAAACGTTTGGATGGGCGCATCACTCTTGTCACCTCCTGAGTTGCTACAAAACAAAAAAGTCGGATACGTGCATGCATGGACCGTGGCATCATCTTCGACGGGTGATCCGCGCCGGCCGGAATGTGATTGCCGCGGCCAGTCCCAGCAAGAGCATCAAGGTCGACGGCTCGGGCACGGCCGCGCCGGCGCCGGGCGCGCCGTGCCCCCAGTGGGCCGCCATGATCGAGGCGTCCTTCGGCCCGACGACGCCGTCGAGATCGAAATCACCGTCGGCCCAAAGAGCGTTTTCTTCGCCCCAATGGCTGGCCAAGGCGGTGGCATCGTTCTGGTCGACCACCCCGTCGTAATTCGCGTCGCCCGGCACGGCCGGCATGAGTTCGCTGTCGAACGCGAGAAACGCAAACACGAATGAAGCATCCTCAAGCAGAGAGTCCGCGCCGTCTCGATCGCGCAGGTTGACCAAAAAGGTGCTGCCGTCGGCCTCGTACGAAATGATATTGTCGGCCGGGGCCGTGGCGCCGTCGGTTTCCATGTCGGCAACGGTCAGCATCAGCACGCCGTCGTCGGGCGTGTAGCCGGGGATCGTGATGCGATAGACGCCCGTCTCCGGGTGACTAAGCGAAAACGAGCCGACGCCGCTCATCACCGTGCCGGTCTCGGCCACGCGGCCCCCGACGAGCCCCGGCGCGTCGTAGTCGACGTAAACGAAGCTCCATTTGGCGCTTTCCAGCGCGTCGAACGCCGTGGCCGTGTTGTCGCGAATGGCCACCTGCCAGCCGCTGCCGTCGGTCAACGGGGCCGTCGAGATGTAATTGTAGCCGTTTTGCGCGCCAACGGCAAAGAGCATTCCGTCGTCTTGTGAGTCGATGCCGTCGAGCGAGACTTCGTAAAGGCCGGTGCCGACCAGCGAAACGTCACCGGACGAGACTCCATAGTGCTCCAGCAATGCGCCGGTGTTGGTGACGTGCGAGCCCATCCAGCCGTCGCCGAACGGGAACATGGCCGTGGCCACGTTGACGTTGTATTCGCCGCCGTTGGTGGCCTGGCTCGTGGCGACCTGGAGCACGTCGGCCGCGATTTCCACGCCGAGGCCCGGGAAGTAGTTGACATGCGACACTTCGACCGTGCCGTAGCTGGTTCCGCGTATGTTCTGGCGGACGGTGGCCATCATGACGCCTTGGAAACACTGGGTCGGGATGTCGTCGACCGCGACCGAAAAGTCGGCGCCGTTGGCCGGCGTGATAAGCGTAACCGGATTCGGCCCGCTCCCCAAAACGGTCCAAACGTTGGTTCCGTCGGCCACGTCGATGGCCGCGCTGCCCATGCCTCGAATCATCGGCGGCGGGGGCGGCACGGGTGGGAGGCTGGTCATGCTGAGCTCGAAATTCTGGTCGTCGGCCGTGAGATAGGCCTCCTGATAGGGCGAGTAGCTCGACACCTTGACCGTGTCGCCATCGTTCAGGAATTCCATGATGCGCAGGTAGCCGTCGCCGCCGTTGGTCCGCATCTGGTAGTTGGCCAGAATCTGATGAACGACGTTCCCGTTGTCTCCTTCGCTGGCGAGCCAGCCGGTGCCGTCGTTGAGGACGTGGCCGTTGAATGTGAACTTCCAGCCCTCGTGTTTCTTGATCACCTTGTCCCAGAGTTCTTGGCCGTCGTTGATGGTGCCGCTCAGCGAATAGGCATGCGGGTTCCAACTCTGGGCCGTGCCGTAGGTGGCCCAGTCGTATCGCGTGCCGTCGCTGTAGAGATAGGCGTGGGTGTTGAGGATGACGTTATGGTTGGGATGGGCGTCGGCCACGTCGTCGATCCAATCGACCACCTCGTTGCGAGGTCCAAATTCGGTCGAAAAAACGAGCCAATCCTGGCCGCCGGCCGTGAACGTAAGATAGCTATTGTCGGTCTTGCCCGTCTCGAAGAATCCGCCGGCCGTTCCGTTGAAGTGCGCCTGTGATGCATAGGCCGAGCCGGGACCGAAGTAGGCCGGGTCATTGAAAAGCGACGTCCGCGCCGAGAGAACGTAATCATGGTTGCCCGGCGCGACCGAATACGGCACGCCCGCCGTCTCCAGAATGCCCAAGGCGACCTTGGCCCGGTCGAATTGGGCCACGATGTTGCTGTTGGTGACATCGCCCTGGTGCAGCACCATTTGGATGTTGTGCGACGCGACATGGTCGACGATCCACTCGGTCTGCGAGTTGAAAATCAGGGCTTCCGGATCGGTGTCGCAATAGTTTTGCGTGTCGGGCAGCAGGATCATCGTCCACGAGCCGGGCGAGATCGGATCGGCCTCGACCGCCCAGCCGAAAGAACCGGCCAGCGCAATCGATGCGAAAAGAAGAACCGCGAGTAGATGTTTTAGTGGGTACGCCATGGTAATCGACTCCTATTGGATTGAAAACAACAACGCAGGGTCCGTGCTTGCGCGCGGTGATCCCACACCCTTGTCTCCGACGCATGAAAGGGTCATCGTCCACGAGCCGGCCGGAGGCCGTTCGGTCGCGCCGAAGGCCTCTCTCGCCATGCATGCGACGGCAAGGGCCAAAGACCATATTGCGCGAGGGCTACACGCCATGGCGTCTGCTCGGTTGGAAGAAGGCGGGGCAGGAAATGAAGAAAGGGGCAAGCCGGCCATCGTCGGCTGCCCCGTCGGTAGCGACATCCATCTCTAAACATCCACTGTCTGCTACTGAACTCAGTATACCCAAAAGGCTTGCGCGTGGCAAAGCGAATGACCCCATTGGCCACGGCGGTTGGCCCGACTTTGAATGTCCCAAACGCGGCACCCGACGCAAGTTGCTTTCACATAACGCTTTACAGGGCCCCGCAGCCACCAACCAAGAGGGAATTGCGTCGGGATCGGCAAAAGGACAGTCGAGACGAACGTCGGCAGCGGCGCGCTTTGGTCGAAATTCAGCCTCGCGCGGGTCGCGCGCCGCGGCTACTTGCCGATGCAGAAACGGCTGAACACCCGATCGAGCACGTCGTCGGCACACACGGTGCCTGCGACGCGGCCGAGCCCGTCGAGGGCAACACGGATTTCGGCCGCGATGAGTTCTTCGCCGCCGCCCGAATCAACGACGGCCAACGCCCGATCGATGGCAGCCGTCGCGTTCTGGACCGATTGCCCACAACGAGTAGCCGTTGACGCGACCGCATGATCGGGAGTCGACCGAGCCCGGAGAACCGCATTGCGCAACCGCGCGCGCAGCGCGTCGAGCCCCTGGCCGGTCGTGCTGCTGACCGACGGGCCAGGCAACTCTTCTTCCGCGAGGTCGACCAAGTCGGCCTTCGTGTACGCAAGAACGTCGTAATTGCCCGCGCTCGGGGCGGCCGGCTGGCTTTCAGCCGACATGTTTGGGGGCTGCGTGACGTCGATACAATGAATTCGCACGTCAGCCTGGCGGCTTTCTCGCCGGGCAACTTCTTCGATGGCTTGCTCGACCGTCGTGTCGGCTGATTCGCGATCCGGCGTGTCGCGGGGGCAAATCCCGCCCGTGTCGATCAGTTGAAACTGGACGCCGGCCAGCTCGACGGCGGCCGAGAGATAATCGCGCGTCGTGCCCGGTTCGTGCGAGACGATTGCACGGGCCCTCCGGGCGAGCGCGTTGAAAAGGCTGCTCTTCCCGGCGTTGGGTCGGCCGACCAGAACGACCCGCGTCAGCTCGCCGGCCCGGTGGCGCGATTGAAGCTGGCGGCCGAGGTCCGCGATCGCACGCCGCGCCTCGGAAAGCTCGTCGCGAAGCTGTTCGGGCGTGACGAAGGGCAATTCTTCGTCGGCAAAGTCAAGGCCCGCCTCGAGGTGGCCGAGCAAATCGATGAGCCGCTCGCGAAGGGCGTGCAAGGGCCGGCTGAGTCCGCCGGCCAGTTGGTCGAGCGCGACGTCGAGTTGCCGTGGGTTGGCCGCATCGATGACGCCCAACACGCCTTCGGCTTGCGTCAGGTCGATTCGCCCGGCCAGAAACGCGCGGAGCGTGAACTCGCCGGGCTGGGCCAGTCGGGCACCGGACGCGCACGCGGCGCGGAGCACCGCGTCGACCAGCGGCCGGCTGCCGAGCGTGTGAAATTCGGCCACCGGCTCGCCCGTGTAGCTCCGCGCGTTGGGCCAGAAGTACAAGTCGGCCGGCAGCGGCGAGTGAACGCCGGGCAGCGTCAAGTTGCCGTCGACGGCGGTTGCTCTCTGGGGCAGCGCCGCGCTATGCCCCGGCCACCCTGCCATCTGGGGCAGCGCTTCGCTATGCCCCAGCCACCCGGCATTCGGCGAGAATAGCCGCTCGACGCAGTCGGCGACGCTAGGCCCGCTGAGGCGGACGATGGCCCGGGCACCGCCGCCCGGCGGCGAGCCGACCGCCACGATCGTGTCGAGTAGATGATAGGCCACGAGCGAGAGGCCTCACTTCCGACGTCCGGGTTTCTTGCCTTTGGACTGCTTGGGCGAGCCGTTGCTGCCGGCCTTGGGACTCGTCTTTGGCGGTGTCTTTCCGCTGGGTGAAACTTCACCCTCCTTGCTTGGCGTTTTGGGCAACAGCTTCCGCTCGGCGAGGCCCCAAACACTCGATGCGACGAAGTAAACGCATAACCCGCTGGCAAACTTGAAGAAAAGAATGCCCATGAACAGCATCATGTACTTCATGATGTTCTGTTGCATCCGCTGTTGTTCGTCGGCCGGCGGCGGCATGAACATCTTCTGTTGCAGCAAAATAAGAACCACGCTGAACAAGGGCAAGATATTGAAATAGGGTCCCAGGGCAAACATGCCGGTGCCGTAGGTGAAATACTCGCCCAGCAGATTGTGCCAGTCGAACAGCATGTCGGGCGCGGACAGGTTCGAGCACCAGCGAATGCCCGACCAAAGAAGCGGCGAGCCGCGAAGCTCGACGTCGACCATTAGCCCGCGATAGAGCCCGATGAAAACCGGCAACTGGACGAACATTACCAGGCAACCGGACGCCGGGTTGTAGTTGTGTTTTTTGAACAGCTCTTGCTGTGCCTTGGTCCGCGCCTCCAGGTCCTTCTTGTATTTCTCTTGGAGTTTTTTGATTTCGGGCTGCAATTTGGCCATTTTTTGCATGCCCAGGGCCTGCTTGCGGCTCATCGGATACATCAGTCCGCGAACCAAAACGGTCAACAGAAGAATGGCCAGCCCATAGTTTCCAAAAAGTCCTTGGAAGAAATGGAGAATCCAGACCATCGGCCGGGCCACGACGTCGAACCAGCCGTAATAGACCAATTCGTCCAGGCCGTAGTGGGTCAGGATGTCGGGCCGCTTGGGGCCGGTGAAGACGGTGAAACTGTGCTCGATCGAACCGCCGTCCGATTTCAAATCCTTCGTCACGCTGCGAAGGCGGCACGAAACGTCGGTGATATTCTTGATCTTTTCATGGACCTTGCCGACTCGCAACGGTTGCGACGACGAAAACCAGGCCTCGTTGGGATTTTCCTTGCTTTTGTTGGGGATGAGGATGGCCGAAAAATACTGCGCGTCGACGCCGATGTAGCTAAGCGGGTCGTCGGGGGTACCTTGCCAAACCGAGTCCTGTATCTTGTCGTCGGCGATGGAGACGCAGCCGACCATGCTCGGGGTCCGCTTGTTGAACGAGACGATGACGTCGCGCAGGCCGGCGCTCCAGCAGCGCCCCACCTTCATGGCGTACCACCAACCTTCGATCGGCAACCCCGTCGGACCGTCCAACTGATAGGCGACCTTGCGGTCGGTCTGGCCCAGGTTCCGGACTTTCACGTCGAGCGTCAGGTCATAGGCGGGGTAGTCGGAGTCTTCCTGGTTCGCTTTCGGAATCGGCGTCAGGCGATAGACCTTGACCAGCTCAAGGTTCCAACGCGGCAGCCGGCAGCGGAACTCGATCAGATCCGACGTGTGCCGGGCAACCTTCCAGGTGCCACGGCGAAGATTGACCCCCTTGAGTTCCTTGTTGACGTCGGGCGAAATCTCGTCCTTCGGCTGCTCCTTGTCGATAAGGGGGTCGGGCAGCTTCTCGTCG
Organism: Pirellulales bacterium; assembly: GCA_016929515.1. Taxonomy (GTDB): domain Bacteria; phylum Planctomycetota; class Planctomycetia; order Pirellulales; family Thermoguttaceae; genus UBA11386. The sequence goes on along the minus strand of JAFGIR010000354.1, from coordinate 649 downwards.
CCGATCTGGCTCAACGTCATCAGAAACGAGAGCGGATCGTCGGCCTCGGGACGGACGACCTCCAACGGCGGACGCGTGAGCGTGGCCACAAGCGGCTTGCGTAGCTTCTTCCGGTCGCGCACGACGGTCAGCTTGACCGAGCGGCCCGGCTTCTTCTTGGCCAACAACTCGTGGAGCTTCTTGGCGCCGGTCACCGGTTGGCCGTCGAGTTTCGTGATCAGGTCGCCCGGCTTGAGTCCGGCCCTCTCGGCGGGCGTGCCGCGGCCCACGGTCTGAACCAGACAGCCCTTGCCCTGCTTGTCGCGCTCCATCGTGACCCGGCCCAGATAACCGCCCGTATAGGCCAGATAGCCGGGCGTTTTGAACAAATAGCCGTCGTCGTCCATCAGGGCCCGATAGCGAGGGCTGTTGAGCTCGATCCGCGCGACGGCCGCCCCGCAATCGGTCACCGTGACGAGCATTCGGTACGGGGCCTTTGGATCGGCCGAGCCGATCGTGTACCACTTCTGCTTGGGTGCGGTCTTCGGCGCGGGGCCCACGGGGGCCGGCATCTGATCGGCGTCGGCCTTTTTTTCGGGTTCCTTCTTGGAGGCTTCCTCGGGCTTCTCTTGGGGTTCTTCTTTCGGTACTTCCGTGGTCTCGTCGGGTT
>JAFGIR010000353.1 GCA_016929515.1 Pirellulales bacterium | reverse complement strand
TGGGTTGATTCTTGCATTCTCGGCCGCCGCGACTCCCAACACCGGCAAGCGGGATTCTTCAGTCGAACCACACGGATGATCCGCCAAGCAACGTAGACCGTCGCCAGGGCGACGATTGCCAGAACAATCCAGGTTTCGCGCATTTTCGGGTCAGGGATTCGGTGTCCGTGGCTCGAAGGATGAAGGGACTCGCAGGTCGGTTCATCCCCCGGCGATCCACATGCCAAGTTGGTAAGTAATGAGTGCTCCGACGTAGGCCAGGGTCGTCAAGTAGGCAAACGTGAACAGCGGCCAACGCCACGAGTTCGTTTCGCGGCCCGTCACAACCAGCGTCGCCACGCATTGTGCACAGAGCGCATAGAAGACCATTATCGAGAGTGCCACGGGCAGATTGAACAACGGGCGATCAGTTCCTTCCCAGGTGGCCTTGCGTAATCGAGCACTCAGTCCGGCGTGGTCTTCGGACGTTTGCCCGGTTTGCTCATCGTCGTGGCTGAAAACCACGCCGAGCGTCGCCACCACGGCCTCGCGTTGCGGAAAACTGGCCAGGACGGCCGAACCGATTCGCCAGTCCCATCCCAGCGGACGGACGGCCGGCTCGATCGCGTGGCCCAGCCGTGCCAACAAGCTCTGGCGTTGGTAGGCCGCTTCGACGTCACGGTCGAGTCGAACCAGCTCGGCTTCAATTCGATCGTGCTCCGCGGTGTCCGGTCCCGACCGCTCCAGCGACGACCGCAAGGCGACACGCCGTGGGCCGAAGCTGTCTGCAATCTGGGCGGGACGGGGATAGTAGAGGGATGCCCAGACGAGGATCGAAACGGCCAAAATCACCGTGCCGGCGGCTCGCAGAAAGAGCCAACCCCGCTCGACGACACGCATCAAAACCACGCGCGGCGAGGGCCACTCGTAGGGCGGCATTTCCATCAACAGCGGTTGTGCGGCGCCTCGCAGCAAGGTCCGCCGCAGCAACAGCGCCACCACGATTGCCGTGACCACGCCGAGCAGATAGAGCGACACCAGCACAAGACCCTGCAGGTTGACCAGCCCACCAAAACAGGTCCACGAAGGAACGAACGCGGCAATCAGCAGTGTGTAGACCGGAAGCCGCGCCGAGCAAGTCATCAGCGGCGCGACCAGAATCGTCGTCAGACGGCTGCGTTCGTTGCTGATTACGCGCGTGGCCATGATGGCGGGCACCGCGCACGCAAACGAACAGAGCAGCGGAATGAACGACTTGCCGTTGAGGCCCACACGCGACATCAGGTTGTCCATCAGATAAGCGGCTCGGGCCATGTAGCCGCACTGTTCGAGCAGGGCGATGAAGAAGAACAGGATCAAGATTTGCGGCAAGAAGCTCAGCACGCTGCCCACGCCGCCGATCACGCCGTGAATCAGCAGACTTTCAATGGCTCCACCGGCCAGGTCCGTTCCGGCCAAACCACTCGCCACGGCGCGGCCTAGGTCGTCGACCATCGTGCCGATCAGATTCATCAGCGGAATGGCCCAGGAAAACACGGCCTGGAACACGACGAACATAATCAGGGCGAATACCGACGTACCCCAAACGGGATGTGTCAACACTCGATCGAGCCGATCGCTCGACGTCGTCCGATACTCGGCCGGCGTTCCCACCACGCCGTCCAAAATGCGCTGGGCCCAGTCGTAGCGTGCCTCGGGCTCGATGTCGGGCAGGGGGTACCCTTGCTCGGCCAGACGTGCCCGGGCGGCAGCGAGCCGTGTCTGCAGCGCCTCGCAGCCGAAACGACCGCGACCACGGCCGGCGACCGGACCACCGAGTGCTCCACCGCCACGAGACTGTCCATGGCGCCGCCGCCAACCGCGACCACAGAGCAGCGCTGCTTGCAGATGGCCGGCGCCGTCGAGCAGAAGCCGCCGTGCGAGCCAACGCGACGAAACCGAGCGGCCGTGGCAACGGCAAATCTCCTCGACCAGCGGCGCCAACTCGGCAACTTCGTTTTCGAAGGCTTTGGGAAACACGGGTTCGCGCTCGGCAGTCGCGCCGAGTTCGATCCCATCCATCACGCGTTTCAGTTCCTCGATGCCTTGGGCGCGATTGGCCTGGGTGCGCACGACCGGCACGGGCAACCTCTGGCAAAGGCGGTCGAAGTCGACCGGCGCCCCGAGGTTTTCGGCCACGTCAAACTTGTTCAACGCGACGACGACCGGCAGTCCCAACTCGAACACCTGGCTGACGACGTAGAGATTCCTCCGCAGGTTACTCGCATCGATAACGCACACGATTACGTCGATCGGCGGCACCTCGGCCATGCGTCCCAAAAGAACGTCGACGACGACCATTTCATCGCGGCTGCGGGGAGCCAGACTATAGAGACCCGGTAGGTCGACGACGTCGTAGTTGCGGCGAGCGCCGGCGAAACGTCCGGTCTTTCGCTCGACCGTTACGCCCGGATAATTGCCGACCCGTTGGTGAACTCCCACCAAGGCGCCGAAGAGCGTCGACTTGCCCGTGTTCGGGTTGCCCACCAACGCGACGGTGACAACGGAGGTGTGATCGGGGGAGTCCATTTTGACGCGGACGTTTCTCGTTCAGCCGGGCGGCGCACTCA
>JAFGIR010000352.1 GCA_016929515.1 Pirellulales bacterium | reverse complement strand
CCGACGGCAGCTACACGTTTTCCGATGCCATCGTGATCGGACAGAACGGCGGCAGCGCCGACATGGATGCAGGCATCAGCATCACAAGCGTTGGCGGCGATTCCGAGGGCTTGTTCACTTTCAGCAACGCGGAAATCACCGACATCGACGGTATCGCCTTCAATCTCAACGGCGGCTTGGCCACGGTCAACTTCACGGGCCGTATTGAACAGGACGAGTACAATCGTGCCGTACTGACCATCGGCGGCGAGCACACCGGCACCGCTACGTTCAACAAAAGGTCCAACGACGCGGAATCCATCGTGGCGACCGCCGGATCAGGTCTCCAGTTCTCAAACGCCGACGGTACGTACGATTTCAATCACAAAATCGTCGTATCCGGGGACACGGGCTCCGGCGCCACGGCCGGCATCGGCATCGCCAACGATTCCGACGGGACGTTCCGCTTCGATCAGACGGAACTCACGGACATCAACGGCGTGGCCCTCGGTCTCAGCGGCGGCACGGCCGACATAACCTTCATCGGCAAGATCACGCAAAGCAAGAACGCCGCTGCGATGATGACGATTGGCGGCGGTCATGCCGCGGGTACGCTGCCGGGCGAGGGTACCGGCACGGTCACATTCAGCGAGTACCAAACCGGCCAAGGAATCGCTACCGCTTCCATGGGCACCGGCTTGCAGTTCTCCAACGCCGATGGAACGTACGATTTCAACCACAAGGTCGCCGTGTCCGGGGCTGCCGGGAGTGGCGCAAGCGAGGGTGTTAGCATCACCAACGGCTCCGATGGCACGATCACTTTCGATCGGATCATGCTGACGAACGTCAACGGCGTGTCTTTCAATCTCAACGGTGGCACGGCCGACGTCGATTTCAAGGGCAAGATCACTCAAGACGCGAACAACGTCGCCGTGCTCACCATCGGCGGCGGTCACGCCGTCGGTGCGCTGCCGAGCGAGGGTAACGGTACGGTTGAGTTTACCCAGTACCAGACCGGTCAGGGAATCGTCACCGCTTCGATGGGTACGGGCCTGCATCTGAATCAGGCAAACGGTGATTATGACTTCAGTCACCTGGTCGATATCAATGGTAGCACGGCAACAGGCATCAATATCCAGAGTTCGAACGGTGCCGTCACCTTTGCCAGCGCAACCATCGATGGCACGAGCAGCCACGGTGTTTCGATTACCGACAGTGCCAACGTCTCGCTGAGCAATGTCGACATCAACGGTGTCGGTGGCGAGGGTATTCATGTGGACCAAAGCGTATCTTCCACTCTTGTCATCAGCAATTGCGACATCAACACGACTGGCACGAACCGAGGTATCAACATGATTGTCGATTCGGGTGCCTCAACGTCGAGAATCACGCTCCTGAACAACGATGTCAGCGCACAGAATGCCGAAGCCGTTCTTCTCGATATTCCCAACAACGTTGATGCCAAGACGGTCTATTACCTGATGCAGAACAACTCGCTCGCCAACACGAGCGCGACGGCGCCGGTTGCCGATCTCGATGCCCACGGCAACGTCCTGCTGAATGCCACGGTCTCGACCAACACGTTCAACGGTCCTAATGTTGCCACGGCGTTCACGACGACCAGCAACGATGCCAGCACGACCATTCGTCTGAAATTGAATGGCAACACCCTGGCGAGCACCGGAACAAATATCGTCTTGAACGGATCGACGGGCACTTTCTCCGTAGAGGACGTTGCCACCATTAGTGCGGACAATAATGGTGCCAGCGAAACCCACGCCGGCTGCACGAACGATCCGGGCGGCATCCCGACTCCGTAGTGGAGTGGGAAACACCGGGAAACCACGGGCCATCGAAGCGATTCGATGGCCCGTTTTCGTTCTTGCGGTCCCATTGTTCTCAGACGGCGGGATTCCCCCCTTTTCTGCGCGCCAAGATAAGAGATAATCAGACAAACCCGCGAAGATTTGGCCGTCATGAGATTCGAGTCGAGAGTCGGCCGATATTGCCTCTTGCGGGTGGCATGAAGATGACCCTGGAGACGTTGATATGAAAGCCCTTGTTAAACGCGAGAAGAAACCCGGCCTTTGGCTCGAAGACGTTCCGGAACCCCAGATCGGCATCAACGACGTGCTGATTGAAATACTCCGAACCGGCATCTGCGGCACCGACGTTCATATCTACAAGTGGGACGCTTGGTCACAGAGAACGGTGCCCGTCCCGCTGGTGATCGGTCACGAGTTCGTCGGCCGGATTGTCGAATTGGGCAGCAACGTGAAGGACTTCAAGATTGGCGACATCGTTAGCGGCGAGGGGCATGTGGTTTGCGGACGGTGCCGGAACTGCTTGGCCGGTCGAAGACACCTGTGTGTGCATACCGAGGGGATTGGGGTAAACCGGCCTGGAGCGTTCGCCGAATATCTCTCCCTGCCGATGACCAACGTTTGGTACCACGATCCGGCCATTCCGAGAGATGTGCAGTCGATTTTCGACCCCTTGGGAAATGCCGTCCATACGGCACTCCAGTTTCCCGTCTTGGGCGAGGACGTGTTGATTACGGGTGCCGGGCCCATCGGAATCATGGCGGCTGCGGTAGCCCGCCATGCCGGCGCGCGTCACGTAGTCATCAGCGACGTGCATCCCTATCGTCTGGCACTGGCCAAGGAGGTAAATCCCACGCTGGTCCTTGATGCCCGAACCGAAACGATTGCCGACGCCCAAAAGAAACTCGGAATGAAAGAAGGCTTCGACGTGGGGCTCGAAATGTCGGGCAATCCGAAGGCTTTTCGCGAGATGCTCGACAACATGTGCCATGGTGGCAAGATTGCCTTGCTCGGCATCGCGGGCGAGGAGGTGGCGATTAACTGGGAAACGGTTATCTTCAATATGCTCACGATCAAAGGCATCTACGGCCGCGAAATGTACGAAACCTGGTATATGATGACGGTCATGATTCAAAGCGGATTGAATATCGAACCCGTGATTACGCACCGGCTTCACTACACCGAGTTCGAAGAAGGTTTTCAGGCCATGCTTTCGGGCAATGCCGGCAAGGTCGTCCTTACCTGGAAGGAGGGATAGGATCTCATGTTCGGATCGATGAAACAGTATTTGGTGGATCAACTTGGCGAGGTTCGCACCGCCGGTCTCTATAAAAGCGAACGGCTGATCACAACGCCGCAACGCGCGCGGATCGGCGTGCTCGAGCGAGATTCGGTCTTGAATTTCTGCGCGAACAACTACCTTGGGCTGGCCGACCATCCCGAGGTCGTGGCCGCGGCGCACGAAGCCTTGGACCGGTGGGGATACGGCATGGCGTCGGTCCGCTTCATCTGCGGAACCCAACAACTTCACAAGCAGTTGGAGGGCAAAATCAGCCGCTATCTGGGAATGGAGGACACGATCCTCTACACGTCCTGTTTTGACGCCAACGGAGGACTGTTCGAGACTCTGCTGACCGACCAGGACGCCGTCCTCTCCGACGAATTGAACCATGCCAGCATCATCGACGGTGTCCGGCTCTGCAAGGCCCAACGTTTCCGCTACAAGAACAACGACATGGCCGATCTCGAAGCAAAACTCCGCGAGGCGTCCGGTGCCCGATTCCGACTCATCGCCACTGACGGCGTCTTTTCGATGGACGGGATTATTGCCGACTTGCCGGGCATCTGCGACCTGGCCGAGAAGCATGATGCCCTGGTCATGGTCGACGACTCGCACGCTGTCGGTTTCATGGGACCCGGCGGACGAGGCACGCCCGAGCATCACGGCGTGATGGACCGCGTCGACATCCTCACGGGCACGTTGGGCAAGGCGTTGGGGGGAGCCAGTGGCGGCTATACGAGTGGACGGCGGGAAATCATCGAGATGCTCCGCCAACGGAGCCGGCCCTATCTGTTTTCGAACACGGTTGCGCCGCCGATTGTCGGTGCATCGATCAAAGCCATCGATTTGCTCAGCGTGTCGAATGAACTACGCGAGCGGCTCGGCGAGAATACTCGATTCTTCCGTGAGGGAATGAAGCAGCGGGGCTTCAATATCGTGCCGGGTGTCCATCCCATCTGCCCAATCATGCTGGGTGACGCGGTGTTGGCGGCCAAAATGGCCGACGCAATGCTCCAGCGAGGAATCTACGTTATTGCCTTTTCCTATCCCGTCGTGCCGAAAGGAAAAGCGCGGATTCGCGTACAGATTTCGGCCGTGCACGAGCGCGAAGACCTCGAAACGGCCATGGAAGCCTTCTCGGCCGTCAAAAAAGAGCTGGGGGTTTGAGCGACCCTGGATTATCGGCGTCGCTGGACCAGCGGCACCAACATTATGGCCAGCAACATGGTGATCAGCGATGGCTCGGGCACGGCCTCCGTGCTGGGGATGGCCGCCGATTCGCCTGCTGATCCGCTGCCCCAGTGGGCCGCCATGATCGAGGCGTCGCTAGGCCCCACGATACCGTCGCCGTCGAAATCGCCCATCGACCATCTGGCGTTGTTGAATCCCCAGTGGGTGGCCAGTCGCGCGGCGTCCAGATTGTCGACCATGCCGTCGCCGTTGGCGTCGCCCACCAGAGGTTCGCCCACGAACGTGATAGAACCATCGACTCCCAGATTACTGAAGTCGAATCGGTAGCCGTCGAGTTCTATCACCTCGTCGAAGAAGCCGGTGTAGCCTTCCTCGAAGTCGAACAAGTCAAACGTATCGTCCACCTCGGGCAAGTAGTCGTCGATTAGATCGATTTCGAGCACGCCATCCAACTCGACTGATCCCGTAACGTGTATCCAGGCGGAGTCCACACCGGGAGTCAATCCGGCGAGTTCCATTCCGATGGTGGCACCGTCGCTAAGCGTGATCGTGTCGGTGTTGACGATCGCCCCGGCCGAGAGTGCCAGGGTACCGTATTCGTTCACTACGACTGCCGCCGAGTTGAGTTGTCCGGTGGAACCCGATATAGCCATCGTAGCGTCTTGAGATCCTGTCCCGACAGTGGTTTGTTGGATCACCAACAAGGAAGCGTTGCCGACATCGACCGTACTGCCGTCATCCACCAGGAGGCTGCCCACCGCGTTGTTGGCCGAAAGCAATGCGATTCCGCCGTGGCGGACATAGGCTTCGTCGTCGGCGTCGGGCATCCGGTTGCCTTCCCAATTCGCGTCGGTGTTCCAGTCCGCAGTAGGTGATGCGCTATAGAAATCTTGTCGCTTCAAGTCGATCGTGCCGGGAATCCACTCGGATGCATCTTGAAGGGCGAAAATATCGACGGCCGAAGGAAGCGTCCGACGCCCAACATAAATGTATGGATGCATGAGCGAAGTCATCCCGAGATGGTACCGATCATCATGTGCGTAGCACTCGGCCGCCATCGTGTTGCCCCAAACCAACTCCGGGGCGAAGTCATAATCGTAGTCGCCCGTATCATCCACGGCCGTACTGGAAATCATGCCCAGACCATGCCCCATCTCGTGCAAGAGCACGGTGAACATGTCGATCTTGTTCAGTGCTGCGGTCTCGGAGCCGTTTGCAGGGCCGTAGTAGCTGGCTTCGAGCAAGTCGGGAACCGTACCGTTGAACCAGTTCGTCTTTTGCGGATTGGTAAGATCCCTGTACAAATTCTGACTCATGTCATATTCGCTGTTGTCCAACGGAGTCGAATCGATGAACCAGTTGGTCCGCGTGCTATCGACCCTGATCCGGCAACTGGTTACCTTGCCGCCCGAGATGCCCGTGACATTGCAGACCGCCAGCGTGTTGGTGCTGAACTCCGCATCGAGGTCCTGATAGTAATACTCGACCTGCAGTGTTCCGGCTTGTTCGAAGATGTCCTGATAGTAGATCTCGACGTCGTCCATCAGGGCAGTCAGTTTCAGGTTTTCGGAGTCCGGGTCAAAAGAGGGATACGGGTACACCGACGCACCCGAGTTGAAGGTCGTCACGATGTCGAGTGCCGGCGCGTTTCCGGCCGCCAATACAATGGCCAGAGCGCACAGCCATCGGCCCACGAGCCCCCAAGGTGCCCCGTCAAAGCGTCGTTTGCTCTGCTCCATATAATTTCCCTCCCGGCGATTTGTCAGCCTCTGTGTGACCCAACGGGCTGATCATTGCGGTATGGATGAGCCATCTTCTCCGGCACGACTGTCGACGCCCATCGAAGCCTGCAACGATTTGGGCCGGGTACCGGTTTCTCTTGAAACGTCGTGCTAGCGATGCCCAGGCCTGAGAACGTGACGAACGGCCCGTGGCTTCGACAACCGAGCGACCGTCCCGTTTCGGAGCAACTGGGCCAATTTCAAGTCTTGCGAGGCATGGTGGCGGTCGCTACAACCATTGTATGGGCAACGCGCCCACGGAAATCAAATCCAACGAGCGATTTGGGCAAGGACTGATCGCTGACACACGAACGGCATCCGGAAATGGGGGCATTCGACTGCCCCCCTCAATAGTCCAGGATAGCCACCCTTGGTTCGTTTGTCAAAGAATTAGGACACGTTGGCCCACTCGATTCACGGGGGCGCGTCGCGCTGATTGCGACAATCGGACCCCCTTAGTGCTTCCATGAGGTCCGCTTGCCACACCAGGGTGGTAGTCACTCCGCTTTGACGATCCACTCATCGTAGGAGGCTGCAATACGTTTTCCCGGCGGAACCACGAGGAAATCCTCTTCATCCCATTGGCCGTTGACGAGCTTCTGGAACAGGCAGAGATCGCCACGGAGCCGCTCGAATCGCCACCCACGAGCGGCAGCCTCGTCGCGTGACTGCTGCTCAAAACGATCGTCCGGCTCGACCCCTGTCTCGATGAACGTGATCTGTCCGTAGTTGCGCGCCAGGTCGCCCAACTGCTTTTGGAGAAACTTCGCATTGTCTTCACCATAGCGAGCGACCATTTCCTCGTACGACTGGATCATGCCGCTCTTCGTCTGAATCGAGCCGGGCATGTACTGGCTCAATTCGCCACCCCGTTCGAGCCAGCCAGTCGTCTTGAAGAAAACGCCTGGGTGTTCGAAAAAATACTCGTGGTATTTCTCCTTGCTTCCAAGGAAGAGTGTAATGCAATCGTGGGCACGAGGCAAGACGAGCCGTATCGTGCGTGCCTGCAAACCAACCATGCCGTTCGAGCACAAGCCGTAGCCCAGGGCGATGGCATCGTAGGCCGTCTCATCGACTGCCGAGAGAGCCTCGGCAAGCCGGGCATGCATCGCTATCTGGCCCTGATCGTGGAGCCCCTTGGGCAGGAACTCCACGTCGACCTGATTGGTCGACCGAGCAACCACGGCGCAAATCTCGCGATAGAGAATTTCGCAAGCAATGAGTTTCAAACGCACGGGCTTGTTTAGGGGTTGGAAGTCGGAAATCAGAAGTCCGTTATCAGAACACCGTTGCCGAAGTTGACAGCCGAGGGTGGAGACTTCCCGGAAAACCGGTTGTCACAAATGTGAGGCATCCTCCCCTTCGGCGACGAAACGATAACCCGCGTCTCGCACGGTGAGGATATGGCGTGGGTTGGCCGGATCGGGCTCGAAGGTCTTGCGCAATCGCCGGATAAACTGGTCTGGGGCTCGCGTGGCGATATTGCCGGGCACTTCCCAGACGTTTTCCAGCAATTCATGCCGCGGGACGACCCGGCCCTCGTTTTCCACAAAATAACGCAAAAGCTTCATTTCGAGGTGGGTCATGCGGACCGCCTCACCTCGGACGTTTACCTCGAACGTGTCGAAGTCAATTTTCGCCCCGGCAAACTCGAATCGTGCGCCAAGCGTCGAACAGGATGCAATCGACGCAGCCTTGTTGCGGTGCAAGCGAAGCAGGTTTTTCACGCGGCTGATGAACTCGTCCAGGTCGAACGGCTTCATCATGTATTGGTTGGCACCCACGTCGAACCCACGAGCTCGATCCTCGGCGAGCGTCCTCGCGCTGAGGATGAGCACGGGCATGTTGCGGCCTGCCTCGCGAAGCGATTCACACACGGCATAACCGCTCATGCCGGGCAGCATCAGGTCCAAAATGATCAGATCGATCTCGGGATGTTTCTCCACGAACCGCAAAGCCGTGGGGCCGTCGCTCACGGCCGTGACGCGATAACCCTCCGCCTCCAGGTTGTACTTGATCCCTTTGGCCAGATGCTCTTCGTCTTCAACAACGAGAATGTGTTCGGGTGGTGTCATGGTGCACTGTTGACCGGCAGGACGCGTGCGCACACGCATCGGCTAACTTCTCGGGGTCATTGATTCCGAAACGATCGGCAACTCCACTTCGAAAACCGTGCCGGGGCCTTGCTCCGGATCGCGTACGCGGATTTTCCCTTTCAATCGCCGAATCAGGGTCCGCACGATATACAGACCCAGCCCGGTGCCGGGTCGATCACGATGCAACTCCAGTCCTAGCCGGACAAAGCGGCCGAAGACCTTGCGTCGCATCGGGGGCGGAATACCCCGACCGTTGTCTTTGACCCGGACCACCACGCGATCCTCGTCCGCTATCTCCACTCCCACCTCGACCTGCGGCGGATTGCCGGCGTATTTGATGGCGTTGTCAATCAAGTTACGAAAGACCATGTCCAGATCGACGCGTCTTGCGCGGATCGTGCAACAGCGGAGTTCCAGGCGGACGGTTTCCGGGGCGACCCGATAGCGAAGACAAGTCAACTCCGCGCAATCGCGGAGGACGTCGTGCAAGGGGACGTTTTCCAGGTCGGTATCCTTGTCTTTCGGACGCGTTTCGAGATTACCGGCGTTAAGTACCTGATCGATCAGGTGGTCCAGCCGCTCAACGTCCTCCAGCATGGCCCGGTGAAAATCGGCCTGCTGTTCCTGGCTAACCTGATGGCGATTGAGCGTTTGCAGATAGAGCTTCATCGAGGCGATCGGCGACTTCAACTCGTGAGTGACACTGTCGATGAAGTTTGACTGCCGGCGGTTCAGATTAATTGTCTTGACCGACAATGCGAGATAAAGCGAAACGCCCACCAACAGCAAGACGTAGAACACGGTGCCGACCGACAGAGCGGTCCAATAGAACGCGGCCGACCGGTGTTGGGTAATCGCACCAAACACGAACACGAGCACCCAGCCGACAATCAGTACGACCAGCAGGATGATCATCACAACGCCCAAGGTGATTGGCAGCTTGCGAGTGACCATGGCAGTTGACTGTCTCGTGTCGAAAGGAACTGGGCTGCCGAGTCGGACAACCCGTCGCAAAACGGTTCGCGGTGTTTGGCGCGCCGGCGTCGGCATCAAGACCTAAACGCCAAACGTCGGAGCGACTGCCTCAACGGCTCACCCCAAACTCCAGGATACCGGAAGTCGGCCGATGGTTCGAGGCGATCGATTTTGGAGAACCGACCTTCCCGAATACCCACCCCGTCCGGCAGCGCCGACCCGTACAACGGTTGGTCATGTCTCACCGTAAGAACTAGTTTACTAACGCTCAAATGTCAATGGGTTACGCGGAGTCCAAAGTATTACCGAGCCGTTACGTGGCGCATACACAGAGGGGACGAGTCAGTGGTCGAAAAACACTATAATTGTATGAATTCGTTAGGGGTCGAGAAGCCAGGCAACCAAAAGAGACTTCAAACCGACGTGCTCGTCGGAAGAGAACTTCGCACATGATTCAATCCAACCGCAGTCTATCCATCCTGCCTACGTCGAGTTTGGCCTCAACCGCTCACCCGCTCGGCCGCCGTGCCAAGGTTTTACTGACGAGCGTTTTTGGGCCCTACGCTCAAGATGACGAATACGGCTCGCGCAAGCTCAACCCGATGGAATTGTACCATAACCAGGTCACGCGGACCCAAGGGCCGTTTTCGCTGCGAATGTTCCATCGCAGTTGGGGACTGATGCTCATCCAGGCGAACATCGAAGCCCCGTGCGTGGTGCTCGACTTCCCGGTCCTCGATCGGTTTGTCGAGGAGTTGCGCGAGAACCAGTACGACATCATCGGAATCACGAGCATCATTCCCAACTTGAGCAAAGTGAAGAAAATGTGCGAGTTGATCCGGCAGTATCAACCGCAAGCAACGATCGTTGTCGGTGGGCACGTGGCCAATATTCCCGATCTGGACCAACGGATCGACGCCGACCACTGCGTCAAGGGCGAAGGCGTTCGCTGGTTCCGCCGCTTCTTGGGCGGGGACGAGAACCGCCCGATCCGCCATCCCATGATCTCCTCGGGAATTGGTACCCGCACCGCCGGCGTCACCGTCAAGGAATCGCCCGGCGACGTGGCCGCCACGGTTATCCCGTCGGTCGGTTGCCCGCTGGGGTGCAACTTCTGCTCCACCTCGGCCATGTTTGGCGGCAAGGGCAAGTTCATCAACTTTTACGAGACGGGCGACGAACTGTTCCACGTCATGTGCCAGATGGAGAAGGAAATGCACGCGTGCTCCTTCTTCATGATGGACGAGAATTTCCTGCTACACCAAGGCCGCGCTCGTCGGTTGCTCGAACTGATGCGCCAACACGACAAGTCCTGGTCGTTGGACGTCTTCAGCTCGGCCAACGTGTTGAGCAAATACACCATGGACGAACTGCTCGGGCTGGGAATCTCCTGGGTGTGGATGGGTCTCGAAGGCGAAGACAGTCAATACACCAAACTCCACGGAATCAACGTCCACCAACTGGTCAAGAAGCTTCAAGCCAACGGCATTCGCGTTCTCGGTTCGACGATCATCGGCTTGGAAAACCACACGCCCGAAAATATCGACGACGTGATCGACTACGCGGTCAGCTACGAGACCGACTTCCACCAGTTCATGCTCTACACGCCGATCCACGGCACGCCGCTGCACGCCGAACTGACCGCCAAGGGAGTCATGAAGGACGAAAGCGAATTTGTCCAGGGCGACATTCATGGGCAGCTCATGTTCAATTATCGCCATCCGCACATCAAGAACGGCCAGGAAGGCGAGTTCATGATTCGTGCGTTCGATCGCGATTTCGAGATCAACGGTCCGAGCACGGTGCGAATCATCCGAACGACGTTGGCCGGCTGGAAACACCACAAGAACCATCCCGATCCGCGCGTTCGCCGCCGAATAGCCTGGGATGCCCGGGAGCTAGGCACGACGTTTTCAGCCCTGCTCGGCGCGGCGCGACGATACTATCGAGACGACCCGCCGATGCGTGCCAAGATGGACGAGCTTCTCTCGGAGTTGTGTGCCGAGTTCGGCTGGAAGAGCCGCCTTTATGCGACGATCGGCGCTTGGTGGGTGTTTCCGAAGATCCGCCGGGAGGAAAAGCGGCTTGCCGAGGGCTGGACCTACGAACCGCCCACCTTCTACGAGCGGAACGAGCACTGCGTGGATCGGCCCCGGTTGCCCGAGTCTCGCTACTGCACGCCACTGGAGTCTCCGGCCGCGACCGAGCCGAAGCCGGCGTCCGACACGTCCGCACCGGCGGCTCCCAAGGGACGGCGCGGCAGTGCAAAGAAGGACTCTGCCCTGAT